>JANQOS010000083.1 GCA_028285705.1 Altibacter sp.
CTTTCCAAAAAGGCGCAAAGCAATATATTGGAAAGTTTATTTGATTACATTAAAAAACTGGATGTAAAAGAAGCTACCGAGTGGGGAGATTATTACACCAAGACCAATTATGAGACTGCTGCTTTTGAAGCTAAGAAAGAATTGATAAAAGGCTGGGTAAATCCGTTACAACCTCAAACATTAATTGATGTAGGAGGTAATGACGGGACCTTTGCCAGAACTGTTCTGGACACTGTACCACATGTAATTGTAACAGATATTGATAGCAATGCGGTAGATCACAACTACAAACAAATTCAGAAAAACAATGAAGTAAATATGCTTCCGTTTGTATGCGATGTATTGCAACCCGCTCCGGGAATTGGCTTCAATAATACAGAGCGTAATTCACTCATTGAACGATTGCGGGATTATGCCCCTGATGTTACCATGGCATTGGCACTAATACATCATATTACACTTTCGGGCAATGTGCCTTTCGAAAAATCTGCAGAATTTTTCGCAAAGTTCTCAAAGAACCTGATCATTGAGTTTCCCACCCGTGAGGATTCCTGGGTACAATCGCTATTGGTTAGAAAACGCGAGTTTATCAACCATTTTGATTTTTACAATGAAAATGAATTTGAAGACGGATACAAAAAATATTTTCAGTTAGAAAAGAAAGAAACTGTAGCCGGAACAAAGCGTATATTATATTTGTTTAAAAGCAAGTAAGATGGCGACCAAAACGAAGCAAGGGATACCCGGCCATTTAAATAACGAAAAATGGCTACCTGTAGTGGCCGCATTGGCCTCGGGACTGTATCCGGTTATATTTTACTACACGAATAATTATTCGCTGATCAATTCCTGGAAGCACCTGGGGTTCTTTATTGTCTTCTTTTTGGTAGTACCTGTTTTAACCTTTTTGGTCATTAGCAAGTTGTTTAAAACTCCCAAATTAAAGAAATGGGATAAGCACATATTGCCTTTTTTAAATATTTTTTCCTTTTTTATGTTCATACAATTGTGTTTGTATGCAAAAACACAATGGCTCTTTAGCAGTATTATATTTGTTGCCGCATTACTTTTTGGAATTTACCTGTATGCATATTTAAAAAAGGTGATCGCCATACAACTTTTACTTGTGGTTGTTGGTTTGTTTTGGCTCTTTCCTACTATTAAAACCCAATTGACCTATTCCAGCCAATGGTCCATACAGCCGGATGATATTGAAGAAGTCGTATTTAAGAAACGTCCCAATATCTATTACATACAACCGGATGGGTATGTGAATTATTCTGAAATGGACAAAGGATATTATAATGTTGACAATACAGAATTCTGGAATTTTTTAGAAGAAAATAATTTTAAGAGCTACCCGGATATACGTAGTAACTATACTTCAACACTGGTATCAAATAGCGCAACTTTTTCAATGATGCACCATTATTATAATAATGGTTTTAATTTTACCGAAATTGCCAATGCAAGGGAAATCATCATTTCCAAGAATCCTGTTCTGGACATATTTAAAAACAATAATTACAAAACACATTTTATAGCGGAAATATCCTATCTCTTGAATAATTTTCCTGAAATGGGGTATGATGCCTGTAATTTTGATTATGATGATATTGCGTTTATAACAGATGGTTTTAAAAGGGAAGAAGATATATTGAAGCCAATTGAAGCATTTTTAGATGTAGATAAAGAAAGATCAAAATTCTTTTTCATAGAAATATTTAAGCCAGGCCATGTTTCATCAAAAGAACATGAGACAACAGGAGCTGCAAAAGAACTTGAATTATATAAAAAGAATCTTAAAATTGCTAATAAAAGGCTTGTTAGGGTTATTGACCTTATTCAGGAAAGGGATCCTGAAGGATTAATTATGATCATGGCGGATCATGGCGGTTATGCAGGCTATGATCATATGCTTGAAATTAGGAAAAAGACATCAGACAGGGACCTTTTATATTCGGCATTTAGTACACAACTATCAATTAAATGGCCTCATGGAGAAGCGCCAAAATTCGATACAAAATTTAAAACCGGAGTTAACGTATTCCGAATTCTGTTCTCTCATTTAAGTGAAGAAGAGAAATACCTGGAAAATCTTCAAAATGAGGGTAGCTATACGATTATTGAAGAAGACGCACCAAAAGGTGTTTATAAGGTTATTGATGATGAAGGAAATGTTACTTTTGAAAAACATTAACTTGCAGGTACCATATGTTGCAAAATTTATTGAAAAATAAAGATATTTCTCCCGTACTAATTGCTTTAGCAGCGGGCCTATACCCCTTTTTACATTATTATAACAGCAATTTTGACTTGGCCGATTCCTGGGTGCAATTATTGTTCTTACTGGGAATATGCTTTGCCCTCCCGGTTTTTTTTGTAGTAGCTTCCAAATATATTTTTAGGCTTTCTTTCTTGAAACCCCTTGAAAAGTATCGCTTGAGCGTTATTAATATAATTGTATTCTCCGGCCTTATAAGCATCCTGGTCTTTCTTTCAAACAAAAAGACATTTGTGCTGGTGGTCTTCCTGGCCGGACTTTTGGGCTTGCTTGTATATAAACATCTGGGTAAAATAGTTATTCTGCAACTTCTCCTGGCCGTGATGAGCTTCGTCAGTTTTATACCCAGGGCTATTTTTATGGTGAATTACAATGATGATTGGACATTGGTAGAAGATGATATTTTAGAAACAAAGTTTAAAAAGACTCCAAATATCTATGTTATTCAACCTGACGGATATACAAACTTTGCCGAATTAAGAGAAGAGCCTTATAATTATAACGACACCCGTTTTGAAGAATGGTTAACCCGGAATGATTTTGTGAATTATACCAACTTTAGAAGTAATTATTATTCAACACTAACTTCTAATTCTTCGATGTTTGCAATGAAGCATCATTATTACAGCAATACCTTTAGAGGAAACCTAAAAACGTACAGATCACAGGAGATAATTGTTGGAGATAATAACAATGTATTGAAGATCCTAAAGAACAATGCATATACATCACATCTGATAACTGATAATTCCTTTTTCTTGGTGAACCGAAAACTATCAGGCTTTGATTATTGCAATATAGACCAAAGTAAAGTGAAGTTATATGACTCCGGTGGTGTTAGGGGAGCAGATATTGTTTCAGATTTTGAGACGCTGCTTAAGAACACATCCACCAGGAATAACTTCTATTTTATAGAAAAGACCATTCCAAGCCACGTAACCTATGCAAAGTCGTACTCTACGGGCGTTGAGGGAGAGCGGGAATTGTATCTGGAAAGGCTTGAAGTTGCCAATGATTGGCTGAAAGAATTGATCAATATCATCAATACGTATGATGATAATGCAATGATAGTTATCATTGCTGATCATGGAGGTTACGTAGGTTTAAGTTATATGTTAGAGGTCGAAAGGAAACAATTAAACGAGTTGGAGGCCATATCGGTCTTTAGCAGCTTACTGTCCATTAAATGGCCGGATGGTGACGTTCCCGAAGAGCTGAGCTTTAAATCTAATGTCAACCTTTTCAGAACCATTTTTTCTTACCTGAGCGAGGACCCTTCGTTATTGAATTATAAAGAAGAAGACAAAAGTTTCATTCCATTATACGATGGAAGCCGTGCAGACTTTTTTGAATGTATCAATGAAGATTACGAAGTACAATACAGAAAGCTGGACCCATAATGAGCGTTGTACAAACTTTTTTAAGATCTACTACTGTAAGCCCTGTATTGGCAGCAATTGCTTCAGGTTTGTATCCTATTTTATTTTACTTTAACAACAATTATACACTAGTTAATTCCTGGGAACACCTTGGCTATTTCATCCTTATATTTTTAATTGTTCCTATTGGAGTGTTTAGTGTATCTCAGCGAATATTCGCCATTCATTCCATACAAAAGTGGCAACGATACATTCTGCCCTTTTTAAATATTTTCACATTTTTATTTTTTGTGAGCCTGTGTTTGCACGGAAGCATTCAAAAGAAGATCACGCTGGGGATTCTTATCATTGCCGCACTGTTTGCTTTTTTTCTATACAAGCATATAAAGAAAGTAATTGCATTGCAATTATTACTAGCTGTGATAGGGGTCATTACTTTATTGAGTTCTCTTTACAGAATATTTGATTATTCTGATGAATGGTTACAGCAACCGGATGACATAGCTCAGGTTACATTTATATCTACTCCAAATGTATATTATCTCCAGCCGGATGGCTATGTGAATTTTTCAGAATTGAATAAAGGTTATTACAATATTGAAAACAGTGCGTTTGAATCTTTTTTAACTGAAAATAACTTTACACATTACCCCGATTTCCGAAGCAATTATGAAGCTACGCTTACATCAAACAGTGCTACTTTTATGATGAAGCATCATTATTATGAAGGAAATGCTTCTTCCAACGAAGCCGTTAATGCACGGGACCTGATCGTAACAAAGAATACCGTTTTGGATGTATTCAAGAACAATGGATATAAAACATATCTCTTAACCGAAATGCCTTATATTTTATTGAACAGGCCCAAAATGGGATACGATGAATGCAATTTTGACTACAGTGAAATTCCTTTTATTAGTACCGGACTGAGAACCAAAAAAGAGATACTTCCATCCCTTAAAAACTATGTAACAGAGGATATTGAGTCACCTAAGTTCTTTTTTATAGAGATCTTCAACCCTAAACACATCAATGGAGACACTTCTGTTGAAAATGCAGTAAAGGTAAAAAGAGATATGTATATAAACGACCTTAAAAAGGCTAATACTACATTAATGGATGCGATCGATGTCATTATAGAAAATGACCCTAATGCACTTATCATGATTATGGCGGACCATGGAGGTTATGTTGGGATGGAGTATTTACAACAAGGAGGTGTAAAAACACAGGACCGCGATCTTGTATATTCAATTTTCACCAGTGCACTTTCCATTCGTTGGCCAGATGGAGTATTACCGGAAAAGAAAACAGAATTTAGATCGGCAGTAAATATATTTAGAATTCTATTTTCGTATTTGAGTAAAGACCCTTCATATACAAATAATTTACAGGATGACGGGAGCTATATTATTACCACTGAAGGCGCTCCAAGAGGTGTTTACAAATATATTGATGACAGTGGAAAAGTCGTTTTTGAAAAAATAAAACTGTTTGATTAATTAGTGTTCTTTAGGCCAAGGATACTAAAAAACAGGCTAAACAAGATAATCTGTACACCCAATAACATACTTGTAACGGCAGGAATTACCATTCGCAATGTGTTTGAATTTGTAATATCTCCAAAGTTAAGTTCCTGCCAGTAATTGTAGGCCAGAATACTCAATACAACTCCAACGATTACAAATAAGGCTCCTACAATTAATCCTCTTTCCAGGTTTATGAACTTGAATTGGCGGTCATATTTCTTTGACTTTGGCAACAGGCCGTTTTCAACCGTAAATACCTTGGTGAGACCGTAGAATAGTATGAACTGGAATCCAATTAGTAAACATCCCGATGTGAATAGTAACGTATGTACATCAAAAGTTATATTACTAATGGTCACCGGATTATAGATCAAAATTCCCGAAGTGATACCGCCAAAGAGCATCAATAACATACCCGGAATAAAGAATATCCATTTAGGGCTGTACAATAACAGGAACCTTAAGTGGCGCCATCCATCACTCCATGTATTTAGATGCGGAGGACGGGTTCTTCCGTCCGGGGAAAGAATTGTAGGTACTTCGGTGATCTTAAGATTGTATAAACTTGCTTTTACGATCATTTCACTGGCAAACTCCATTCCTGTGGTCTTGAGGTCCATTTTGTAAAAGGCCTCTTTACTGAATCCTCGCAATCCGCAATGAAAATCACCAATTTTAGAATTAAAGAACAATCTGCCAATGAACGACAGTACCGGATTACCCAAATACTTATGTAAAAAAGGCATTGCGCCTTTCTTTATTCCTCCCTTAAAGCGATTACCCATCACCAGGTCGTAGCCTTCTCTCAATTTTTCCAGATAGGGCATCATATTACTAAAATCGTAACTATCATCGGCATCTCCCATCATAACATATTTTCCTTCAGCTGCAGTAATACCCCCAATAAGGGCGTTTCCGTAGCCTTTATCTGTTACATTGACAACACGGGCTTTCAGGCTTTCGGCGATCTCCTGAGATCCGTCCGTACTTCCATTGTCAGCAATAACCACCTCTCCCGCAACACCTTCCCTTTCAAAAAAGGCCTGTGCCTTTTTGATACATACGGCAAGCGTTTCAGCTTCATTTAAACAAGGCATTACAACAGTTAGCTCAGGATTCATGTTCAGGAAGAATTTTTTTCAAAAGTATGATTATTATTAAGAGTCCTAAGAAATAATTATAAAATAAATATCGCATAATAGAGTGTGATGCAATACCAACAACCATTGCATTGGACAAAATAAGTAAGGTAGCAAAGAAAATGAACGAACTTTTAGGCCGGAATCTTTTTATGGTTCTCCAAAAAGATACAACGGCAAGAACGATCACAAAAAAGAGAATGAAAACAGATTTAAACCCATGAATGATACCGGTTAGATAAATAGCGCTCCACTCTTTAAAGTTTTTGGAAATCAAGACAGGAAACATTTTTTTACAAGCTTCTTCAATTTTAAAGGAATCCATGGGAGGTATAACTCCAATGTCCCTATAATAGGCTTTACCGTAATCATGTATATTCTGGTTACAGATCTTAGGAAAATTGTTGTGGAAGACCTTATACTTTGCCTTATAACTACCTTTAATTTTAGAGTTCAACAAACCCATACTGTCAATACGATGATGGGATAGTAGAAAGATATTCCGGTGATCCTTATTTTTAATATAGCCTGCATTTTCTTTTTCAGAAACAAAAAGAGGCAGTGTGATCGCATTTACATAACTATATGGGGTTGTTTCAAAAAAACCGTAGAAAACCTTTCGGTAGGTGCGATCCAAAGTACCTGTAATCACCGGTAAAACCAAGAATATTATCAAGTAAAGCAAATATTTTCTTTTTAATACATCTCGTTTCATTTTTAGCAGATACAGTAAGGCAACAATAGGGGCAGCCACTATAAATTGGCCACGGGTGAGTACCAATACTATAAACGCGATACATAAATGGAAAATCTTACCGTCTTGATTTCTGTAAATAAAATCAATTGTAAATGAAATGAATAACAAATAAAGAGGATATGCAATTCCTTCTGAAGTAAGGTTTACGGCAATCTCTATAGGATAAAAATAAGGAAAAAGCAGAACACCTATTAAAATTGCCCTGAAGAAGACCGAAAGTTTAAAGAAGCTGCTGCAATTTTTAAATAATATATAGATTGCTATAAACCCAAACAGCAGGTGTCCGGCTACTGCTGCAATGCCCAGGTTACTTCCAAATACATATTGTAGGCTTCGCAAGTAAATGATATACCCCGGAAAGCGGGAAATATCTGCTCTTAAATAACTATAGGTATCCGGTGAATAAAGGGGTGGCTGTATGATAAAAAAAAGGAAAGATCCCAGAAATACTAAAAACAATACCCAATTTTCTAATGTGTTTTTTTTATGCAATGAAAAAGGCCCACTCAATTTAGATAGTTTTTATACGTTATAGTATTCCAGATAAATGTAAAAATAATTTTAGTTTTACATTCAATAACCAACAACTGTTTTTTTGAAAAGCACCATCACCAAAAAAATACCTGTTTACCGGGTTAAAAAATATGCTGCACAGGATAAAATTGCCTGGGATGATTTTATAGCTCAGGCGAAGAACGCTACATTTTTGTTTAAGCGTGATTTTATGGAGTACCATAGCGATCGATTTGAAGATCACTCGTTGATGGTCTTAAAGGATGAAAAACTTGTAGCTGTGCTTCCTGCAAACAAAAAAGACAACATTCTTTATTCGCATCTGGGACTTACTTACGGTGGTTTAGTATTACCAAAAAAAATAAAATTGAACGAGACACTTCAGGTTTTCAAGGCACTGTTGTTCTTTTTGAATTCTGAAAAGATTACAACACTTCAATTAAAAGCTGTCCCGAGGATTTACCACTTACAGCCGGCAGATGAAATAGATTATTTGTTGTTTTTAACCGAAGCAAAGCGTATACGAGTTGATGTTTCAAGTACAATAGACCTAAACAACCCTATGAAGATACAGCCCAACAGGATCGAAGGTGTTAAAAAGGCAGAGAAAAACAACCTGACAATTGAAGAGAACCTGAACTTTCAGTCTTTTTGGGATGAGATATTGATTCCAAACCTACAACAAAGGCACAATGCTTTACCTGTACATTCGGTAGAAGAGATAAAACAATTGGCGTTTAAGTTTCCAAAACATATAAGTCAGTTTAATGTATTGAAAGATACTAAGATAGTTGCAGGAGCTACTATTTTTGAAACAAAACAAGTGGCACATGTACAGTACATCTCTGCAAATGCGGATAAGCAACAATTGGGAAGTTTGGATTATCTTTTTCATGAATTAATTACTGAGCGGTATAAACATAAAAGATATTTTGACTTTGGAGTGTCCAATTTAAATCAGGGTAAAAACATAAACGAAGGTTTGTTATACTGGAAAGAATGTTTTGGAGCACGGAGTGTCGTACATGAATTCTACGAAATAAATACATCCAATTTTTCTAAACTTGAAGCTGTCCTTATATGATCCCTTTTTTAGATTTACATAAGATCAATCAACGATTCGAAAAGCAATTCAAAGAACAATTTCAGGGCTTTCTGGATTCAGGGTATTATATTCTGGGTGATCAGGTTACTGCTTTCGAAAATGATTTTGCAAACTATTGCGGCGTCAGGCACTGTATTGGGGTAGGAAATGGATTAGATGCTTTGCGCCTTATTTTGGAAGGCTATAAAAATTTGGGTAAATTAAAGGAAGGAGATGAGGTATTGGTTGCTTCAAATACATATATAGCAACTATTTTGGCAATCAAACAGGCTCATTTAAGACCGGTTCTGGTAGAGGCGGAGACCACAAGCTTCAATTTTAATTTAAAAAATTTAACCGAAAGTATTTCTGAAAGAACAAAGGCGATTATGCCGGTGCACTTATATGGCCGGCTTTCTCCTATGGAAGCGATTAGCAAAATTGCCAGGCAGCATGACTTATTGGTGATTGAGGATGCGGCCCAGGCCCATGGTGCTAAAAATGATGAAGGAATGTATGCCGGTAATTTAGGGAATGCTGCGGGATTCAGTTTTTATCCTACCAAAAACCTGGGAGCGCTTGGCGATGGAGGTGCTGTAACAACAAATGATGATGCATTAGCGCTTCAGATAAGAAAACTTAGGAATTATGGGACTTCTTCAAAATATGTAAATGATATTTTAGGTTTTAATTCCAGATTAGATGAGTTGCAAGCTACCTTTTTAAGTACCAAGTTGTCTTTGCTTGACAAAGACAATGAAGTTCGCCGCAGTATTGCCAAACGATATATTTCAGAGATAAAGAATGATAAACTGGTACTCCCTGGGTTTAGCGGAGCGAAAGACCATGTTTTTCACCTTTTTGTGGTACAGGTACAAAACAGGACAGATTTTATGGACTATTTGAAAACAAAGGGTATAGGCAGCCTTATTCACTATCCCATAGCACCACATAAACAAGAGGCGCTTCCCGACTATAAAGATCTGAATTTCCCTGTCGCCGAAAAAATTCACCGTGAAGTGGTAAGCATTCCCATGAGCCCGGTTTTAAACAGTGAAGAGGTAAGTACAATCATTTCAGTTTTAAATTCGTATTAATTGAAAGTACCGGAATTTATACGCGCTAATCTATTGTTAAAGATGACCTCTTTAAATGCGGTAGTGATTAGCATTAGACTGGTAATTGGCTTATTTATTCAGCGCTTATTGGCAGAGATGTTGGGTGAAGCCGGGTATGCTAAAATAGGGCAGTTACGCAGCCTTACACAAATGCTCACCTCTTTGACCTCTTTAGGGATATTCAATGGAGTTGTAAAGTATGTGGCAGAGTATAAAGAAGACGATGGGCAACTTCAAAAATTATTTTCCACGGCATTTGTATTTGTAGCAATTGGATCTATCTCTTCCGGCCTTATTCTTTTTTTTGGAGCCTCCCACATTAGTGAATATCTATTTACAACTTCAGATTTTGATTATATCATTAAACTGTTAGCGGTTATAGTTCCTCTAATAGCCATGCAACGTATTTTTAACGGGGTTGTAAATGGCCTTTCGAAGTATAAAAAGTTTGCCAAGATCGAGCTTATAGCTTATTTGCTAAGTGCAGCAACAACAGTTGTGTTATTATACAGACATAATATTGATGGGGCATTGATAGCAATAGCCATTACTCCGGCCATCCAATTCTCTGTCCTGCTCTTTATTTTCGTTAAAGTCCTAAAAGAATATGTTCAGTTTAAAAAGCTGTCTTTTAGAGCACCCATGGCCAAAGAGTTATTAGCTTTTTCATTGATGTCTTTTGTTTCTACCATTCTTTTGGGGTATGTTGAGATCGATATCCGGAATATGATTACCGGGCGTATGACCGAGGCCGATTCCGGTATCTGGACAGCTATGACGACGCTTTCAAAGAATTATATGGTTTTTTCGGGGGCAATTTTCACTTTATACGTAATTCCAAAATTCGCAAGCATCCATACGCGATCAGGTTTTCAAAAAGAGGTATTGTCTATCTATAAGACATTGTTGCCTCTTTTTGGTGTAGGGATGATCTTAGTGTTCTTTCTCCGGCATATTGTTATAGATGTCATTTACCCGGGTTTTACTGAGATGGCTCCTCTTTTTAAGTGGCAATTATTGGGGGACTTTGTCAGGTTGGCGTCATTAGTATTGGCACATCAATTTTTGGCAAAGAAAATGGTACGCAATTTTATTTTTTCTGAAATCTTATCACTTGCATTATTTTATGGATTTGCATATTATTTCACAGAATTTTATGGAGTGGAAGGGGTTGTAATAGCACATTTTATAAGGTATGTAATTTATTTTGTGGTGGTATTTTTCTTGGTGTGGCGCTATTTTAAAAAGACCGAAAAGATTCAGGGTGATGCATAGCATTTCAATAAATAGAGTTGTAAATTTGTGCTTCTATGGCTACTGAGACATGTCACCTGTATTTGGATGGAACATCTTATGATTTTAAGGTGGAAGGAGATTTTTTTTGGGGAGAAGAAGAGCTTCTCTATAAAGAAAAGGATAGCGTTATTTCCAAAACTTCCTGGAGCCATCAGGGATATGGTGTTGTCGATGCATTTGAAGGGAATGAATTTGAAGACCTAAGGGCTTCTATTGAAAAGAATATTATCCGGGCTTTTGAAGCAAATAATATTCCATATGATAAAGATACTTTCAAACTGGGCGATTATCACAAAGTGGTAACTAATGATGAAATGCATCTTCAGGTTATTGATATTACACGAAACCTGACGAATGAAGATTTCGATTTTGATATTGATAAACTTACAGACCGTTTTGGGAAAATTCTTGGCTATCCACTTACTTCCTGGGTAGAAGAATTACAGAAATCTCATATTCAGATAAGAATCAACAGGCCCAGTTCCTTAGATATCAACCCGCCACATAGAGATGGATATTTGAGCTATTGGGAAGATGTAATAAACGTCTGGATTCCCATTGAAGGTTGTAATGAACATACATCCTTACCGGTTTTTCCCGGCAGTCATTTAATTCCTGAGAATGAAATTTTAAGGACCGGAAGCAAAGGAGCTACTATCAACGGGAATACATATTTTGTTCCCTGTATCCTTAAAACCAAAGAAGGGGATCTGCAAATGATACGCCCTAATCCTAAAGAGGGTGAGGCATTGTTATTCTCTCCTTTTATAATCCATGGAGCAGCGGTGAATAGAAGTGAGTCCACCAGGATTTCAATTGAACTTCGACTTCCAAAAGTAAAAAGTTAAAAAGCAGCCTTCCATTTCTCAAGATATAAGGATGCGGAAGCAACATGATCATGTTCCTGTTCAACAAATTTCCGTGCATTTTGAGAGATCTCTACTATTTTTTCGGGATGTTCAATGAGCCACTCTAATTTTTCAGCAATTAGAGCGGGGTCCGGGAGTGCGTTAATGGCAACAGTATCTTTTTTTAAGTTATAGTAGTCTAACCACTCCTTTTCGGCTCCTGTAAAGACTACTTTTCCTTTTGCCATGGCCTCCAAAGCATTAAAACCCTGGTCGTAGGCAAAGACCTGGTCCAATAGGATATGGGCATTATCAAATAAGGTAATGTATTCTGCATAAGGAACACTTCTTACTGTGATGACCTCGATTTTATCTGGGTATTTTTCAGAAATAATTTTTAAAGCATCTTCAAAGAGGTCGTTTCCTTTCTTATAATAGTTGTTGTCATTGATTCCGTGAAAGATCACGATCTTCCCATCAATTTTTTGTGGTATATACTTTATCTGATTGGTATTAACAGGATTGGGCACCATACCCAGATATTTTTCATTTTCTGTCAACGGAATATGGTAATCCAGATCTGAAGCAATGACCCCTTTTATTCTTTTGTAGATGAACTTATGTAACCCGACAAAATCTTTAGTTAGGTATTGGGTAACATGCAGAAACTGTTGTGCCGTTCCTTTTTTCTGTAAATAGGGAGTAACGATCGAATAGCTAAATTTTCCATCCATAGCATATTTAACACTTGGATAATCCGTTCCGCAGGATAAGAGAAATACATTCTTATTGTTTTTAAAAATATATTTCAATAGCTCTTTTTCAATTTTGGGTACTGTAGTGAACGAATTTTCGTTTATGAGTTGTACAACATCATTGTTTTTAAAAAGGTCCCGGTGTTTGTAAAATTGTTTTTTGATATGAAGGGAGGTAAGGTCGACCTTAAAGAATTTATAGATAAGCTTCTTTATAAAAAGAGGAAAGCCTTTGGAGTAATTTCTGGTAAAATTAACATCGACGGTTCTCTTTTTAAAACCATCCCCAAAGCCTATTACCGTTACATCATGGCCTAAAGTAGTCAATCCTTCTTTTAAAGTATAATGAGAAGAATTATATTCGCCTATCAATAGTATTTTCATGGAGTTATCTTAACTTCAAATTTAAATGAATCACCAGAGTGCAAAATAAGCATAAAAAAATTTGTATAGTCACCATTTCTCTCGGAAAAGGAGGTGCGGAAAGATCCTGTGCAATGTTATCACGGATGCTTTCTCAGCAAGGGCACGATGTTCATATTACACTATTGACAGATGAGATAGATTACCCGTATATGGGGACCGTGTTCAATCTGGGTCTATTTAAAAAAAAGCAGGATGATCTTTTAAGTCGTTTCAAAAGGCTTAAAATGCTGCGTAAATACCTTAAACAACATAATTTTGATGCTATTATCGATCATCGAACCAAGAATGAGTATCGTAGAGAAATGTTCTATGACAGGTATGTGTACAGAGGTTTTAAAAGGATTTTTGTAGTACATAGCTCGCATCAGGAATTATATCTTACTGAAAAGCCCGAAAAGTTTAAAAAGGTGTATAACAAGAATGTTTTCAATGTGGGGGTTTCGAAATATATTACCGAAAAGATCTTAAAAGAGAGAGGCATCCAAAACTGCTATACTATTTACAATAGTTATGACCCCGATTGGAACGAGAACGATCTGGCAGTTCCTTCAGAATTGAAAAATAAGAAGTACATGCTTTTTTACGGTAGGATTGAGGACGATGTAAAGGACCTGACTTTTTTGATACATTCCTTTACGGCATCAAAGGCATGGGAACAAGATTTTAATCTGGTGATAATGGGAGAGGGGAATGATAAAGAAGAATTACAGGCGCTCGCTAAAAGTCAAAATAGTGCTTCTCATATACTATTCCTGCCATATACCAAAAACCCCTTTCCATATATTGCCAATGCATCTTTCGTGGTACTAACCAGTAAGTTTGAAGGATTTCCAATGGTATTGGCGGAAGCACTTTCGCTGGGTGTGCCTGTTGTATCTTTGGATATAGTATCGGGCCCTTCAGAAATAATAAAACACGAAGAAAATGGTTTGTTAGTTTCAAAAAGAAGCATACCTTTATTTGCCGAAGCGATCAACAGAATGTGCGTGGACCGGGAATTAAATCTACGTTGTCGAAGCAATGCAAAAGCTTCGGTACGACAATTTTCAATGAAAGAAATATCAAACCAATGGAACCAAATACTGCAAGATGAGTTACGATAGAGTTGAAGATATAGCCTTAAGGGACATTCCTAAAATAGTACACCCAAGAGCAAAGGGTAATCTTTCTGTGGTAGAAAAGGACCTTATCCCTTTTGATATAAAACGCGTGTATTATTTGTATGATGTGCCCAGTGATTCTACACGCGGGGGGCATGCACATATAGAGCTGCAACAATTTTTAATAGCTTTAAGTGGTAGCTTCGACGTGGTTTTGGATGATGGGTACAACCGCAGGGTGATTACTTTGAACCGCCCGTTCAAAGGGTTATTGATCCCGAATGGTATTTGGAGGGAATTGGAAAACTTTTCGGCAGGAGCTGTTTGCCTTTCTTTGGTAAGTGATGTTTATAAAGAAGAAGATTATATTAGGGAATACGAGGCGTTCAAATCATTTAAACGAAGTAAACCTTAAACCCAGCTTTTCTGCAAAACCTTTACTTTTCAATAGTAATTTCAATACTTGTTTTGGTTGCTTCAGTAAGTAACGCTGTTTTGATGTTAGATTACTAAGATCGATCTTTTCGGTATACTTATTAAAAGAAGGAATATCGTTAGCCAATTTGTGTTGTATTGCAAAAGAGTAACGGTTAAGGTCCAAATATTTCTTTAGGTATGGATTGTTTTCCGCTTCCTGTTCATATGCATCTATATTCATAAAATTCCTGGTAAGTGTAGGTGTATGTGAAATTCTGTTGCTTCCGTCTAAATTATGCCTGGCAGTGATCGTATTTGAAAATGCTAAAGGGGCCTTTAAGGCAGCTCGCATCCACAGGTCTGTATCTTCTCCCGCACCATGTGTAATGGATGCATCAAAGCCATTTAAAAGGTCGAAAAAATCTTTCTTGAAACATACGGCTGACGTCCATGCAAGCGGGTCCATCAAACTGTACTCAAAATAATTGTCTATACTAGCTTTCCAATCTTTGCCTTTTTGCATTGCAGGTGAAAGCATTGGGGTAATTAATTTATGATTGTATTTTCTTTCATAGGCTGTTGCATACCAGGAATGATCCGGATATTTTTTGATCAAAGAACTCAAATTCTCTAAGTGGCTGGGATGCCAATAATCATCTGCATCCAAAAAGGCGATATGTATCGATCTGGCTTGTGCAACACCAAAATTTCGAGTTAAAGCTACTCCTTCATTTTTTTTGTAAAAATAGTGTATGCGATCATCCTTCAGGCTTTTTACAACCGCTTCACTTTCATCTGTTGAACCATCATTTACAATAACAACCTCAAAATTGGTGTAGGTTTGTAAAAAGACGCTATTGAGTGTTTTTAGGATATCACGCTCTTTATTGTATAGTGGTATGATGATTGAAAATTCAGGCACGCTGTTTGGATTTTAATTCAATATAATAGTTAAGGCGATATAGGTCAAACCAAAATAGATGAGGGTTTTCAGATTTAAAATTGCGCTCCATCAATTTTTTAAATGGAGAAATACAGAAGCTGAATAATCGTGTAGCTCCATATTTTTTTAACCTCAAATAACTTTTTTGAAGGGGCCTCAGATTGTCGTCCATTAAACCTCTCCTTTCAAAAATTACGGTTGTTTCTACAGCTTTTTTGGCTTTTTGAATAAAAGATTCACTGTCTTCAATACCAAGATGAACTACAGGATTATCAATATGGTGAATTTTGACCTTTTGTCTTTTTAACTGATTGGAGAACAAATTATCCAATCCGTAGTGATTTTCTTCATTTATATTCACGGAAAGGAAGATATTTTTCTTAATGAACAGGTTTTGAGATATTATGAAATATGGATCCTTGTTCCTTTCGGCTACAGATTTGGCCTCCCTTTTTCTACCATAGTGCCATCGTAAATATTTGTGTTTTGACGGTGCCTTTTTTTGATAGGAAATGCCTCCGTAAATTACATCTGCAGAAGAACTCTCACAGTTTTCCAGATATGTTTGTATAAAATTTGAATGTTTTGGCAATACATCTGCATCCAAAAAAAGTAACCAGTCGTATTGCGCATTTTTAGCCAATAGGTTTCTAATGGCCGTACGCCCCAGGTTTTTATCAAGCCTGGAGAAAGTAGTATTCCTGAAATTGGTAATTTGTTCGTTTTCTAAAACCACATTAGGTGAACAATCATCAAGGACCTTGATCTCAAAATCAACATCCAGCTTCTCAACTTCCTCATGGATCTCCTTTACCAAAGAGGTAATGTTGTAATTATATGTGGGAATTAGAATTGAAAGCATAGTTGTAATAATCTTCTAATAACGGCTTTTTTTCTAACAAACAGAATAAATTTATTTCCTGACTGCAATTACGGTTTCTTCTTTGAGGCCCAAATACGGGTCATCTTCAAAGAATAGTTCTGTTATAGTATCAAAATGATTGTTCTTTAAACGTTCTTTTAATCCTTGTATTGAATAAATTCTCACATGATCCTCCTGTCCAAATTCTTTAAGCCTATCTTTCCGGCTTGTGATCGTTTTATCTTCATAAATAGAACTTCCTTCTTTAAAAGGTGTTTGAATAAGGCATAAGCCGTTTTGTTTTAATACCCGGTGTAATTCCCTTATCGCTTTTTCATCTTCTTCAATATGCTCTAATATATGATAACAGACCACAAGGTCAAAAGTGCCTTCTTCACAATCTATATTTGTAATGTCAAAACGATGATCGGCAATGAATTGGTCTTCGAAATCTGTACTAACATAGTCAATTCCCGCATTTTTTTTAAGTACTCTGTAAAGGCTTCTAGAGGGAGAAAAGTGAAGTATCTTACCCTTCAATAGATCGTTTTCCTGTAAATACGTGAACAATCTTCTGGTTCTCGCCCGGCTACCACAAAAAGGACAAAGCAGATCCCCGTTTTCCAATTCGATGAATTTTTTCAAGTTGCGGTCGCAGATAGGGCATTTGTGTTTTTTTCCTTTAAACCTGAAAGCAAAAACGGACCTTAACAATAACTCATGCTTAATTAATTGTTTTCTTGGGACCAGAGCGAATACAATTTTCTTTACCGTTTTATACATCCCGCTAAATTACAAATTATACCTACTATCCGTATTTAGAAATAACATTTTTGTTTTAGCAATTTAGGTAGATTGTTTGTAGATTGCCGCTTACAAAATTAGCGTATACGATTAGATGCTATTTAATACTCTTGATTTTGCTATTTTCCTGCCCATTGTTCTGGTGCTGTACTGGACGATTTTTAATCGCTCCCTACGTTGGCAAAATCTTTTTTTGGTTGTAGTTAGTTATATTTTTTACTCTTTTTGGGACTGGCGTTTTTTATCGCTTATTTTTATGAGCTCGGTAGTGGATTTTACTGTGGGAAGAGCACTTGTAAAAACCAATTCCCAACCAAGAAGAAAGTTATTACTGTATGTGAGCCTCATTTTTAACCTGGGGCTTCTGGTGGTCTTTAAGTATTTCAACTTCTTTGTTGAGACATTTGTAGATTCCTTTGCATTATTTGGTACTAGTTTTAATGTGAATACCTGGAGTATCCTACTACCCGTAGGGATTAGTTTTTATACGTTCCAGACATTAAGTTATACAATAGATATTTATAAAGGGAAAATAACAGCGACCAGGGACCCGGTTGCATTTTTTGCCTTCGTTTCTTTTTTCCCTCAATTGGTGGCAGGGCCTATCGAAAGAGCTTCAAACTTATTATCACAGTTTGAGGCCAGGCGTACTTTTCAATACAATAAGAATGTGGATGGATTACGATTGATATTGGGAGGGCTTTTTAAAAAAATGGTCATTGCCGATAATTGTGCATTGATCGTTAATTCAATTTTCGAAAACTATCACGATCAATCTGGAAGCACATTGTTTTTTGGGGCAGTATTCTTTGCATTTCAGATCTATGGAGATTTTTCCGGTTATAGTGACATTGCTATAGGTACCTCCAGGTTATTAGGTTTTGACCTAATGAAAAATTTCAATTTTCCGTATCTGGCACAAAATCTGGCAGATTTCTGGCGCAGGTGGCACATTTCTCTTTCAACCTGGTTTAGAGATTATGTTTATATTCCATTAGGAGGAAGCAGAGTATCAAAAGGAAGGCTGATCTTCAATATTTTTGTTGTCTTTTTGGTCAGTGGCCTTTGGCACGGAGCTAATTGGACATTTGTTCTTTGGGGCTTTATTCATGCACTGTTCGTAATTCCCGTAATTTTATTTTTAAAGAATAATGTCACATATAGTAAGGACCGAAGATTACCAACATTTAGACAATTCATTAATATTGGCGCCACCTTTTTTATAGTTGTGGTCGCCTGGGTTTTTTTTAGGGCCGAAACCATTACAGATGCCTTTCAGTATTTAAAGATCGTGTTCTCAGAATCGCTCTTTACCATGCCTCATATTCCAAGAAGTGGAATTGTACTTCTTCTGGGGTATATGGTGTTGGAGTGGATACAACGTCATAAAGACCATGTTTTGGATATTGCATATATACGGTCAAGGCCGCTACGCTATGCCATTTATTATATCGTACTGTTTTGTGTGTTTTATTTTGCAGGAGATTTACAACCATTTATCTATTTTCAATTTTAGGAAATGAAGAAGATGTATAAAAAGACAATTATTTTTTTGCTTCCGGTTCTGCTGGTATGGGGAGCATTGGAGTTTTTTTATCGCACTACCGAAACAAATTACACCTATAAGCACAAACAGATAATCACAGAATATACCGATAGTGAAATCCTGTTGTTTGGAAACTCTCATGCTCTGTACGGACTGGATCCGACCTTTTTTGAAAGGAAAACTTTCAACATTTCAAATGTAAGTCAGAGTTTATATTTTGACGAATTACTTTTTAATAAGCATGCAAAGAAGCTGCCTGATTTGAAAGCAATTGTTTTAACAGTTAGTTACTTCAGTTTATCACAGGAAGACAATACTTCGGAAGACCTGTGGCGAAAATACTTTTACAGGCAGCAAATGCAGCTCGAAGTTCCTATTATTTCAGATTTCGATGTAAAGAAATATAGTGTCTCTTTGGCAAGGCGCTTTAATAAATCTGTAGAATTGTTTCAGGAATATATTGAAAACGGAACCAATGTAAACTGTTTTGAGAATGGTTATGGAATGCAGGACGCTTCAGATATTGTAGAAGACAAAGAAGAAATTACACCTATAATTGTAAAAAAACATGAGGACGGGCTTAAAGACTTCACCACAAATACAAAACGGCTTGAGAGAATTATCGAAGCCTGCAAACAGAATGGGATAAGTGTTTTTTTAGTAGAAATGCCAGTTTATAAGACCTATTACGATTCTTTGAATTCTGAAAAGAAAGAGAATATCACTTCAACACTTGAAGCTCTTGAAAAGAAATATGGGAATGCATACTTTTTAAAGTTATCTCAGGATGCTCGCTTTGAAGCTGCAGACCTGCGGGATGCGGACCACCTTACCAATAAAGGAGCCGAAAAATGCAGCAGGATACTTAATGATTATATAGAAGAAAGGCTCGAAAGAAATTAAACGGTTTTTTGAACAACCTCAAAGATCTGGTTCTCATCACATTTAAGAGTCTTTGATGGATATTTTAACAATAAGGCGTAATCGTGTGTCGCCATTAAAATGGTATTTCCATTTTTATTTATTTCCTGAAGTACTTCCATTACCTCGACACTGGTTTGCGGATCCAGGTTCCCGGTAGGCTCATCTGCTAAAATTAACTCGGGGTCATTCAATAAGGCACGTGCAATGGCAACTCGTTGTTGTTCTCCACCCGAAAGTTGATACGGATATTTAAAACTCTTGGTTTTCATTCCTACTTTATCCAAAACCTCATTGATCTTGTTTTCCATTTCGGCCTTATCACTCCAGCCTGTAGCTGTTAGTACAAATAGCAGGTTGTTATGTACGGTACGGTCATTCAATAATTTAAAATCCTGAAAGACAACTCCCAACTTCCTCCTTAAAAATGGAATGTCCCTTTCTTTAAGGCTGGGCAGGTCGTAACCAACGATTTCGCCCTCTCCTTTTTGAAGGGGCAGATCGCCATAAAGAGTCTTCATGAAACTACTTTTTCCGGTGCCTGTTTTACCAATTAGATAGACAAACTCTCCTTTTTCAACCGTTACGGAAACATCTGACAGAATAAGATTTTCTCGTTGAAAAATTGAAGCATTCTTTAAGTATAGAACAGGTTTGGACATAGATTAAATAAATTTAGATCAATAAAAACAAATGTATTACAAAGTGTTTGTTTATAAGAACCTTTAGTTAAATTTTTAATATATGTTTTTCAGTTTTACCATTAAAAATGATCTTAACGGTAATTATTCTTGAGCTGGAGGTCCCTATAGGTAGTTTTTTTTCACCCGGAAATGTAAAGGATCTACTTCCAATTATTTTTCCGTTGGAGCTTAGTACCTGTACTTTGTATTTTCCTTTATCTTTTCTTTTATTGGTTGGTGGGTTTAGAACAACACTTTTTGTGTTTTTGTTATAAGTTACCTTGAACTCTTTTTTTGCTTTAGAAGTATTATTGCTGCTATTGGTATTATTTCGGGGCCTTTTTTCTTTGTAAATCCTATCATATTCTTTAGGCGGTGATGGAAAACATTCTGCTGTCGGCAAGTTTGGGTCGATACTCAATTTAATGGCTGTATCTTTAGTGGTTGGCCTCAAAACAGTATTTGGTTTCAGTAGTATGGCATTACGCGCTTTAAAATCTACACTGGAGGAATCTCTAAAGGTTTGGTTACTTATAGTAATAGTATGGGGTGCATTTTCAAGCTTAAAGTTGAAACGATAGAAATCACGCCCGCTAATTTCTACGTTCCCAAAGAGTTCCTTGGTCTCTCTTGCCATTTTCACGGCTCTGTAAGCATCCACTCGGCCGGAGCCTAACTGTGTTTTAAACCTTTCATTTCCCGGAAGGTTCTCTATTTCTTCGGAAGACAGTTTTAAGATGCTCTCTACCTCATATGAAGAAAGACAATAATTCTCCGACCAGATAAGGCCAATAACACCGGTAACATAAGGTGCAGCAGCCGAAGTAGCCCCACCTACTTTATTCTCTCCGTAGCATATATGGCTCCCTAATAAATAAGTTTCTGCAGGAGCGCAGATATCTACCGCGTTATTACGCTGCATTCCCCATTTGGTATATTTTGGATAGATGCTACCATCTTCATTGAATCCATATTCCCTTAGGTGACGGTCCTTTAATTTGTGTGTTGCTTTTTTTCCTTCCTTACCGGTAAAAATATATTCTTCTTCCGTATCGTAGATAGAAAAAACACCGGTGACCGAAATCACTTTTTCATAAGATGCGGGATATACATAATCATCTGGAGCATAGTCGTCACCGTTACATCCTTTTCCATTTCCTGCTGCTGCAACAATGAGTATGCCGTCATCATACAATTCGTTAATTCTCGCTTCTATATTTTCATGGTAAGGTCCCATATTACAAAATACCCAACTGGTATTGATCACTTTTGCTCCTGCTGCCACCAGATCTTCAACATATTTGAAGCTTCCGTAACGTATGGCGATAACATCACATTCCGGACATATTCCTGGCCTTCCGTATGCATTGTCCATGGAAGCAATGGCAATTCCGGCTATGTTTGTACCGTGGGCACAATTCATACCAACATTAGCATTACTATAAGTTAAGTAATTAGAAACCCGTCCTTTCATATCTGCATTGGTAGAGTCGATCTTTGCGTCTGAGATCCCAATGATAACCTTTTTGGAACCTCTGGTGATTCCCCAGGCCTTTGGAGCATTTATTTGGTCCAGGTCGTACAAAGGATTTTCTGTTCCTAAATTTTCTGTTGGACTTGTGCTGCCATAGTCATTGGGATAAAAAGGTTTTTCATCCGGATAAAATTGATCTATCCGGGTATATTTTTCCGGAAAGTTATACTGCAAGGCACCCAGTAATTCTACTTTGTTGGTCACAATGGTATATACATTTTTTAGAAGCTCATTATTGGTAGTAGGGAACGCCCTTCCAAAATCAAATACCTTATACTGGGCATATATTTCTGTTTCTTTTGTATTGTTAAGATTTGTTACCAATACCGTCCCATACGCATTTTTTGAAACAGTCAGTAATTCGCCATCTTCAATATTGGTATGGAAATAATATCTTTCTTCCGGTTCGGGCTGTGAAAGAGATATAAAAGTAGAAAAAATGAAAAGGAGAGATAAAATAGCTTTCATTCTTATTTTTCTTTCTGGACTGTATTTAATTTTTCTTCTAAAGCATCAATTTGCTCTTGTTGCTGTAGTGTATAGATAGTTAGTTCTTCTATTTTCTGAAGCAATAAAAGATTCATTTCTTTTAAAGGGAGCCCTCCTTTTTCTATAGCCGATGCCGAAGGAACATCCGGTAAATGGTAATGCTCTTTTATAAAAACAGCAACTTCCTGTAAAGAAGGCATGGTATATTCTGGCTTTAGGGTAGAACTACCTTCAAAATACTTCTCAAAGACATAATCCGGTGCTACGGCCCCGTTGAGGTCGACCAATACTTCTTGGGTGTGGATCTTTCCCTTAACAGTAAGCAATTCGTCGGGCCTTTCGGTTCCAATACCTATCTTACCGTTTCTCTCGGTCATATTTTTAAACTTATTTCTTTGTGCGAATGTAGTGGCAGAAAGTAAAACCAGGCCAATAACAAGAATTTTTTTCATTATTTGAATTTTATAAAATGATATAGCTTTAAAAGTACAGTATTTTT
This sequence comes from Altibacter sp., assembly GCA_028285705.1. Lineage (GTDB taxonomy): Bacteria > Bacteroidota > Bacteroidia > Flavobacteriales > Flavobacteriaceae > JANQOS01. Next base: position 22,927 of record JANQOS010000083.1, read on the forward strand.
TTAAAAACAACATTTAAGTATTCTAATAATAGTTGTATATTAGATACTCTCCCCGATTATTATACATAAGAAGTTTGTTGACCGGAATAATAATGGAATTGCTTTAAAGATCTGCAATTGCACTGATATATCCTGTCCCAATTTGATTGAATTTTATTATTAACTTAACTATATCATTATGAGAAAATTACTTTTTTTTACCACAGCACTTCTTTGTTTCAACCTTTCTTTTGCACAAACACGGGGACTTCCTCAATGGAACGGTGCAAATAATTCAACAGGGAACATTTACCGTAGTGGTAGTGTTGGAATAGGAAATACAGCTCCAACCGAGAAACTGCATGTTACGGGAAATATACTTGCTGAAAAAGCAAATTTCAATAAATCTTTGCCAAACGGCTCGCTCTTTCTAAACGTTGCTGACCGAAACGGACAATGTAATGTTTTACGTGCGGGAACCACTTTATCCTCGACCGGGAGTATTTTTAATTTATTGGATATTCCGGAGTCTAATTTAGATGCCAAAGCGCAATCGTTTATGGGTATCGAAGACCGAAACTACAAGAGTAGGTTTAGATTCTATGCCAATACCGGTGGTTCCAGTGAACAACTGTATTATGATAAAAATCAATCTTCTTTTTACAGCCTAAAAGAAGATGGAAGTGGAAATGTTTTCTTGCAGTTACCTAAGGACAATTCGTATGTTACCATAGGAACGACTTCGTATCAGGACGGAGCAGATATTTACAGACTCTCTGTAAATGGAAGAGTTCGTGCCGATGCTGTTAAGGTATATACCACCTGGGCAGATTTTGTTTTTGAAGAGGACTATGAACTACCAACTTTAAAAGAAGTTGAGGAGCATATTAACGAATATGGACATTTAAAAGACATCCCAAGTGCTAAAGAAGTTGAAGCTAATGGCATAGAGTTAGGCGAAATGAATAAACTCTTACTTCAAAAAATAGAAGAACTTACATTATATCTTATCGAGAAGGATAAAGAAATGGATGCACTAAGTCAAACTGTAAGTGAATTGAAGGCAAAATCAAATAATTAAAAAGGACATTATGAAATCAATAAAATCAATTGTATTCAATGTTCTGGTGCTTTTTTGCTGCACATTCTATGTATACGGTCAAAACTATGGTTATTATGTTCGCACTATTAGCCCTGACATTGAAATTCCACTAAAATTTGATGGGACATCTCTAAAATATGAAGGCCGGGATAGCCTTTTAAAGGCCTTATTTGAAAACAATACTGTGTATGTTTTTGAAAAAGGATTTAAATTTTCTAAAAGATCAGATTTACAACGTACGTACTACGTTCAAACAAATTCTTCGGGTTCATTGAATGAGTTTTTGGTAGGAGCTTCCCATGTTTTTGAATATGGTGAATATTTAGGTATTGAAGAACCGGAGTTACTGTATTTTCCAAACGATTATGGAATTACAGGCGGATCAAATCAAGGTGCTCCGGCAAATCTCAGATATCTGGACTTTATAGGTGCGCCCCAGGCATGGGAATTTACAACAGGAAGTTTGAGTATTAATATGGGGGTATCAGATGGAGGCCCATTACAAGAAAATAATCTCGAATTTGTTGGAAAGACAACAGTTTTACCTGCAGAAGACCAAGGTGCAAATGGAACCTCACACGGTAATAATGTAGCTGCAATAATTGCCGCTCAGGGAGACAATGCGTATTCTGCCACAGGGATATGCTATGACTGTAGTATTATAAAGAACGGATATAGATATGTTTCAGGATTCCCGGGAGGTGGTTTCGAGCGAATTTTAGAATTAGCCGAAGCCGGTGCAAAAGTGATCAACTGTAGTTGGACTGGCCTTAGCCCTTCTGAATCACGGCAAAATGCAATTAACGAATTAACGGAGGATGGTGTTATTATAGTTGCTGCAGC
>JANQOS010000105.1 GCA_028285705.1 Altibacter sp.
CGCCTTTCCAAAGTTGGTGATATAACCGTAGTCCGGGAATGCTATGTCACAGAGCTGCTGAATCTCTTTTAAGTGATTGGCTCCCATTTCCACGATACCTATTTCGGTTTCAGAAGTCATAGATAGCAGGGTGAGGGGAACACCTATGTGATTGTTTAAGTTTCCTTTGGTAGCGGTTACCTTGAATTTTTGCAATAATACCGCATTGATAAGCTCTTTGGTGGTAGTTTTACCGTTACTTCCGGTAAGTGCTATAATGGGAAGTTCCAGTTGTTTTCTATGAAATGCAGCCAGCTTTTGTAGTAATTTAAGAGAATTGCCACATAATACGGTCTCTCCCGTATTTTTATGATACTGTATTTCGTCTATAATTACTTTGTATGCCCCTTTGTCGAGTGCTTCCTGCGCAAATGTATTCCCATTAAAGTTCTCGCCCTTTAAACAGAAGAAAAGACATCCTTTTGTAATGTTTCGCGTGTCGGTACAAATACCGGTGCTTTCAGTAAAATAATGATGGAGAATTTCAATTTTCATCTGCAAATAAAAATACTAAAAAAGCCCTCCTGAACAATGCTCAAAAGGGCTTTTTGTATTTGAAACTATATATTTTTAATTTCTAGGGCGTTTTCCTTTTTTAGATTTAGAACCTACACGAGACATAGCACATCTAAAACCAATATAGTCTGTTGCCATATCTTGTGGGAAATAACGTCTTTGAGCTGGATCTAACCAGTAATCCCTGTCTCTCCAGGAACCTCCTTTATAAACCCTCACCTGATTGTCTATAAGCGTTGTTCTGCTGGCAGATTTGTCGTATTGACGTTCTAGATTTCCGGTACTGTCTGCATATACCTGATGCTTAGGAGAGTTATACATTCTCTTTTTATCATCAATTTCACTCTCTTCATCATCGCTAAATGAAGAATAGTATCGTGTAGAACGCTTGTCACCATCACGATAATCACGGTTGTCACTATCGGAGAAGTTGGTTCTTAAATAGGTTTCACTTTCGTCTACAGGAACTTGCAGGATCTCTCCTGGTAAGTTTCTGGCTACTATTTTTCCATTACTCAAGGTGTCATACACGATCGAATCGGCAGTTACCACTTTCACTTTACCGTCTTCACCTATAGCATTTTTAGTATAGACATTACCACGGTAGTAGTTAAAGTCGTTAAATTCATCATCAACGATCGGACGGTATACATCTGCAACCCATTCAGCTACATTTCCGGCCATATCGTACAGACCATAGTCATTAGGCTCATAAGATTTCACCTGAGCGGTGATATCTGCACCATCATCACTCCATCCGGCAATACCTCCGTAGTCACCATCTCCTTGTTTGAAGTTTGCTAACTGGTCACCTCTTGACCTTCTTTTTCCGGAACGGGTATATTGACCATCCCAAGGATATTTTTTTCTACCTCTGTATACATTATAGTTACGCAATCCAATAAGGCCAAGAGCGGCATATTCCCACTCAGCTTCAGTTGGAAGGCGGTAATCCGGCATTAAAAGGCCGTCTTTTCTTTGTACAAACAGGTTGGTACTGTCTTTGCTCTTTTTGGCCAATGATTCGGACCTTTTACCACCACGGGTAATAGAATCATTACCTCCATAGGTAAGTGTTGGAGAATTAAGGTATGTTTCGGTACTGAATGTTTGCCCTGGTTCTACATCATAACGGGCATTTCTTACTGTAATACCTTCTTCTTCAAGGATCAATTCGTTAACCCTGTCGGTTCTCCAGTTACTGAATTCTACCGCCTGTACCCAGCTTACACCCACTACAGGGTATTCAGCATAGGCAGGGTGACGTAAATAGTTATTGGTCATTACCTCGTTGTATCCTAAACGGTTTCTCCAAACCAAGGTGTCCGGAACGGCTCCGTCATAGATACGACGATAATTTTCATCGGAAGGAGGAAAAACTTGTTTGATCCAATCCAGGTATTCCAGATACATAAGATTGGTAACTTCAGTCTCATCCATATAAAAGGACTGAATATGCTGTTGGTTGGGGGAATTGTTCCAGTCATGCATAGGGTCATCCTGTACTCTACCCATGGTATAGGTACCACCTTCTATAAAGACCAGACCTGGACCGGTTTCCTGCTCTTTTGCCTTAGGGTTGTACTGAAAACCACCTTCTTTGGAGTTCATTTTCCACCCGGTAGCTCTGGAGCTGTCCTTATAATCTCTAGTCTTGTTACAACTTGCTAATAAAGAAGTTACAACTACTGTAATAAATAGCTGTAACGCTAGGTTTTTTCTAATGTTCATAGTTTCAAATATGAAAAAATTGGGTTCGCAATATAACAATTAACGATAAAAGCGCAATAATATTTTAAATATTAATGCACTGTAAGGTTCGGTAATTCATTACCGACCCCATTATTAACGTATTACTTTTTTAATTATTATATAAAAATGATAATATAAAAAACTTTAAAAAAACAGCTATACTAAGTGTATATTTGAAGCGTTATTTGTTATGATGAAAAGAATACTACTTTTATTGGGTATTACTGTACTGCCTCTTGGTTTATTAGCGCAAAATAAAAACATATCGATTGATTGGGGAGCCTCTGTAAATACTTTTTCTCAAAATACCAATGCTAAGGACAAAAAGTCCTTTAGTATAGAGAAGAGCCTTGCTTATATGAACCTAAAACTTTCCGGTACGGAACTTAGCTACCGGCATCAATGGAAAGATAATGGCTATGCCAATGAAAACTCTGTTAAGATAACTAATGTCAGGTACGGTTCCCTTACTTCGGAAGAATTAAAAAAGATCAATAAAAACCTAGTTCCCGAGACGCTTTCTTACAGTATTGGAAGCTCCGAGGCCAGAGAGATCATTTATACGATGTTGACTATTTCCCCGGTGGTTAAAACCGGCAGCGGTTACCAAAAAGTACTTTCTTTTTCGGTTTCTTATACTTATAGAGCCCAAAGGAATGCTGGAACGAGAATGGCAATCACCAATTCGGTACTTGCCTCAGGGAACTGGTATAAATTTAAAGTTGAAAAAACTGGTGTTTATCGAGTTGATAAAAGCTTTTTATCGGATTTGGGAATGAATACCGACGGGATTGATCCCAGAAATCTTAAGATCTACGGACATGGAGGTAAACCATTATCTCTTTTGAACAAAGAAAATACGTCTTTTGACCTCCCACAAAATGCTATACAGGTCGTTGGAGAAGAGGACGGTTCTTTTGACAATGGAGATTATATCTTATTCTACGGAATTGGTGTATTGGGATATGATCCTCAAAGTGATACCAATGAAAATCCTTATGCCGACGAATCTTTTTATTATGTGACTGCAGACGGAGACCCAGGAATACGTGTACAGGAAATGAATGAACCTACACAGGCAGCTACCAGGACCATAGACAGGTTTAACGATTACCAATTTCAAGAGGTCAATGAGTTTAGTCCCGGTAAGGTTGGAAGAAGATGGTTTGGAAACAGGTTTGATATAGAAAGTGAACAGATCTTTGAGTTTAATTTCCCAAATATCATTTCCGGAGAACCTATGGACATAAAGGTAAAGGTAGCCTCGGCTTCCGAAACAGCTACTTCCATGGGAATTAGTATTAATGGAACAGCGATAACTCCTATCCAGTTTTCAACTATTGGAGGGACGCTTATATTTGATACAAAAGAGTTTGATTCGTCCGAAAGCAATATTGAAATTCCGGCTTCCGGTGAAACGGTAACTGTGGATCTGGACTATATAAATGGAGGAAACCCTTCAAGTATAGGATATTTGGATTATATAAGTGTAGAGGCTCTTCGTCAGCTTTCGGGAACTACCGGACAGCTGCCATTTCAATATAATGAAGCTGCAACACTTCTGGGAGTAGCAGAGTACCAAATCACCAATGCATCTCAATTTACGCAAGTTTGGGATGTTACAGATACAGCTTCCATTTCAGCAAAACAAAATCAGGATAACGCTTCATTGTTACCCTTTAAAGTTAATTTAGGTGAACTCCGGAAGTATGTTGCTGTAAACCCGAATGATTATTTTGAACCTGTAAAAGGAAACCAGACCGTTGTAAATAATCAAAATTTAAAAGGGACGATATTTAATGACGAATCCGGAAACTTTAAAGATATAGATTACATTATAGTAGCACCTTCCTTTCTAATCCAGCCGGCCCTTCGACTTGCCAATCTTCATAAGAGCCTGAACGGATTTAATGTAAAAGTAGTTACAACAGACAAGATCTATGAGGAATTCAGTTCGGGCAAACAAGATATTAGCGCTATTAGAAACTTTGTGAGGTATGTATATGAAAATGCATCCTCTCCCGATAAACGCATAAAATACCTATGCCTTTTCGGAGATACCTCAGTTGATTATAAGGACCGGCTTTCTAACAATAATAATACGGTGCCTACCTTTCATACGCTTATTAGTACAAATAGCCTTTCTTCATTCATGTCTGATGATTTCTTCGGAAATATGGGCCCTGAAGAAGGCGCTATCGGGGGAGAAACACCAGATGCGGCCGGAGAGGTTCAGGGAGACCAGGATAAACTGGATATAGCGGTTGGAAGAATTGTAGCGGACAATGTTCTATTGGCGAACCAAATGGTAGATAAGATCGAAAATTATTTTTCCAAGGTATCGTATGGTAACTGGCGGAATAATTTTGTTCTAATTTCAGATGATGTAGACGAAGAGTTTGAGTATGAAGACCTTGAAGTCAATTTGGATAATTTGGGTAATGAGATTTCCGCTCAGAAACCGTTTGTGAATGTAAAGAAAATACATTCGGATGCGTTTCAACAACAAACATCGGCTGGAGGGAACCGATACCCTGAAGTTGAAGAAGCTATTAAGAATGCCACAGAAGTAGGTGCTTTAATCATTAATTATTTTGGGCATGGAGGAGAAGACGGGCTGGCAAAAGAATTTATTTATACAAAAGATATAGCCAACGATCTAAAGAATAAAAATAAATACCCCTGTATTGTTACCGTTACCTGTGAATTTACAAAATTTGATAATCCTTTGCGTATTACAGCAGGGGAACTTACTTACTGGAATAAGGAGGGTGGTTCAATTTCTATGGTAACTACCACCCGGTCCATAGGCGTTAGTTTGGGAGTAACCTTTAATAATGTCCTGGCCTCAGAGTTGTTTGGATTTGGGGTGAATATTCCTAATACCCCTGCCGAAGCATTACGTATCTCTAAAAATCAGATTAGTAACCGTGAAAGACGGGTGATCTTTTATGTGGGTGATCCGGCAATGAAATTGGCGTTTCCAAGACAGAGAATCCGCTTAACTACCTTAAATGGAGTGCCTATTGCACAGGCTACAGATACCTTAAAGGCATTGAGCAGGGTAAGAATGGGAGGAGAAGTAGTAGATGAATTTGGAAACTTGCTGAGCAACTATAATGGAGTTTTGGAAGCCAAGGTGTTTGATAAAGATGTACAAAGGCAAACTTTAGGAAATGATGGGGTTCGTGACGGTAATGGTAATTTACTGATCTTAGACTTCATTACATTAGGCGAAGGCCTTTTTAACGGCCAGGCAACGGTCACTAACGGTACCTTTGAGTTTGAATTTGTTGTTCCCCGAGATGCACAAATCCCTGTTGGGAATGGAAGAGTTAGTTTTTACGCTCAAAAAGACAATGAACTGGAGGACCAGACCGGCTTCAATCTGGATATAAAGGTTGGAGGGCTTAACGAAAATGCACCTGAGGACAATCAGGGCCCGTTGATATCTCTTTTTATGAATGATGAGAGTTTTGTATCGGGAGGGATTACAAACGATTCACCTATACTCATTGCCAAATTAGAAGATGAGAACGGCATCAATACCGCCAGTGGTATTGGCCATGATATGATAGCTATTTTAGACGGCGATGAGTCCAATCCATTTATATTGAATGAATATTATCAGGCAGAAGTAGATGATTTTACAAAAGGGAAGACCACATACAGATTAAGGGACCTCGAAGAGGGCCTACATACACTTACGGTAAAGGCATGGGATGTCTATAACAATTCTTCTACAGCCGAGATCCAGTTTATTGTCGCGGGAGATGATACTCTGGAGATCACACGCGTTTTAAACTATCCCAATCCTTTTGTTAATTATACCGAATTTTGGTTTAATCATAACCGTCCGTTTGAACCTTTAGAAGTACAGGTACAGGTATTTACAGTCACTGGAAAAGTGGTTTGGACCCAAAACCAAATTATAAATACCGATGGTTTTCTTTCCCGGGATATTGTTTGGAACGGACAAGATGATTTTGGAGATAAAATTGGAAAAGGGGTATATGTATACAAGATAACTGTTAAATCTACGTTAACCAACCAGCGAGTTGAAAAATTTGAAAAACTGGTTATCCTTTAAAATTTAAAAATTATATTTGTCAAAATTTATACCTCATGAAGAAAATTCTTATACCAATATTAGTTGGTCTATTAACTTTTAACGTTTCAGCACAAGATGATCCTACAGAAAATCAAAGAGTTATCACAACAGCTGTACCTTTTGTATTAATTGCAGCCGATGCACGTGCTGCCGGTATGGGTGATATAGGAGTAACAACTTCTGCTGATGCCTTTTCTCAACAATGGAATCCGGCAAAATATGCTTTTGCTATTTCGAAACAAGGAATAGGAGTTACTTATACACCTTACTTGAGTCAATTAGTAAATGATATATTTCTGGGAAATATAACGTATTACAATAGAATTAACGAACGAAGTGCTATAGGTGCCAGTTTGCGTTACTTCAGCTTGGGTGATATTGAGCTTAGGGATACTGCAGAACAGGACCCTTTAATTCAAAGTCCAAACGAACTTACGTTCGATGTTTCCTATGCGTTGCGTTTAAGTGAGCGGTTTTCAATGTCTGTAGCAGGTAGATATTTACGATCTGACCTTAAGATACAGGCTTCAAATGAAGATGCTTCTGCTGCAAGTTCTTTTGCTGTAGATGTTTCAGGATTCTACCAGAGTGAAGAAATTGCTTATAATGATTTTGACGGTCGTTGGAGAGCTGGTTTCAATATTTCCAATATTGGTCCTAAAATTAAATACGATGAAGTAGGGCAAGAAAATAACTTACCTACAAATCTTGCTTTGGGTGGTGGATTTGATTTTATCCTGGACGCATACAACAAAGTTGGTGTTTCGGTAGAAGTAAATAAATTATTGGTTCCAACACCACAGGATTTTGATGGTGATGGCGATATAGATGCAGAGGATGATGAAGAATATGAAAATATCAGCTTCTTTTCCGGAATGTTCAAATCTTTCAACGATGCCCCGGGTGGCTTTAGTGAAGAACTTAAAGAGTTTACATGGGCATTGGGGGCAGAGTACTGGTACCAGGATGTGTTTGCATTCCGTACGGGATATTTTAACGAAAGCGAACTTAAAGGTTCCAGAAAGTTCCTTGCATTAGGTGCCGGATTTAAATACACGGCAATTAACATAGATATATCTTATTTGTTCTCTACATCAAAAGTGACAAGCCCATTGGAAGGAACACTTCGTTTTGGTTTAACGTTTAACTTTGGAGACGAGTACGACGAATATTAACAGTGTGAAAAAAATTAAGATTGAAACTCATTTGGAGGTTTTCGATACAGTTTCGGAACTTCCTCAGGAAATACAAGATCTAATGAATAAGGCGCAACAGGCACGTGAAAATGCTTATGCGCCTTATTCGCATTTTAAGGTAGGTGCAGCCCTTCAACTGTCCACGGGAGAAATCATTACGGGCAACAACCAAGAGAACGCTGCCTTTCCATCCGGGCTATGTGCAGAACGTGTTGCTATTTTTCACGCCGGAGCAAATTTCCCGGAAGCCGTTATTTCTACAATGGCAATCACCGCACGTTCACTCAATCATCCGGTTACTACACCCACACCTCCTTGTGGCGCATGTCGACAGGCCTTAGCCGAATACGAAGTAAAACAGAAAGCACCTATTAGTATCTATTTTATGGGTGAAACAGGTAAAGTAGTAAAGGCAAATTCTGTAAAAGATTTATTGCCTCTTATCTTTGATAACTCTTATCTAAAATAATTTACCAGTCTGCTGTTTTGTAGTCCTGCAGAATATAGTATTTTTGTTATTCGTGCAATAAATTTCCAATGGGAATTATTACAATTAGTACATGAAAAGAATTACAAAGCAAACATATTTGGATTGGTATGAAAATATGCTCTTTTGGCGCAAGTTTGAAGACAAATTGGCGCAGGTATATATCAATCAAAAAGTAAGAGGATTTCTTCATTTATACAATGGCCAGGAGGCTGTTCTGGCAGGTTCGTTACACGCTATGGACCTTACTAAGGACAGGATGATCACAGCCTATCGTAACCACGTACAACCTATAGGAATGGGTGTGGACCCAAAACGGGTAATGGCAGAATTGTATGGAAAGGCTACCGGGACATCACAAGGTTTGGGAGGATCTATGCATATCTTCTCTAAGGAACACCGCTTTTATGGTGGTCATGGTATTGTGGGAGGTCAGATCCCTTTGGGTGCCGGAATTGCTTTCGGAGATAAATACCATGAAAGGGATTCTGTAACTCTTACTTTTATGGGAGATGGTGCAACACGGCAAGGATCATTGCATGAGGCATTCAACCTGGCAATGCTATGGAAACTACCGGTTGTATTTTGTGTTGAGAACAATGGATATGCAATGGGAACGTCTGTAGAACGAACAGCGAATCATACAGATATATGGAAACTGGGATTGGGCTACGAAATGCCTAGCAAACCTGTTGACGGCATGAAACCCGAAACAGTTGCCAAAGCAATGGATGAAGCGATTGAAAGAGCACGTAGGGGGGACGGCCCAACATTCTTGGAGATACGTACCTATCGTTACCGTGGACATTCTATGAGTGATGCGCAACACTACCGAACGAAAGAGGAAGTTGCAAAAAAACAGGAGGAAGACCCGATCTCTTATGTATTGCATCATATTTACCAAAAGAAATGGGCTACCGAAGCCGAAATAAAAAAAATTGATAAAAGGGTGAAGGATCTGGTGGCCGAGTGTGAAAAATTTGCTGAAGACTCCCCATATCCGGAAAAGAATGTAATGTATGATACGGTGTATGAACAGGAAGATTATCCGTTTTTACCTCACAAACTATAGACTATGGCAGAAGTAATTAACATGCCTCGATTGAGCGACACCATGGAAGAAGGAACGGTGGCAACCTGGCTTAAAAAGGTTGGCGATAAGGTAGAAGAAGGTGATATTCTGGCCGAAATTGAAACAGATAAGGCCACTATGGAATTTGAATCCTTTTATGAAGGAACACTGCTTCATATTGGGATACCCGAAGGTGAGACCGCAAAAGTAGATACACTGCTTGCCATAATTGGTGATAAAGGAGAAGATATATCAGGTTTGATCAATGGAGAGGAAAAAGCTACAGTAAAAGAAGAGGAAAAAGCAGAAAAAGGAGAAGAACCTGTAACAGATATTTCTGAAAATACGGTACAGATCCCTGATGATGTTTCCATAATCACAATGCCTCGCCTAAGTGATACTATGGAAGAAGGTACTGTTGCGAGTTGGTTAAAGAAAGAAGGTGACCCAGTGGAAGAAGGAGATATTCTGGCCGAAATTGAAACAGATAAAGCCACTATGGAGTTTGAATCTTTCTATTCGGGTACTTTACTCAAAATAGGTATTTCGGAAGGTGAAACTGCAAAAGTAGACGCTTTACTTGCAGTAATAGGGCCAAAGGGGACCGATGTTTCAAGTGTATTTGAAAATTTCAAAAATGCTGGTGGGAAAAAAGAAACAGCAAAACCTTCTCCGGAAAAGAAAACTGAAACTGACCCCGGGCCCAGGAAAGAAACTTTAAAGGTCGAAGAAAAGAGTACTATGGTTGCTTCACAACCTGCTACTACAAATGATGGCGGACGTATTTTTGCTTCTCCTTTAGCAAAAAGAATGGCGGCAGAAAAAGGGATTAACCTGAGTGATGTACGTGGTAGTGGAGAGAATGGACGTATAGTAAAAAGCGATATTGAAAACTACCAGCCTGTTACAGCGGGGGTTGCTGCTTATTCTCCTGTTGGGGAAGAAAGTTTTGAAGAGATCAAAAATTCGCAAATGCGAAAAACCATTGCGAAACGCTTAGGAGAATCTAAGTTTTCGGCTCCACATTACTATTTGACCGTAGAGTTGGATATGGATCACGCTATTTCCGCGCGAACAGCTATAAATGCAGATCCGAATGTTAAGATCTCCTTTAACGATATGATCGTAAAGGCATGTGCAATGGCATTGCGAAAACACCCACAGGTGAATAGCCAGTGGACAGGGGAAGCCACCCGAATTGCAAAACACATTCACATTGGTGTTGCAGTAGCGGTAGATGAAGGACTATTAGTGCCCGTGTTAAAATTTGCAGATCAAATGACCTTTTCGCAAATAGGTGCAAATGTGAAAGAACTGGCAGGAAAAGCACGTACCAAAAAGATCACACCTCAGGAAATGGAAGGAAGTACTTTTACGGTTTCAAATTTAGGGATGTTCGGGATTAAGGAATTCACTTCTATCATTAATGCGCCAAACTCTGCAATTTTATCTGTAGGAGCCATCATTGAAAAACCTGTTGTTAAAAATGGAGCTATTGCCATTGGAAATACAATGACAGTGACTCTGGCCTGTGACCATCGCACAGTAGATGGAGCAACGGGAGCTCAATTTTTACAGACTTTACGCCAGTATATAGAGAATCCGGTGACAATGTTTGTGTAATAAACGAATAATTTATAAAACTGTAATCCCGCTATATTCGGTTTTCCTGAAAATAGTGGGATTTGTGTATATTTAGAATATGAAAAATATCATCATCACAGGAACCAGCCGGGGCATTGGCTTCGAAATGGTAAGACTGTTTACCGAAGCCGGTCACAATGTACTGGCTCTTTCCAGAAATGAGACCCCGGTCTTAGGGTTACAACTTCAAAATTGTAACGCTTTTCCCTGTGATATTACAGAATCTAATGATATATCTAAGGTTTCAGAGTTCATAAAAGAAAACTGGAAGCAAGTTGATGTTTTGATCAACAATTCCGGATCGTTGGTAAATAAACCGTTTTCAGAAATTACAATGGATGATTTTAAACAATCCTATGATGTAAATGTTTTTGGAGTAGCAGCATTAACACAAGCAGTACTTCCGTTTATGGGAAAAAAGGGCCATGTGATAAATGTGAGTAGTATGGGTGGTATTCAAGGTAGTGTAAAATTTCCCGGTTTAAGTGCTTATAGCAGTAGTAAAGGAGCACTAATAACACTAACAGAGCTTTTAGCTGAAGAATATAAAGAAACGGGCCCCTCATTTAATGTACTCGCCCTGGGTGCAGTACAAACCGAAATGCTTGAAGAAGCTTTT
>JANQOS010000121.1 GCA_028285705.1 Altibacter sp.
TATCGGGCCTTTGTTCCAGACACCGGCTGAAGCCGCCAAACAGGCAATTGAGAACGATGTCCATGTTCTGGGGGTTTCTTCTCTGGCCGCAGGACATAAAACATTGGTCCCGCAGGTAATTGAAGAATTGAAAAACTATGGGCGGGAAGACATCATGGTGATCGTTGGCGGTGTGATTCCCACGCAAGATTATGACTTCTTATTTGATGCCGGAGCAGTAGCTGTTTATGGCCCGGGTACTAAAATAAGTGATGCTGCGATCGAAATGCTTCAGATTTTGATAGATTCTGTTGCCGAATAATGGATTATATTATTACTTCCAAAAGACTGGGCTTACGAAATTGGTCACCTTCAGATATTGCCCCTTTTATAGAAATGGGAAAAGATGAAGCGGTTATGCAACACTTTCCGAAGTTATTGTCCGAAGAAGAGTCCAAAGACCTCATCAAAAGGTTGCAACTTCATTTTGAAAAACACGGGTATTGCTATTTTGCAGTTGATCTTTTGGAAACATCAGAATTTATAGGCTTTACAGGACTTGTAAACCAGACCTGGGAAAGTGAATATACGCCAGCTGTTGATATAGGTTGGCGGTTAAAAAGAGCAGCCTGGGGAAAAGGATATGCCACAGAAGCTGCTAAAGCATGCCTGGATGCTGCTTTTACCAAATTTGGACTAGAGGAAGTAGTTGCTTTTGCTACCGATACTAATTTCGCTTCTGAAAATGTAATGAAAAAAATAGGTATGAAATTTATAGGTACCGTACAGCATCCGTCAATAGTTGACGATAATAGATTTAAACATTGCGTGGTATATCGTGCAACAAAGTCTTAAAAAAATACTGTGCACGCATAATAATTGATTGAGTTTCGTTACTTTTATGGCTCCAACTTAATAAAGACGTATAATGAATTATTCAGAAAAAATGTTGCGCGATGATGCGTTAAAAGGAAAAACGATTGTAGTGACCGGTGGTGGCAGCGGATTAGGAAAATCTATGACCACTTACTTTCTGGAATTAGGCGCAAATGTAGTTATTACCTCCAGAAATATGGAAAAGCTACAATCCGTTAAAGCAGAGTTGGAAGCTCAAACCGGTGGAAAAGTGCTTCCGGTACAATGTGACGTACGTCATTACGACCAGGTAGAGGCTATGGTGGAATCATCCATTAAAGAATTTGGGAGCATAGATGTATTACTGAACAATGCTGCGGGAAATTTTATCTCTCCTACCGAAAGGCTTTCAGCAAATGCTTTCGACACCATCATAGATATTGTTTTAAAAGGTACTAAAAACTGTACACTGGCTTTTGGAAAACATTGGATCGATAAAAAAGAAACCAATAAAGTAGTATTGAATATTGTAACTACTTACGCCTGGACAGGTTCCGCTTATGTGGTGCCAAGTGCTACAGCAAAAGCAGGAGTATTGGCAATGACGCGTTCTTTAGCTGTAGAATGGGCAAAATACGGCATGCGTTTTAATGCTATCGCACCCGGCCCCTTCCCTACCAAAGGTGCATGGGACCGGTTGTTACCCGGAGACCTAAAAGAAAAATTCGATCTGGCCAAAAAAGTTCCTTTAAAACGCGTTGGTGACCATCAGGAATTGGCAAACCTGGCTGCGTATTTGGTATCTGACTTTTCTTCCTACCTAAATGGCGAAGTAGTTACGATCGATGGTGGCGAATGGTTAAAAGGTGCCGGGCAAATGAATCTTCTTGAAGAGGTCCCGGAACAAATGTGGGATATGCTGGAAATGATGATCAGGTCTAAAAAAAATAAATCCTAGAACAGTTTTTAATACGTAGCACTTAGATATTTTCGTTCTTGTAAATGCTCATCCATTTCACGATCGTAAATATAAACGAATAGCACTGCCATCATATCTCTAAAACCATCTGAAGGATTATCTGTCACTAAAACAAGTTTGTATTGGTGGTCCATTTTTAGTGGTATCCCCTCGGTACTGGAATAAACCGGTACGTGTTTTAAACCTATTTTTTCTTTATAATTCTCACAATTAAAAGTATAAATAGGCTCTCCCGCCGTCACATCGAACAATGTAAAAGTCTTTGCGTGTGGATGCAAGTGTGCTGCCATGGCATGAATAGTCGTATCTTCTTTCAGGTTAAATTGGTAAGTAACATCAAACTCATATTGATGGGTTCCTTCCGGCAATACCCAGTGGGCAGAAAGCCAAACACCATCTTCACCAACATATGAATGATTTTTTAGGTCAATAGGTGTACAAAGATTAGGATCCTTCTTTTTATTGGGGTCATAGGGATTATCCCTGTCATAGTCCTGCAATAGCACCAAAGCCTTCGGAACCAGAGGCTTCAATGGTTTATTACCATCTTCCAGCTTAAACTCTATGAAATGTTTTACTTTGAAGAATGCATCTTCAATATTGTGATTGAGCGTTCTTGAAGCGACTATAAATTTATCTCCTGAAGCAACAGGAAACCCAAACCCTTTAGGAAAATTTAGTTCGTTGATACCGTTCGATAAAGTACCCAACCTGGGATACTGTTTATTGATCCTCTTTGGCATATTCAGGTTTTTATAATGAATGGGGTCAAAAAAATCGATATTGGTATGACATAAAAAATCGTTGTTATGTTCGTTGGCACCTTCTCTGAAAACTTCGGCTTTAAATCCGGTGATCCACTTCATTTTTAAGGAATCGGGATTTACATTGATATTAAGAATTGCCTGTGGACCGTCCATAGACTGGTAAATATTATCCACTAAAAGATCCGGAGATTCCAGTTTAAGTGCCTCTTCATTTCTGGAAATTTCCCAACTGTGGTCAATAATACGGAGGCCGTGTAGTAATTTGGTTTTAACAATAGCCTTATGCCTGTTCGACAAATTATAATACCAGATGAAACCCACTGCCATTCCCACAAAAAATAACAATCCCAGTGTCTTTAACTTAAATAATTTCTTAAACATCTTAGTCTTATGATTTATAGCTAAGATACAAATTGCAACTTGTTCTTTTTAAGGTTTATATCCCGAGAGTGGGTTTATACTTGAGAAATACATGGTAATGCTCTAAATTGAATATTTCCCGTTAGTATAAAATGTTTACTTCCTGTTAACAAAATTCATTTTCTATCCGCATAATTAGTTGTATTTTTATAGCTAAAATTTGTAAGAATTTAATGGGTAAAATAATTGCTATTGCAAACCAAAAGGGGGGTGTGGGTAAAACCACAACTTCAGTAAATTTAGCGGCTTCCTTAGGCGTTTTAGAAAAAAAAATACTTTTGATCGATGCAGATCCCCAGGCCAACGCAACTTCAGGCTTAGGCATTGATGTGGAAAGTGTTGAGAAGGGAACGTATCAGCTTTTGGAACATACGGTATCTGCAAAAGAAGCTATCGTATCTACAAATTCACCTAACCTGGACCTCATCCCGTCCCATATAGACCTGGTTGCCATTGAAATTGAGCTTGTAGACAAAGAGCATCGCGAATATATGCTGAAAAATGCGGTAGAAAGCCTTAGGGCCGACTACGATTTTATACTTATAGACTGTGCGCCGTCACTTGGTTTGCTAACATTAAACGCACTTACAGCAGCAGATAGTGTTATGATTCCCATTCAATGTGAATATTTTGCACTGGAAGGTCTGGGAAAACTGTTAAATACCATTAAAAGTGTTCAAAAAATACATAACGAAAGCCTGGATATTGAAGGTTTATTACTCACTATGTACGATTCGCGTTTACGCCTTTCAAATCAAGTGGTTGAAGAAGTAAAAAAGCACTTTGACGAAATGGTCTTTAAAACAATCATTCAACGAAATGTACGTTTAAGTGAAGCACCCAGCTATGGCGAAAGTATTATTAGTTACGATGCGGGTAGCAAAGGTGCCAATAATTACTTAAGTTTAGCACAGGAATTAATTGAGAAAAACCAGTAATCCTAATGGCGAAAGCAACAAAAAAACAAGCATTGGGAAGAGGACTTTCCGCTTTATTGAAAGATCCTTCTAACGATATTACATCTGCAAACGATAAGAATGCCGATAAGGTGGTGGGGAATATTGTCGAATTGGAACTTAGTACTATTGAAGTAAATCCATTTCAGCCAAGAACCAGTTTCAATGAAGAATCCTTACGCGAATTAGCTTCATCTATTAAAGAACTGGGAGTTATACAGCCCATTACAGTACGTAAATTAGATTTCAATAAATATCAATTGGTTAGTGGAGAACGCCGTTTTCGGGCTTCAAAATTAATTGGGCTAGAAACGATTCCGGCTTACATTCGTATCGCCAACGACCAGGAATCACTGGAAATGGCACTGGTTGAGAATATTCAGCGCCAGGACCTGGATCCCATTGAAATTGCACTTTCATACCAGCGGCTTATTGAAGAAATTAAAATTACCCAGGAAGAACTAAGTGACCGGGTAGGTAAAAATCGGTCAACCATCGCCAATTACCTGCGCTTATTAAAGTTGGACCCCATCATCCAAACAGGAATGCGCGATGGTTTTATAACTATGGGTCATGGCAGGGCTTTGATAAATATTGAAGATACCAATGAACAACTGGATATCTATGAGAAGATCCTAACTCAAAAGCTTTCTGTACGTGAAACCGAAGCCCTGGTACGAAAACTTAAATCCCCAACCAGTAGCCAGGCAACTAAAAAAAGGCCTTTGCCCTCTTTTGCAACCGATGCCAAAAAAGAGCTTACGAGCTTGTTTGACAGTAAGGTAGATGTAAAGGTTTCAAATTCCGGAAAAGGACAATTGGTAGTGCCCTTTAAGAACAAGGAAGACTTGCAACGTATCTTGAAGCTCATAAAAAGTGAAAAGTAAGCTTTTATATATTTTGGTTTTAATTCCGGCATTTTCACTATTTGCCCAAACCACAGATTCACTTTCAGTTAAAAATGACCGTGTATTAGTAGCAAGAGACAGTCTCTCGGCAAAAGAAGCCTATAATCCTCTGGCTCCTTCTACCGCTGCCTTTTACTCTGCTGTATTACCAGGCTTGGGGCAGGCTTACAATAAAAAATACTGGAAGATCCCTATCATTTATGCTGGGATGGCTACAGGAATCTACTTTTACCTGGAGAATGACAAGGATTATGATCGTTTTCGGGATGCTTATAAACGACGTCTGGCCGGATTTGATGATGACGAATTTCAAGGTATTTCCACAGACCGTCTGATCGATGCGCAAAAAAGTGCTCAGAAAAATAAAGATATAAGCATTATAGTCGCCCTGGCGTTTTATTTGGTAAATATCGTTGATGCGAATGTAGATGCACATTTAAGGCAGTTCAATGTAAGTGATAACCTTTCATTGCAGCCCAATTTTGAGATGAATCCTATTAATGCACAAGCCAATTATGGTTTGTCGCTCAAGTACAATCTAAAATGAAATTAGCGCTTTTAGGATATGGAAAGATGGGTAAAACCATTGAGCGCCTTGCTATTGAAAAAGGACATAGTATCGTTTTTAAAAATACGGCAAGTACTACTGAAGGAGATCTTGAAGATGCAGATGCAGCTATCGAATTTTCAACTCCGGAGGCTGCAGTAAAGAATATATCCAACTGTCTTGATAAAGGGATTCCTGTTGTATCAGGAACCACAGGATGGTTAGCACATTATAAAGAAATCATAAATAAATGTGAAGCTTGTAACGGAAGCTTTATTTATGCGTCCAATTTTTCCGTTGGTGTAAATTTGTTTTTTGCCCTTAATGAATATGCAGCAAAAGTGCTGGAACATTGGAAGGAATATGATGTTTCCATCGAAGAAATTCATCATACGCAAAAGAAAGATGCACCAAGCGGCACGGCAATTTCTTTAGCTGAAGGAATCATAGAGCATTCCAATAAAAAAGACTGGAAATTGAGTAACGATGCTCATGAAGACGAAATTGAAATCACGTCAAAACGCATTGACGATGTAAAAGGAACCCATATTGTTTCGTATACATCTCAAATTGACACCATATCATTGAAACATGAAGCACATTCCAGGGATGGATTTGCTATTGGGGCAATTCTGGCAGCAGAATGGCTTCAGCATAAAAAAGGAGTATATTCGATGCGGGATGTGCTTCAGATCACATGAAAATTAAAATGCTGAAACAATTCAGTATAAAAAAATAGATTATGAGTTTTACAGGTTGGTTATTATTTATTCTTATCATTCAGCTGGTTCATTTTGCAGGTACCTGGAAATTATATACCATAGCGGGAAGAAAGGCCTGGGAAGCAGCCGTTCCTATTTACAATTCTGTTGTATTAATGAAGATTATCAACCGGCCCTGGTGGTGGACCATCTTGCTGTTTGTCCCTATTGTGAACCTCATTATGTTCCCGGTGATCTGGGTTGAAACACTCCGGAGCTTTGGAAGAAATAGTACTACAGATACCGTTCTGGGGGTGATTACCCTGGGACTTTATATTTTTTATATTAACTATACACAAGATGTAACACATATAAAAGAACGTGACTTAAAACCAAGGACATCCACCGGAGAATGGGTAAGTTCAATTTTGTTTGCGGTGGTGGCAGCTACTATAGTGCATACCTATTTCATGGAGCCATTTTCGATCCCTACCTCCTCGTTGGAAAAGACCTTATTGGTCGGTGATTTTCTGTTTGTGAGTAAATATCATTACGGTGCGCGAACACCAATGACACCTATCGCCTTTCCAATGGTACATGATACCATTCCTGTTGTGAAGACAAAATCGTACCTCCCAAAACCACAAATACCTTACTTTAGGTTTCCCGGGTTTCAGGACATAGAACGAAATGATATTGTGGTTTTTAGTTGGCCTATAGACAATTTTATAGACATAGGCCCCCCTCCCAAAGGATATGCCTATAAGCCAATTGATAAAAAATCGAATTATGTAAAACGTTGTGTAGGCCTTCCTGGAGATTCATTGGAGGTTCGTGATGGTTACGTGTATATTAACGGAAAGCAAAATGATTTACCGGACAGGGCCAAGCTTCAGTTTGGGTATGCGTTCGCGACCTCAAAGCCGTTAAATCCTCAGTTTGCCATTGAGCAATATAATATTACCGATCTATACCCAATGGATCAAAACTACAGGACTTTTCAAGCACATATGACCGATGCCGAATATGAGAAGTTTAAAAACTATCCGAATCTTGATACCATCATTAAAACTACGGCAAAAAAGGGAGAGCGTAATCCCGGTACCTTCCCACAAGATTCACAGTTTTCCTGGAATACCGATTTCTTTGGCCCTATTTATATCCCTAAAGCCGGTGCCACTGTAGCTATTACAGCCGAAAGCATTCCTTTATACAAAAGGATCATAGAAGTGTACGAAGGCAGTGAAATGGGCTTTGACAATAAAATTACCCAATCCGGAACCCAGGTACTTTTAAACGGATCACCAATTACCGAATATACCTTTAAAATGGATTATTACTGGATGATGGGTGATAACCGAAGTAACTCCCAGGATGCCCGTATGTGGGGTTATGTTCCATTTAACCATGTAGTGGGAAAACCTGTGTTCGTATGGATGAGCTGGGATAGCAATGCGAAAGGCCTCGCCAATAAAATTCGTTGGGAACGTTTATTTACTACAGTAGGTGGAAGTGGACAACCGGTATCTTATTTTAAGTACTTCTTGATTGTACTGGGTGCCTGGTTTGTTTTTAATTACTTCAGAAAAAAAAGAAAGGCTAAAAAATAAACGTATCAACACATAACGTTTATGAAAAAGATCCTTCTTCATCCAACCTATTTTCCTTCCATCGCCCAAATGGTAAATGTTGTACATGCCCATGAAGTAATTTTTGAAGTAGAAGACAATTACCAAAAACAGACCTATAGGAATAGAGCTTATATTGCTCATTCCAACGGAAAACTCTTGTTGAATGTACCCATAAAGCATTCAAAAGACGGTACACGGCAAAAAACAAAGGAGGTGGTTGTGGAGAATGACTTTAACTGGCAGTCACAACATTGGAAATCTTTACAAACAGCATACAGGACCTCCCCTTTTTTTGAGTTTTATGAAGACGAATTAGAACCATTATTCACAAAAAATGTAGATAGCCTGTTGCAACATAATCTTACCATTTTTGAAATTCTTTGCGACCTAATAGGTATTGAGGTTATTTCTTCAAAGACAGAAGCTTTTGAAGTCGGTCCTATAATTAGCGACCTACGTTTTATGGTGGAAGCAAAAAAAGAAAAGAACTACAGCTTATTGCCATACACCCAGGTATTAGAAGCACACCATGGTTTTATACCCAATCTTTCTGTCCTGGACCTGTTATTTAATGAAGGGCCCAATACACTATCTTATTTGGAGTCGCAACAGATCAATCTTCAGCATTAGCTCTCCACCCTAATGTTGCGGTCACCGGATAGTGGTCCGAAAAAGATTTCTTTACAGTATCAAATTTTAAGACTTCGAATATTTCAGAAGTTAATATGTAATCAATACGCATAGGATATCCATCAAATTTATAGGTAGTACCAATTCCCGAACCACGTGCTATAAAAGCATCGGTCATATTTTCCTGTAGCCTTCGATATACATACGAAAAAGGTGTATTATTAAAGTCACCGCTTACAATTACAGGATAGGGCGAAGTTTCTTTATGACTCAATATGGCATTGGTCTGTTCCTCCTGCATTACGAAAGCGCGGGACATTCTTTTACGTAACCTGTCCTTGTTCCCTTCCTGTAAATAATCTACCGTCGGTAAGATTCCCAGGGATTGTAAATGCAGATTATATACTCTAAGTGTATCTTTCTCTTTTACAATATCTGCGTATAAGGTATTGTTATGTGAGTCTATAAAATCGAAAGCACCTGTTTTTGCAAAAGGATACTTCGAAAAAATAGCATGCCCCAATTTATTATTGCCATCTTTAAAATGAATGAATTGAAAAGGATATGCGGAAAAATCAAAATTACTGTCCCTGTAATATTCCTGAATACAAACAACATCTGGCTGTTCTTTATTCAATATTTCCGAAATAGTTTCTGAAACACCTGTAGACGGTTCCTTCTCATATGCATTGAACAACCGGACATTATAGCTCAAAATGCTTAATGTGTTGTTGTATTTTGACGGGTCTCCTTCTGAAGAAAATTCAAAAAAAGGATTGAAATGAAAATAGGCGATCAATAACACGGAAAGCGACACCAGGGCTTTTCGTTTTAACCGAAACAACCAATAAGCGGCAAATAGTATATTGAGTAATAGTAAGGGAGAAACTGCAAGGCTCAATAATGAAAGTGTTGGGAAAGTCTTAGGTGGCAGGTAAGGCAAAATAAAGGAAATCAATAGCAAAAATGCCGCTATAGAATTACCCCAAACAATAAGTTTGTAAAAAAGCCCCTTTTTTTTTGAACGCATTTGGTTAGTCTTCTTTTCCTGCTTTGAACAGAAAATCTTTTTCAGCTTTTGTAAGACTATCATACCCGCTTTTCCCTATTTTATCTAAAATAGCGTCTACTTTCTTTTGGTTGTTAGTCTTTTCGTTATTAGTGTTAGAACGAACAGAATCCTTACGTGTTGTCCGGTGCACCTTTTTAAATGGTTTTTTTGTACGGGGAGTGAATAATCCTTCAAACCAATCCAAAATATTTTCAAACCAGCTGCCTATATCGTTTCCTTTTGCCAGTTGTATTGCATATACATAGCCAAATATGGCACCTCCCAAATGAGCCAACAAACCACCGGCATTCCCCGATGTGGGTAATTGAATTAGGTCTTTCAGCACAAAAAAGACTCCTATATGCCATAATTTGACGGTAAAAAAGAATAACCTCACAGCCGTATTGGGAGTGTATGTTGCAATAAATACAATTATAGCAGTAACAGCCGCCGAAGCTCCTAATAAATAACCACGTTCATTGGAGAAGACAGGAAACAAATTATAAGAAAGTACATATAGCAAGCCTCCGCAGACAGCTCCCAATATATAGATCGTTAAAAACCTTTTAGCCGCAAATAAATTAAGTACAAAACCGCCAAACCAATATAGCCAAAGCATATTCCAGAAAAGGTGCCAAAAACCAAAATGCAGGAAGCTATACGTAAGGAAAGCCCATGGTTGGGTGATAAATTCGGTAAAAGAATCCGGCAATACAAACCAGCCGGTCAATTGTGCGACCGGAATTTTAAAGAAGAAGGCAAAAAGATTCACCAGTAAAAAGAGAGCAAGATTAATTACAATTAATTTTACTACTATTCCTGCAGTTTTAAATTGATATGATAAACTGTTAGCTGCCATTTCTAATTCCAACGATGGTTGTCAAAACTGTTCTTTTTCCAGTAGTATGCCATAATAAATCCAAACAGAGCCCCTCCAATATGTGCCCAATTTGCAATATTCTGCCCAAAAAGAGAGAAGCCTGTGATACCGGAAAATAAATCCAAAACTATCAATGCCGGAATAAAGTATTTGGCTTTAATGGGTATTGGCAAAAAGATAAGCATCAATTTTACATTTGGATACATTAATCCAAAAGCAACCAATACTCCATAAATAGCTCCCGATGCTCCCACAGCACTTGTAATATATGTACTTATCATGCCTTCAATATTAGCGGTGTCCATTCCGCCAGGCACATTAACACTGTATTGACCGGTAGAAAGTATCTGGCCCTCTGCTGAATTCAATAACTCAAAAATTTGTGTTTCATTAAGTCCCGCCTGTACCAGATCTGCAAAACCTGCATGAAAGTGGTAATAACCTACCAAAGTGTGTATGAGAACAGCACCTAGCCCTGCTGAAAAATAAAAGAATAAAAACTTATTACGGCCCCACTGCGCCTCTAAAGGAGAGCCAAACATATACAATGCGAACATATTAAACAATATATGCATGAAGCTATTGCTATCATGCATGAACATATGTGTGATAGGCTGCCAAATCTGAAAATTAGGATTTTCAAAATAATACAGGGAAAATAGCCTGTAAGCAGCTTCACCTGATAGCATGGAACCGGCATAGACCAATACGTTAACAATAATTAATATCTTAACTGTTTCTGTAATTCTTCCCATCTACATAAATTTTTTGTCAAAGTCGGTTACATCAAACGTAACTAAAATCGGTTTGTTGTATGGTGACATACTTGGTTCTTTACATGCAAACAATTGATTAATTAAATGTTCGCGTTCTACTTTGTTTAAAGCTGTTCCGGTCTTTATCGCCATGCTCTTCGCCATAGACTTTGCCAAAAGGTCATTTTGACTAAAACCGGCATCCGGGACTTCCTCCTTAATATCATTAATTAAAGATTCCAGAACATTTTCCACATGGCTTTCAATAATAGATACAGGAATACCGCTAATTTCAATTTGTTCATCCTTCAGGGCCGAAAAAACAAAACCGGTATGTTCCAATTGCTCTCTTACTTTTTCCAGCACTTTGATATCGGGTTTTGAAAATTGAAGTTGTAACGGAAACAACAACTGCTGACTTACAGCTTCTTGCACCGTAATATTCTTCAGTAATTCTTCGTATAAAATACGTTGGTGTGCCAAGTGCTGATGAATTACCATCATACCACTCTTTATGGGACTCATGATGTATTTGTTTTGAAGCTGAAAGGTAATTTGTCCCGCTTCTTCACTTTCGGTATCAAAAAGGCTTCCGGTCACTTCTTCACTTTCAAACTCAATGTTCTCAACAGAGGTAACTTCCCCGGTATCTTGTTTTAAGCCTACATAGAGAGATTCCCATGACGCGGTCTTTTCACGCTTGTACGAAGTGTTTCCCCTACCCTGTTTTGCATCCTTTTGAAAAGGGTTAAAATCTTTATCGACTTCGATCGTAGGGGCCACTGGTGATTTCTTACTGTATTCATAAGGAGTATCGAAGCCTGAATCTTTATTAAAATCGAGGACCGGAGCGATACTAAATTGCCCCAGGCTATGTTTGATGGTTGCCCTGAGCATTGCATAGATGGCATGCTCATCATCAAACTTAATTTCAGTTTTAGTAGGATGGATATTAATATCGATGGATTTTGTATCCACTTCCAGAAATAAAAAATATCCCGGTTGTGCCCCATCTTTTATCAAGCCTTCAAAAGCAGCATTAACTCCGTGGTGCAAATATGGGCTTTTTATAAAACGGTTGTTCACGAAAAAGAACTGCTCTCCCCTGCTTTTTTTAGCAAATTGTGGTTTTAATACGAACCCACTTACTTTAACGATCTCGGTTTCTTCTGCTACAGGAACTAACTTCTCGTTGGTTTTTGCTCCAAAGATATTTACAATTCGCTGCCGTAAATTACTGGAAGGTAGATTAAAAACATCACTTCCGTTATGAAGCATAACAAATGTAATTTGCGGATGCGCTAATGCCACGCGGTGAAACTCATCAATAATATGACGTGTTTCTACGGGATTGCTTTTTAAAAAATTGCGGCGTGCCGGAATATTGTAAAATAGGTTTTTTACTGAAAT
>JANQOS010000185.1 GCA_028285705.1 Altibacter sp.
TTATCAAAACAGAGAAAGAAGATTTGGAAAAACCAGTGAACAGCTTAAAGAATAGTCCACGATTACATACTTACAAAAAGTTTTATTGTATTTTTCTTATTACAATACTTTCGGTTTTAAATGTTGCGGCACAGCAAAAAGAACTCGATAGTGGCAGAAAATATACTATCAACAAGATCGAAGTAACTGGCGCGCAGAGCTTCAACGAACAAACCGTAATTGCTTTTACAGGCCTTAAAATAGGGGACCGTTTGTTTATTCCGGGTGAAAAATTAAGTTCAGTAACTAAAAAGCTTTGGGAACAAAACCTTTTTAGCGATATCGCTTTTTACGTTACCAATGTACAGGGAGATCTTGTAGACCTGGAATTATACATTGTGGAGCTTCCTAAGTTAAATGAGGTTACTGTGGAAGGACTTCGAAAAGGGAAGATAAAAGAACTCATTAAGGATAACAATCTTAATTCCGGTGTTAAGATCACCAAAAACCTAATAACTACTACCAAAAACAACATCATTAACGAGAATCGTAAGAACGGCTTTTTAAACACCCAGGTTATTATTAGCACCACTCCGCATTTGGATTCTACCGGAGTAGAAGTAGCTAAAAACATGAAGATTAAAATTGATAAAGGAGAACGTGTAAAAGTAACTTCTATCAATTTTGAAGGAAATCAGGCACTTTCAGATAAAAAGCTTCGGGGCGTAATGAAAAATGTAAAACGCAAAAATTTCCTGCGTTTTTACAAAAGGTCAAAATACAGTGAAGACGGGTTTGAAGAAGATAAGGCTTCTATTATCACTAAATACAAGTCCAACGGTTACAGGGACGCCCGTATTATAAGCGACACCCTTATTGTGAAGGACGAAAGCAATATTGCTTTGCAGTTAAATGTTGAGGAAGGGAAAAAGTATTATTTTGGTGATATCCGTTTTATAGGTAACAGTGTATATACAGATAATGTACTACGCCAGGTCCTGGGTATTAAAAGAGGAGAATCCTATAATGGTGTTCTATTGCAGGAACGTATTGAAGACAATACGGACCCGGAAGCAAATGACCTTACCAATTTATACCAAAACAACGGCTACCTGTTCTCAAGGATCAATCCGGTTGAAGTAGCAGTAAGAAATGATACTATCGATTTTGAGATAAGAATTATTGAAGGAAAAGTTGCTTATTTTGACCATGTGACCGTAGTAGGTAATGATAAAACAAATGACCATGTGATCTACAGAGAATTAAGAACCCGCCCCGGGCAAAAATACAGCAAACGTAATGTTGTTAGAACGATTCGGGAATTGGGACAGTTAGGATATTTTGATCCAGAACAAATTGGCCCTAACTTTAAGAATGTGGATGCTAACAACGGGACTTTAGACATGGAATATTCTGTTGTTGAAAAAGGTTCCAGTCAGATAGAATTACAAGGAGGTTATGGCGGTGGTGGTTTTGTTGGAACACTTGGGCTCTCTTTTAATAACTTTTCATTAAGAAATATTTTCAATGGAGAAGCCTACAAACCATTACCTATGGGTGACGGGCAAAAATTATCATTAAGAGCACAAGCAAGTAGTTTCTATCAAACCTACAGCCTATCGCTTGTAGAACCTTGGTTAGGAGGTAAAAAACCTGTACAATTAAGTACGTCTGTATCTCATACGATACAATACTTTTATGATTTCGCTGCCAGGGAAGCTGACAGAGACCGTAGTTTCTTAATCACGGGTGGATCTGTTGGAATTGCCAAAAGATTAAAATGGCCGGATGATTATTTTACACTATCCCAAGCGGTAAGTTTTCAGCATTATAACCTAAAGAACTATAATACAGGATTATTTACATTTGGAGATGGTTATTCAAACAACCTGGCATATACCATTGGTATTAGCCGTAATAATACTGCTACTAACCCTATTTATCCTAAATCGGGTTCGGAATTTAGTCTAACGGCAAAATTAACCCCTCCATATTCTGCATTTAACAGTGTGGATTATAAAGCCTTGGCAGATGAAAGAGAAATCTTGGATGATATTCCAACAACAGATGTAGATTACGTTGATGCCCAGGACAGAATTGCCGAGATAGACCAGGAACGGTTTAAATTCTTAGAATATTATAAAATCAAGTTCAAAGGAACCTGGTATACAAAATTAACAGGTGATTTGGTATTACGCACCAATACGGAGTTTGGATTTTTAGGAGCTTATAATGGTAATAGAGGAGTTCCTCCTTTTGAGCGTTTCTTTGTGGGAGGTGATGGCCTTGGGTCCTTCAGTTTAGATGGTAGAGAAGTGATTCAGTTACGGGGATATCCTAATCAATCCTTATCCAATACAGATGGAAATACCATTTACAATAAATTTTCGTTAGAATTAAGATATCCAATTACTTTAAAACAATTGGCATCTATATATGTTCTGGGCTTTGCAGAAGGTGGCGGCTCCTACGATGGATTCAGAAATTACAATCCTTTTAGTATTAATAGGTCTGCTGGCGTAGGAATGCGTATATTTATGCCTGCGTTTGGATTATTGGGGATAGATTTTGGGTATGGATTTGATCCAATCCTTGGGGGATCTCAAAAAAACGGATGGGAAACTCACTTTATTATTGGACAACAATTTTAATTTTGGCACGATATTTTCTTAAACAACAACCAGCAATTATGAAAACAACAAAGTTACTTTTTTTCGCACTTTTTATTTTGTGCTTTAGCTTTTCAGCAAATGCACAGAGAGGCGTTCGTATTGGATATATTGATATGGAATATATTCTTGAAAATGTTCCTGAATATACTGAAGCTTCAACTCAGTTAGAAGGGAAAGTACAAAGATGGAAAAAGGATATTGAGAAGAAACAAAAGTCAATAGATCAAATGAAGCTCAACTTAAGCAATGAACGCGTATTGCTTACCAAAGAACTAATAGAAGAGCGCGAAGAAGAGATAAAAATTGAAGAAGATGAAATGCTTAAATACCAACAAGACAGATTTGGCCCTAATGGAGATTTAATGATCCAGCGGAGGCAATTGGTTCAACCCATTCAGGATCAGGTCTTCAATATTGTTCAAGAAATTGCTGAAAACAAAAAATACGACTTCATCTTCGATAAATCTGCAGATATAGTAATGTTATTTGCTGCCGAAAGAAATGACATAAGTGACCAGGTATTACGAAGTATTAATCGTGCCGCTAAGCGAAAAGAAGCTACCAGTAAAAGAGAAAAACGTGAAATAGAAAAGAGAGATGATCTTTCTTTGGAAGAAGATAAGGAAGTAACAGAACGCGAAAAAGCAATTGAAGAGAAGAAAGACGAACGTGAAAGAATAATGGCAGAACGCAAACGTGTTCGCGATTCTATTCGTGCTGCCAAAAAGCTGGAATTT
>JANQOS010000186.1 GCA_028285705.1 Altibacter sp.
CGTCTGCCAAAATTATATTCGCAAAGATGGGCCCTTTTATAAATTTGAATTCACGATTCTGGTCCAGGATCTCCGATCCCAAAATATCGCTGGGCATTAGGTCCGGTGTAAATTGTATTCTTTTAAATTGAAGTCCCAGGGCTTCAGCAACAGTATTTACCAAAAGTGTCTTTGCTAATCCCGGGACACCAATTAGTAGTGCATGGCCACCCGAGAATATGGACAAAAGTACTTGTTCCACTACTTCATCCTGTCCAACTATTACCTTTTTAATTTCTTGCCGTAGGGCGTTGTATTTTACTACTAATTGTTCTACTGCTGCTACGTCTGACATAAGTGTTTTGTTAATTATTTTTTAACCCAATTACTGGAAAATTCGCAGTCTTGATAATCTTCATTAACATTCACATACGTCTCTTTTATCTTCTTCTCTTGCCACTTCCCAATGGTTTTGATCTGTTTTTCCTTGAGAGCCAGTTCTTTTATTTTTTCATAATCTTTCACATAGTCAGACTTATGCTCTTCATATCGATTGGTAACTGTAAGGATCTTGAAGCTGCTTTTTCCTGTATAATCTCTGTCTGTATATACTTTTGAAACTTCGTTTTCTTTTAAGTTGTATACCTGAGCACTTAGGGTCGGATCCATTTTAGTAAGGTCGAAATGTGTGTCTCCTGTTACAGGGTTAACCAACTGTCCTCCATTATTTCTTGTTTCTACTTCATCCGAATATATTCTGGCAGCTTCGGCAAAGGTCATTTCACCACTTACAATCTTAGCCCGAATTGAATCGACCTTCACACGAGCCTCATCTATTGTCTTTTGAGAAACCTCGGGAAATAGGATCACATGCCTTACATCTACCTCCTGCCCTCTGATCTTTTCTACATAGAGTATGTGATATCCAAAATCGGTCTCAAAGGGTTCACTTACTTCACCTTCCAGTAGTGAAAACACCTGGTCCTTAAATTCTTTCGCATACGGAGAGTTACGTTTTATACCGGGAATTAATCCACCCTTTGCCGCACTTCCGTCCTTTGAGTATAACACGGCCTTTGTTGCAAAGCTTGCGCCATTGTCTACTACATCTGCCCGCATTTGACTTAATCTGTCTATTACTCTTTGTTTGGCTTCTTCTGTGATCTCGGGTTCGATCACGATCTGTGCAACTTCCACTTCGGCACTAAATACCGGGCGGTCGTCTTCCGGGATCGAGAAGAAAAATTCACGAACCTCTTCGGGTGTAACCTCTACATTTTCAACTACCTTACGTTGCATATCACTTGCAAGCCTAAGTGTTTTATTTACTTCAAACAGGTCTTTACGCAGCTCTGCGATATTGTCCTTCCTGTAGTAACTGGCTACTTTTTCTTCACTTCCCAATTCACTGATCATGTATTGTAACTGCTGATCTATCTGTTGGTTTATTTCAGCATCAGATACGAATATACTATCTTGTTTTGCGTGATGTGCATATAGTTTATCTTCCAGTAACTTCCCAAATAGTTGGCAGCGAGTGATCCCTTCTGTGGAAATACCCTGAGCATCAAGTTCTAAGTAGCTTTTATCGATATCACTATCCAAAATCACATAATCGCCAACTACTCCACTTACACCTTCGGCCTTATAGCGTTTAAAAGGCAATACCGTATCCTTTTTTTGCAGTGAATCTGTAATACCGTTCTCATTGCTTTTTGCCACACCTGTACTATCTATTGTAACCACATCCTGAGCAAAAGCCGGCACTGAGGTTATCATTAATAGCGCTAAAAGGAGGCTATTGATTTCTATAGATCTCAAAGTTTTTGTTTTTAATAGCATCTTTAGTAATATCTTTTTCAAGTTTCTTTATAAGCTCCAGCTTTCTTTTGTTGAGAATGATCTGTGTGATGGTTGGTTTAACATGAGAAAGCGGTGCAATATCATTAGGATTTAAAATATCCTGAATTTTCACCAAATATACTCCTAATGAATCTTGTAATTGTGTAAAATTAGATTTTTTTAACACTTGTCCTTCGTTACCGTTTATAACGGGCAATGTATTTACCAAAGCTTCCTTCTTAACCCAAATGGAATCATTGAAATTATACTCTTTAAACTGAATGCCAAGTGTGCTCAGTTCGGCTTTGTCTTCTTCATTGAAACGATCCAGCTTTTGCCTGGCAGCTGCTATGTTCGAATAATTGTCATCTACAACAATATACCTGACCTTTAGCAGCACATCATTGAGTTTGAAATTATTCTTATTCTGTTCATAAAAATCCGCCAGTTCATTTTCTGAAACGGTACTGTCCAATTGCTGTGATACGATAGTACTTTTATAAGCTTCCGTATAGAGGTCGTTCTTGTATTCCTGGACGAGCCTGTCATAAGTGGCCAGTTTTTCTTCGGAAAGATTGATCTTTGCCTGGTTAATCAACAGTTGTTGGGTTGCCCAACGGTTAATATAGTTGCTGACAATGAGTGTACTATCTTCTTTTGAAGTGCTTTCGGAAATGAGCTTTTTTATATCTTCTTCGTATAAATAGGCATCATTGGCACGTGCAACAGGAACTTTTTCAGTATCCCTTTTAAAATAGTCACAGGAAACTAAAAGGAAAATGCAAAAAAGGGGGATAATTATGGTACGCATTAAGAACTCAATTCTTTGATAACTTTTCTGAGGGCTTTTTTATTGATCTCTACTTCGTATTTTTTTCTAAGCTCCTTTACCCAATTCTCTTCAAGGTGGTTTTGGTAATTGCTCAATACTTTCCCTTTCACTTCATCCAGGGTTTTTATGCTGGGTTCAATGATCTCTTTTACTTTTACAATAACAAAAGAATCGTCTACAGGGTATATTTTTGAAACGCCTTCAACTACTTCAAAATTTTCAGGGAGGTCACTTTGGTCTATTTCAAAAACACCATTTGAAATGATCACATTTACTGCTTCCTCTGTATTGAATTGTTTTTTGATGTCTTCCTCTGTTTTGCCCTGTTCCAACAATTTACCAACCTCCCGGGCAGTTACATTGTTCGTAGCAGAGACTATAATAGCATCAACTCGTTTTTTCCAGACATATTGTTCTTTTGTGGCATCGTAAAACTTTTGCAGGCCTATAGAGTCATTCTTTGCTTTACCCCAGATATTCTTGTCCATTACATCAAAAATGAGCAACCCATCCCTGTATTCAGTAATTATACCGGCATATTCCTCATTTTCAAACTCCAACCTGTCTCTAAAGTAGTTTTTCAGTACTAAGGTTTCAAATTCGTCAAACATACCATTAATTAAGCCTTCTTTGGTTTTATAGGCTTTTGTTCTACGTTGGCGGTGGTTTATGTATTCTGCAAAATCACTATAATGCAACGCTCTGTCTCCAATAGTAAAGATCACTTTGTCTTTTTCCCTGGAAAGTGTGTCGTAGACCCATTTCCTTTGCAATACCTCATCTTTCAGGTATTCATTGAAAAATGTTTTATAGGTTCCGTCGTTGGTGTAGCCGTATTTGTCTTTGATCTTTTTGTTGACCTTGTTGGTCACAATCTTTGTACGACTCGCATCCTGAACCCTATTTAAGAGGTCTCTTTTCTTTTCTTCAAAGGTTGGAATCGTATGTATCTCATCCAAACGAATAAGATGCCACCCAAAACTTGTTTTTACCGGTTCGGAAACATCTCCTGCAGTCTCCAGCGCATATGCGGCTTCTTCAAATTCGTCAGAACGCAGATCTCCTTTGCTGAATTTATTGAGCTGGCCACCACGTTTTCCGGAGCTTTTGTCGTCAGAGAATTGTTTTGCCAGGTTTTCAAAAGATTCTCCCTGCTGAATAAGGCTGTGCAATTCTTTAATACGCTCTTCCGGATCAAATGTTCGTGTTGAATCTGCTTTGTCCGAAAGCATGATATGAGACACTGTAAGTTCATGTAATTTCTTTCTTCTATCGATTACCTTAATGATATGATATCCAAACTGTGTTCTTACGATCTCAGATATCTCTCCAACCGGTGTATTGTATGCTGCTGTTTCAAAAGGATACACCAAAGTAAAAACTGAAAAGTAACCCAGATTTCCACCACGTTCCTTTGCGGAAGGTTCTTCTGAAGTTTCCCTGGCCAGTTTCTCAAAATCTTCTCCTTTTAAGGCTCTTTCCCTGATCTTTTCAATTTTATTATAAGCGGCAAGCGTGTCCTGAGGCAAATCATCAAAACTTGCAAACACCAGGATATGAGACGCATTGATCTCTTCCAATCCTCGTTGATATGCTTCCATGGCAAGGTCATCATTAACCTTATCTTCATAAAGGTAATTGCGGGAAAGTTGTTCCTGGTATTTTGAAAATTCTTTTTTATAATTACTGTCTTCGTGTAGCTTTTGTCTATATGCTTCAGCAATTTTCAGTTTATAGTCTATAAACAGCTCTAAGTAATTTTCAACATCTTTTTGAGAATCGTCCTGAACCAATTCGAGGTTTTTCTTATAAACCCGTACAAATTCAGAAGTATGGACAGGAGTTTCATCTATAGTAAGTAAAACATCTTTTTTCTTTTGTGCAATGGATGAAAACGTAAAAAGGAACAGTAAAAAAAGTGGTGCTAATTTTTTAAACATATTTAAAACTGATTTTGGGATATAAACCTCACAAAAATAACAAAAAGCTATGGTTACACAAGTTTGTTAACACTAACGTTTTCACAAAATTTACAGTGTGTTAAGGCACATACAAATTATATCAAAAAAATGTAACTTGCAGTAGCTATATTTCAAAGAGTAAGCCATTCTGAAATTTTGCCTGAAAAGGAAATATTTCTCATGGCGTATAGTTTTTAATTAAAAATTTTAAATACTAAAAGAGATGAAATACACATCTGAGATCATCATTAATCTGCCCCGTGAAGAAGTCATAAAAAAGCTGGACAATCCGGACAATATGAAACACTGGCAACGAGGACTGGTTGGAT
>JANQOS010000044.1 GCA_028285705.1 Altibacter sp.
GTATAGTGCATAAACATTTCCACTATGAGAATAAAAACTCCAATTCTTCTCAATTCTTCTTCTACCTTCAAGTTTACATGCGTAATAGCTAGCAATTTCTGAGTTTTCAATTTTGAACAAAAACAGCTCATTGCTTCCCCTACTAACGTGCCCGGTATTAAAAGTCCCCCAAATACAATTATCCATTACAAATAATTTGGGATCTGCGACCTTTGCAATATTGCAAGAGTCCTCAAAGTAAGAGGAAAGGTTTATTTCTACGATATCATTTTCTGATCTCCAAATAAACAAATGTGCTTCGATCTTATCGGTCTCTTCATTATACAAGCGTATACTCAAAGCCTTTGTGTCGAGGCATACAGTATAACTTGGATTAAAAGAGTATTTATAAGAACGTATCTTTTCTTCAATGTATTCCGGAATTATATCTATTTTATGTTTCTTTAGCCTCAAAACCATCCCTTAATTCTTTTGAGAAAAGATCTAACCGCCCCTTTATTATTGCTTCCGGATGTATTATTATATTTTTTTAAAAGTGTTTCGGGGACTAATGAAGAATGCAAGCCGGTGTGTTTCCTGGTTTTTAGATAAGTTTTCCATTTTATCTCCGGTTTTCCTGTAAAATGCAAGATTAAAGGAGTATGGACATCTTGTTCAAACAAATTTTCAAACCTGCTATTAAAGCACTTATAATCGTACAATGTGAACATGTCTTTATAATCCCGGTTCGTCAACAATAAATAGACCATTGCATCCTGATCACCTCTTGTGAAATAACCTAAAGACGGTTCCCACCATTTTTTTATCTGGTTTAAATTTTGAACTTTGACTTCATTCAAAAATTGTTTGGCAAGCGTATTACATTTAACAATAAATTGCCCGGAGCTCAAATAGGTTTTTAATTCTTTAAAAGAAGGGCTTTTGCAAATAGATAAAAAGGTATCATCTGTAGGTGCAAACTGCATGATATCCTTACTAAAGTCATAGAAAAAAGCATCATCGTCGATCCATATCAAATAATCGAACAGATCGATATACGCTAGCAGATATTCAATCTTATTAAAATAGGGGTTCTTAGTTTGAGTGGGCCAGTTACAATGTATATAGGTATATCCAAACCCGTCTGCATACACCTTGTGGTTAATGGCAGAATTAAACCGGGTAAGAGGATATCTGCCTGATATAATACCTACTTTCTTTGAAACTGCCATATATTGATTTTAAATAATTGCCCCGCTAAATATAGTACTCAACTCTTCTTTTGAAAGGGGTGTAAAAAGATAATTTCTATAGGTAGTAGGTTTTTTATACCAACGAAGCTTTTTTAATTGTAATTTATCTTCATGGATATCATAGACGCTATAGTTCTTAGGAAAGAGAGCCTTAACATCTTTGATTTCTTTGGCATTATTAATTTCTAATAGAATGGAAGGAGTATATTTCTCCAGGATATTTTTCATTCCTCTCAAAGTAGCTTGTTCGGCGCCTTCTACGTCCATTTTTATAAGTTTAATGGGCTTAACTTCTTTTTCTTCACCAAAATAATCATCTAATCTCACTGCCTTGACCTCTTTCTGCAGGTTATTCATCTTTTTGGGCATAAGGCCGGCAACAGAACTAATGATCCCTTCTTCCTCATAAAAGTGAAAGGTGGTTTCTCCATTTTCATCCGTGCAGGCGGCATTTACAATAGTGATATTGTCAATAGCGTTGATCTCAATATTCTTTTCCAACCTCGCTATACAGTTGGTTTGAATTTCGAAAGCATAAATATCGGATTGTTTTGCATATTTTGAAGCAAGCAACGAATATATCCCTGTATAAGAACCTATATCCAGAATTGTTCCCTGCTCAAAATTGGTAAGCAGCTCTTTCCAGAGTATCAGGCTTGTATGTTCCCAGCCTGTAAAATTTGTCCAGTACAACTCCTTCACGACCGTATCATCATTTTCACAATACATACTAAAGTCTACCATATTTGGTATTTCAATCTTTATAGCTCCGTTTATGGGGTTTTTCTTCCAAAATTGCTTTTTCCCTTTAGTAAGTAATTTAGAATATTCGGTCATATGTTAGCTGTTTTGAGTAATATTCCAATATGGTTCAGAAAAAATAATACTATTGGAGGTTTTTGCTTTGGTTATGGAATAGAAATTATCATTAGGTTTGTTAGGCAGTATTTCAAAATTTATAAAATTGGCCTTATAATCCAGCATTTCCTTTCCGTCAAGAAAACTCATAGATAGTGTATAAATACCATCCAATAAAAATAGATCTTTGGTTGTGATGGTTATATCAAAATTTGAATCTGTTTTTTTTCTGAAAGGCTCTTCAACATAATCATTACTTCTCCAGGTAATAATATTGATATTGTTGTTATCACTTAATCTCAAACTAAAAATAGGGTTCCTTATAATTGAAGTAACCTTCACGGAAATCTTAAATGTGATCGCATCTCCGGACTTAAAAGAAGGTGTAATGTTTGTTTCCTTATCCTGTAATTCAAATCTTGTGAATTTGGCCTTAAAAACAGAGTCCGTATTATCAAAGTCCAAATATCCTTCGGATGGTTTGTTAGCATTCAAGTAACGATTGAC
The DNA here is from genome assembly GCA_028285705.1 of Altibacter sp. Taxonomy (GTDB): domain Bacteria; phylum Bacteroidota; class Bacteroidia; order Flavobacteriales; family Flavobacteriaceae; genus JANQOS01. The sequence goes on from JANQOS010000044.1 coordinate 2,598, forward strand.
TCCTTCCGAAACAGAACCGTCGAATGTCAGTCCTCCGTGTTCCAAAATAACTACCCGGGTACATAAGTCCTGGATACTGGCCATATTATGGCTTACAAACAAAACTGTCCGGCCTTCCCCGGAACTGATGTCCTGCATTTTTCCTATGGCTTTTTTTTGAAATTCAGCATCACCAACTGCCAGTACTTCATCTATAACAAGAATGTCCGGTTCTAAATGAGCTGCTACGGCAAAAGCCAGACGCACCCTCATTCCACTGCTATAGCGTTTTACAGGGGTATCTATATACATATCACATCCCGAGAAGGCGACAATTTCATCTATTTTATTATTGACTTCGGCCTTTGTCATTCCCAGGATAGCTCCATTCAAATAAATGTTTTCCTTTCCGGTCAATTCAGGATGAAAACCGGTACCAACTTCTAATAGTGATGCTATTCGCCCTTTGGTCTTTATAACTCCCGTTGTAGGGCTCGTTACACGAGAGAGTATTTTTAACAGAGTAGATTTCCCGGCGCCATTCTTACCAATGATACCAAGTACTTCGCCCTCTTGTACCTCAAAGTTAATATTCTGCAGGGCCCATACATAGTCTTCGGTGGCTTTTACACTTCTATCATTTATTGCCCCAACCTTAATATAAGGGTCTTCTTTGCCTCGAATGCTATGCCAAAACCGGTTGAGGTCATGGGTTAACGTACCTGTTCCCACTAACCCTAATCGGTATTGCTTGCTCAAATTTTCAACTTTTAAAATAGTGCTCATAGCCAGAGTTAATTATTCATTAAGTACTTCCATTTTGTGTTCTCAAGATACCCAAACAATTCATCATAATTAGCGATCAGATTCTTTAATGGTTCCGGATTTTGTTTTTTTAATTTGGCACTTACAATATGCGGAGGTAATCCCAAATGCTGAAATACTGTGGCCATCTCACCCTGATTATCTTTAGCCAATGCTTCATAAGTGATCTCCATATAATTAGGCCTGGAACTAAATCGTTCGCGTGTTTCATTCTCATAATTACTTATCTTTTCAAATACCTCAACACAGGCTCCAGGTTCTAATATCACTTTTTTATCTTTAATAACCTCTTGGTTATTAATGTTTTCAGTCCACTTTTTGGTTTTTTCTCCTATTTTTTGAGAAACATAAGCTTTTAAGAGGTTTTCTCTACGCAGATGTATAATAGAGACACTATTATCTTTGTCTAAAAAATTCCATACTTCTTTATCATCATCAAAAGGATGATAATAGAACAATTTAAAACCAACCTGCCTAATTTTTTTTGGCCTTTTCGCAAATAATTCATCCCAAACCTGCGCACAAGATTTTCCATTCAGATTTTTAAATATCTCACCTTCAATATGCACTTCGGGATGTGACCTTAAAAATGCCATTAATAGCGTTGAACCTGTACGGGATCTGCTAATAATCACAAATTTTTGATAGTTTCTATTTCCAAATAAGGTATTGTATAACTTCGATCTTAAGAAAAGTAGTTTAGTATAAAGTTGCTTTAAGCGGTGCATGAAAAGTTGTTGATTTGAAACAATATATAATGAATATATAAATGCGTGTTAAAAATAATCCTTTTAGTGCAGAGTTAAAAAAATATTTGAATGGGATATTTGTATTGAAAAAATGAACACTGTCTACATCTGCGGAAACGCTTTTAACAATTCTTCTTTAATTATTTCAAGGGTTTCTTTTTTGGGGAGTTTTTCAGAAGTATTAAAGAATGATTCTAATTCTGAAAAAGAAATTGCATCCTCGATCAGCATTCCCGTATAGGGCTGAAGCCCTACAGATAAGAAATAGTCTTCAAACTTTACATTATCTCCGGTAAGTTTGTCTGAAAAACGCACCCATACCGAAGGTATCCTATAGGCATGAGATACAATTACTCCATGTAATGAAGAACTAATCGTTCTTTCACAACTTAAAATTTCTCTGGTAATGGCCTCTACATCATTTCCAATTAGGTCGATCACTTTTACATTGGGATTATCTTGATACCAGGCCGCTACTTTTGGGAAATCTACATAATGTGGAATGATACCCAACGTATGGCTTTTTTCCACGGCGACGGGTCTATAGTAGTCAGGCAGTAATAATGCAGGGTCTCCGTATACTTCCGGGCACCGAAATCCTAACTCCAAAACACGCTCTCTGGATCTGGGGCCCCGTACCGCATAAAAGGTTCCTCCGGAAAACGTATCTTTTTTTGTGATGATACCACTTCCCCACACCATTGACTTCTTTGTTGCATAACTCATTATGCTCCCAATAGCCAGAAGGTGTTTTTGTTGGAAAAAAGCTTTGCGTTTCTTAGGGGCATTATAATATATAGCTTTTTGTCCGGACAACTTTTCTACCAGATATTTGGAAAGTAAATCTCCGTAGTTCTCATGTTGTTTCTTTTCAAAAAGAACAGAAGACCAGAAAAAAAGACGAATATTGTTGTTTCTACTCAATATTATTCAATTATTGTTTGTTTGTTAAGAACTATCTTTAAACCGTATCAATAAAACTTTTTTCCGTTCTGTTGAATATGATCAGACCTACAAAGAATACTCCAAGGCATACTGCCAAAGTATATATCAGTCCGGGCCAGCTAAAAGTTCCCGTGTCCAACAGCATATACCTGAATCCTTCAATAATCTGAGTTAAAGGATTATATACAACAAAATCTGCAACAAAAGGAGGAAATTTGGATCTTGCTTCAGACACCGGATATGGCACTGCAGACATATACATTAGTAAAGATGTGGCAAAACCCACCAGTACATTCAAATCACGGTATTTGGTCGTTAACGCAGAAATCGTCATTCCCAGCCCCAGTCCCAATAAGGCCATCATAATGATATATACCGGAAAAAGAAATAAATTGTAATTGACCGTGATGTCCTTTCCCGTATACAGATAGTATGCATAGAATCCTGCAAAGATCAATAGCTGTATACCAAACTTCATTAGATTGGAAATAGTGATCGACATTGGCATGATCACTCTGGGAAAATATACTTTTCCAAAAATATTTTGATTGCTCTTAAACGTATTGGAAGTACCTGTTAGACAAGATCTAAAGTAATTCCAGGCAGTAATTCCCGCAAGGTTAAACAAAAAGGGAGGAATTGCTCCGGTTTTAATGGCTCCCAGATTGTTGAAGACCAACGTAAATATCACAGAAGTAAATAACGGTTGGATCAAGAACCACAAGGGGCCCAAAATGGTTTGCTTATATACGGTAGTAATATCCCGTTTTACAAAAAGCAACAACAGGTCCCGATATCGCCAGACCTCTTTAAAATTAATATCTATAAGCTTCCGCTTTGCAGAGATTTCATATAACCATTTTTCACCTCCGCTACTCATACAGTATTGAATTTTTCCCAAGTTATCTTTAAACCATCCGCAACAGAAAATAAAGGCTGATATCCCAATAGCTCTTTCGCCTTATCAATATTTGCCAAAGAATCTCGAACATCTCCTTTTCTGGGTGGTCCGTAGTTTGCATTAATTTCTTTTCCCGAAATAGC
>JANQOS010000052.1 GCA_028285705.1 Altibacter sp.
TTCTATCAATACAATAGTTTTAATGAACAAGGGCGTTGGAATGTACGCTTCAGTTGGGAATATATGCCACTCTCCTTTGTGTATTTGGTATTTAACGATACACAAACAGATGTGTTCGATCCGGTTCAAAGTACAACACAATTCATAAGCAAAATAACCTTTTTAAAACAATTTTAATGAAACACAAGTTATTTGATAAAATTGCAATTGTAAGTGCCCTATGCTGTGCCTTACATTGCGCATTACTACCTTTATTATTGGCATTCACTGCTCTCAATAGTTTACAATTTCTGGAGAATCCTTTGATTGAATGGGGGTTCATCACTCTTGGTTTTTTATTTGCTTATGCATCGTTGAAACCAAGCCTGAAACGGCATAAAGATCATACACCTAAGAATATGGCAATAATTGGGCTCATTCTTATTGTTTTAAGTCGATTGGATTTTCTTGAAAATATGGAAATAGTCATTACATGTTTAGGAAGTATTTTCCTTATAATAGCTCATCTAAAAAACCTTCAGGTCAACAGAAGGTTTTTTAAGCAGCAAGCAGCAGGATGATCATAAATAGAAGCCAATAAGAAAAAACCTATTACCTAACCAAAAAATTATATGTGAAGTAAAAATTTGAAAAAAAATATGAAATATAATAGAAGAAAATTTATTTCTTTTTTGGGAAAAGCAAGTTTAGGTTTTATGGTAACCCCTCCTTTTTTAATAGGTTGTGGTAACACTGCCATGCCAGTAAAAACAAAAAGACTTTCAGAAGAAAAGTTTCGGCAACTCAAAGACTTAGCTTTAGAAGCATTGTCGCCATCTAACAAAGATGATTTATTACTCACAAAAGGATTAGATTATCATGTTATAGTTAAATGGGGGGACAAAATCAGTAATAAAGATTCCTTTGGTTTTAATAATGATTTTACCTGCTTCATCCCTTTCGATAAAAAGAACCCAAAAGACGGATTGCTATGGGTAAATCATGAATATGTAAATCCGCTTTTTGTTTCTGGCTTCAATTTTAAAAATTATGACGATCCATTTCGGCATCGAACCCTGGAGCAAGTAGATAAAGAGATGTATAATGTTGGCGGAAGTATTGTACGAGTCAAAGAAGAAAACGGAAGATGGAACATTGTAGAAAATGATCCTCATAACAGAAGAATTACTGCCAAAACACCCATGCAATTGAACTGGGATCATCCAATTAAAGGAAAAACTACAGTTATTGGAACACATAGTAATTGCTCTGGCGGTATTACCCCTTGGAATACCTTTCTTAGCTGTGAAGAAAACTACGATAGTTTTTTTGGTGAAACTGAATATGATGAAAATAACACTGCCACTAAGAGATCTAGTGATTACGGGTGGGAAAATTTTTATGATTACCCGCCAGAACATTATGGCTGGGTAGTAGAAATTGATCCTAAGGACGGAACAGCGCAAAAACATATTGCTTTAGGGCGCTTTGCCCATGAATGCTGTACTTTGTATGAGTTAGATGATAAACGGGTCGTTGCCTATACCGGAGATGATAAAGACGACGAACACTTGTATAAGTTTATCTCTTCTAAGCCAGGATCTTTAAAAGCAGGTACACTTTATGTAGCAGATACTATTAATGGAAAATGGCTCGCTTTAGACTGGGAAAACCAACCTGTTTTAAGAAACAAATTTAAAGACCAGACCGAGGTGTTAATTAGAGCCAGAGAAGCCGCAAAATTATTGGGTGCAACAGAGTTAAATAGGCCTGAGGACATTGAAATTGATCCTATTACCGGAAATATATTTGTGACCTTAACCAACAATAAGAGTAAAAATGATTTCCATGGTTCAATCCTAAAAATAGAAGAAACCGATGGAGCGTTTGATTCCTTAACCTTTAAAACCTCTACTTACAAAGTGGGTGGCGAAGAAAACGGATTCTCTTGCCCGGATAATTTGGCTTTTGATCTATCAGGAAACCTCTGGATGACTTCAGACATATCAGGAAGTGCAATGAATAAAGAAAATTGGCCTTATATGCCATTTAAGAATAATGGTTTGTTTGTAATTCCCAGGTATGGAAAAGACGCAGGAAAGGTAATTCAAGTAGCCTCGGCTCCAAAAGATGCTGAACTCACAGGCCCATGGTTTTCACCAGACGGGAAAACATTATTTTTAAGTATACAACATCCGGGCGAGCAAACCACAGATTTGAAAACCCCTACAAGCAAATGGCCGTTTGATGAAGATAATATTCCAAAACCTGCGGTTGTTGCTATCACAGGTGTTTTAATTGAGAAAATGAATATGTTGAATCAAATTGAAATGTAACCTTATACCTAACAAAAAAAGTTGCTTTAATTCTTATAAAATCCTGTTTTAGGAAGGCAAACAAAAAAGGACCTCAATTTCGAAGCAAACTACGATTGACCCCAAAATAAAAGCTCCTTGATTTCTCAAGGAGCCTCTTTGTAGCGGGAGCAGGACTCGAACCTGCGACCTTCGGGTTATGAGCCCGACGAGCTACCTACTGCTCTATCCCGCGATATGGACGGCAAAGATACAAAGGATTTGTTGTATCCGCAAAGTCTTTTATGAAAATATTATTGTCCTATACTGTTGGCCGTGAACGCCACCAGTACCCGGTCTTTAAATGTGGGAGTAACCTCTATAGGATTACAACAAACTTCACAATCCTCAATATACGTTTGGCGGATTACCGAAACATCCAATAACATGGATATTTCTTCCCAACAATACGGACACTGAAAAGAATGTTCAAACATTATTACGTTGCTAACTCTATTTCAATGGTAATGGCTTCCCAGTCTTCCATTAATTTCTCCAGCTCTGTCTTCTTTTTTTGATAATCATCAAAAAAGTTGGGAATTGCAATAGTTTCATCATAATTTATTGAGAGTTCGATGTCTATCGCTTTAATTTCTCTCTCTAATTTATTTATGGAAGCTTCTATCTTGCTAAGTTTATTGGTAAGTGATTTTATCTTTTTTTGATGTTCATACGATTGCTTTCCGGAAGTTTCTTTTTGTTTTGTTTCTGAAACTTCTACGGTACGTTTCTCAGCTTCTCTCAAGTTTTGAATATTGCGTTGTTCCAGGAAAAAATCAATGTCACCTAAATATTCTTTGATCTTATGGTCCTTAAACTCATACACTTTATTGCTCAATCCCTGTAAAAAATCACGGTCGTGTGATACCAGTATCAAAGTTCCCTCAAACTTCTTTAAAGCTTCCTTTAATACATTTTTAGATTTTATATCCAAATGATTGGTAGGTTCATCCATCACCAAAACATTAAAGGGCTGTAGCAGTAATTTGGCAAGTGCCAAACGGTTGCGTTCTCCTCCGCTTAAAACCCTCACATACTTTTCAACTTCCTCTCCCCTAAATAAAAAAGCACCCAAAATATCCCGTACCTTGCTTCTGTTCTTTTCATTAGCAGCATCGATCATTGTATCCAGGACGGTTTTACTCCCATCGAGATATTCTGTTTGGTCCTGCGCAAAATACCCTATCTCCACATTGTGTCCTAATTTTAGGTTTCCACTATGCTCAATCTCCCCTACAATAATTTTTGCCAAAGTAGATTTTCCCTGCCCGTTTTGGCCAACAAATGAGATTTTGCTGTTGCGCTCTACCAAAAGGTCTATATGTTGAAGTACTTTCTTCTCACCATAACTTTTCGAAACGTTTTCGGCCTCGATCACCACTTTTCCCGGGTTTATGGAAATTGGGAAATGTAATGACATTACACTGTTATCGTCTTCATCTACTTCTATGCGGTCGATCCTGTCAAGTTTTTTAATAAGCGATTGCGCCATAGTAGCTTTGCTGGCCTTAGCTCTAAATTTTTCAATCAGCCTTTCTGTTTGCTCGATCTTCTTCTGTTGGTTTTTTTGAGAAGCCAGCTGCTGTTCTCTTAATTCACTTCTTTGAATTAAATATTTGGAATATGGTTTATTATAATCATATATCTTTCCAAGGGAGATCTCAATGGTACGATTGGTAATAGTGTCAAGGAACATTTTATCGTGAGAAACAACCACAACAACTCCGGCATAGTTCTTTAAGAAATCCTCCAGCCATAAAATAGATTCAATATCCAAATGATTGGTTGGCTCATCAAGAAGTAAGATATCATTGTTCTGAAGCAATAGTTTTGCCAACTCGATCCGCATTCGCCATCCGCCTGAAAAAGTTTCTGTAAGTTTATTGAAATCTTCACGCTGAAAACCCAACCCCTGCAAAATACGTTCTGTTTCCCCTTGATAATTATATCCTCCGTGAATCTCGTATTGATGCTGAATTTCATTTAAATCCACCATTAATTGGTGATAGCTCTCACTTTCATAATCGGTACGCTCTGCCAATTGGATATTAATCTCTTCCAGCTGTTTTTCCAGCTTTTTAATTTCAATAAATGCTTCATAGGACTCTTCCAATACGGTTCTCCCTTTGGTAAAATCAATATCTTGCTTTAAAAAACCTATGGAGATTTCTTTATCGGTCGCAATTTGCCCCTCATCATATTCTTGCTCATTGGCAATAATGCGCAACAAAGTAGACTTTCCGGCACCGTTCTTACCCACCAGGCCCACACGGTCACCTGGCGTAAGTTGAAAGGTGATTTTCTCAAATAGGTAGTCCCCTTGAAAAGAAACGGAAAGATTATGAATGTTCAGCATTTATGTAACATTTGTAACTAAAAGTTTTGCAAAGATGCTTAATTTTGTACTGCAAAAAAAATGATATGAAATGAGCCTTAAGAATAGCATCGTATTAACTTCTTTGGCTAAAGGCAAATTCCATTTATTGTAAAAATAAAATACAAATGAAAGGTTTAAAGATTTATAGTATTTTAAGTAGTACATGCCCGGTTTGCCATACCGGAAAAATGTATAAAAAAAGAAATCCTTACCTCCTCTCCGAAACACTTAAAATGCATGAACGTTGCCCGCATTGCGATACTAAATTTAAGATTGAACCTTCCTTTTTCTATGGAGCCATGTATGTAAGTTATGCATTGGGAGTTGCCATTGCGATTGCAACTTTTATCATAACATATCTTTTTATTGGATTGGACAGGCTCAATACCTTCTTTGTAATTGTTGCAACTATGGTGATATTACTACCTGTTATACTTCGAATATCACGTAATATTTGGATCAATTTCTTTTTTAAGTACGATAGAAAAAAAGCTGCTATTAAGTAAATCTCCTTATATCAACTTCCTCAGGAAGCTCTCTACCCTCTTCTAAGCACTCATATAGAAGTTTTGATAAGGATGGAGCCATTATAAAGCCACGAGTTCCAAAACCGTTTAAAAAAGCTTTATTTGTGCTTTCTGGCAAAACACCCAGTAAAGGCCTTCTGTCTTTTGTGGTTGGACGTATCCCGGCGATCTGGTCCACGACATTAAATTCACAAAGAATCATTTGTTTCAACTTTGTAACGATATGGTCTTTTGCCGCTATGGTGGTATTTATGGAAAAATCATTGCGGCTATAGGTCGCTCCTACCTTATAAAGATTCCCTCCTAACGGAATTACAAACAAAGGCCCTTTAAGTATTTCTTTCAATTCCAGTTC
>JANQOS010000066.1 GCA_028285705.1 Altibacter sp.
TGGAATCGCAAATATTGCAGGTTTTGAAAAAAATGAAGATGGTAATTATAAGACCCTTGGAGTTGTATTTTCACAATATGCAAAAGCCGAAGCAGAATACATACGGCATTGGGAACTCAATGATAATAATATTTTAGCCATGAGGGCCTTTGGCGGGATCGCCATTCCGTATGGCAACAGCAACAGTATTCCTTTTACACGCAGTTATTTTGCAGGGGGCGCCAATGATAATCGTGGCTGGCGGGCATATGACCTGGGGCCCGGTAGTAGCGGAAGTGTATTAGATTTCAATGAGGCAAATTTTAAAATCGCCTTGAATGGAGAATACAGATATACTATTCTAGGAGACTTTAAAGGCGCTTTCTTTGTAGATGCAGGTAACATTTGGAATGTCTTTGACGATATTGAGGCCCCGCAATTTAAATTTGAAGGTATTCAAGACCTTAAAGAAATTGCAGTTGCTTCCGGCCTGGGGCTTCGTTATGACTTTGGATTCTTTGTTTTTCGCTTTGACGTTGGGTTTAAAACCCATGACCCGGCAAGGCCTGTAGGAGAACGTTGGTTTAAAGACTATAATTTTGCAAATGCAGTTTACAACATAGGGATCAACTATCCCTTTTAAACCATTAAATTTTGTTATTTTTGCTTTCCTAATCGATCAATCTATGAGTCATTCCATTCAACCCGGTGTAGCAACGGGAAGAGAAGTTCAGAAAATACACAAATTCGCTAAAGAAAAAGGATTTGCCCTACCGGCTGTTAATGTGGTTGGTTCCAACAGTATTAATACTGTAATGGAAACTGCTTCTGCTTTAAATTCTCCTGTGATCATCCAATTTTCTAACGGAGGAGCCCACTTCAATGCTGGAAAAGGGCTTTCTAATGAAAATCAAAGAGCTGCTATTGCAGGTGGTGTTGCCGGAGCAAAACACATTCACGAATTAGCCAAATTATATGGTGCTACCGTGATTCTCCATACAGACCACTGTGCAAAAAAATTATTGCCCTGGGTGGATGGTTTACTGGATGCGGGCGAAGAACATTTCAAAAGGACCGGAGTTCCCTTGTATAGCTCCCATATGCTAGATCTTTCCGAAGAGCCTATAGAAGAGAATATTGAGATCTCAAAACGTTATTTGGAACGAATGAGTAAGATGGGAATGACTCTGGAAATAGAATTAGGTATTACAGGAGGTGAAGAAGACGGTGTGGACAATACAGATGTGGATTCTTCAAAATTATATACACAACCTGAAGAGGTTTCCTATGCATATGAAGAATTGATGAAAGTCAGTGATCAATTTACCGTTGCTGCTGCCTTCGGAAATGTACATGGCGTTTACAAGCCGGGAAATGTAAAGTTAACCCCGGTTATTCTCAAAAACTCCCAGGACTATGTCCAAAATAAATTCAATACGGGACATAATCCCATTGATTTTGTTTTTCACGGTGGAAGTGGTTCTACTCTGGAAGAAATTAGAGAAGCCATTGGCTACGGTGTGATTAAGATGAATATTGATACCGACCTGCAATTTGCCTTTAATGAAGGAATTAGAGATTATATGGTCAATAATATTGATTATCTTGGAACTCAAATAGGAAATCCGGACGGAGCCGATGCTCCCAACAAGAAATATTACGATCCCCGTAAATGGTTACGCGAGGGTGAGCTTACATTCAAGAAACGATTAGAACAAGCTTTTCAAGACTTGAACAACGTAAACACATTATAAACGAAACCCAACAATATGTCTTGGTTTAAAAGAACAAAAAAAGGGATTCAAACTCCCACTGAAGAGAAGAAAGATGTCCCTAAAGGACTTTGGTATAAATCCCCTACCGGAAAAATTGTAGATTCTGATGAATTGGAAGCCAACTTTTATGTGAGTCCGGAAGACGGTTATCATGTTCGAATAGGCAGTAAAGAATATTTCGAAATATTATTTGATAATAACGAATTCAAAGAACTGGACAAGAACCTGGCTTCTAAAGACCCGTTAAAATTTGAGGATAGCAAAAAATATACGGACCGCTTAAAAGGGGCGCAGGAAAAGACCGGATTAAAAGATGCTGTACGAACTGCTGTTGGCAAATCCATGGGAGAAGACCTAGTGGTTGCCTGTATGGATTTTAGCTTTATAGGCGGTTCAATGGGAAGTGTCGTAGGTGAAAAGATCGCTCGCGCTGCCGACTATTCTTTAAAGAAGAAAGCCCCGTTTTTAATTATTTCAAAAAGTGGAGGCGCCCGTATGATGGAAGCTGCCCTTTCTCTAATGCAGCTGGCAAAGACTAGTGCTAAGCTCGCACAGTTATCTGAGGCGAAAATCCCTTATATCTCTTTATGTACAGATCCCACCACCGGAGGTACCACAGCTTCCTTCGCGATGCTGGGAGATATAAATATAGGCGAACCGGGAGCACTTATTGGTTTTGCAGGCCCACGAGTTGTCCGTGACACAACCGGTAAAGAATTACCGGAAGGTTTTCAGACTTCAGAGTTTTTACTGGAGCACGGATTTTTAGATTTCATCTCTCACCGTAAAGACCTAAAACGAAAGATCAATCTCTATCTGGACCTTATTTTAAACAGGCCTCTCAGAGAAAAAACCGCATAAAAAAAGCCGCTTCAAGAAGCGGCTTTTTTATATAATATTATACCATTATAATCCCAGAAGAATAGTATATTCTTGTCCGTTAAAAGTAAATGTTGCTTTATTGTCACAGGTTCCGTCACCAAAATCCAAAGTCCCGGTAAGCGCCTGTTGGGAAATGGTTAAAGTACCACTAACCAAATAGATACAGGACAACTTCCTAATAAGTGGCTGTGTGACTTCACCACTTCGGCTAAACCCATTTGAAAATGTAGTGTTCCAGTTTCCGATAATACTATAGACGTTATCTGTCCAGGTCCCACTTCCAACACCTTCGATCCATTCGGCAACACGTAAGCCAACTCGCGTAGCCGTAATATCGGTATTTGAAAAACTAACTGTGATCGTCTCATTTACTGTAGAAGACGGATTGCCATTATCGTTCTCTATATCACGTACAATTTCACCTCCTCCTGTTACTCCATGTCCATTATAGGTATAATCTTCAAAAGTGTAATTGATGGTTCGGGTACCGGCTACAATACCGCCATATTCCAGGTTGATCTTTCCGGAAACCACGCTTCCGTTGTTTAATGTACAGGATGTTCCAAAATCCAAAACAATAGTTCCCCCATCTCCATTAGGCGTGACCGTAATGACTGTGCAGGAAGTAAAGAGCGAAATAATACCGCTTTTGGTTTCCTCGGCCTCGTCATAACCATTCTCCATGATATTAAAAGTATTCTCCACTATAATATCGGCTTGGGCCGCACGGGCCGAATCTTCAGCAGAAAAATTAACATTTACTGTACCGCTATCGTCATTTGAACTACAACTCGTCATAAAAATACTTGCGATACAACAAGAAAACAGGGCGATTTTCTTTACTAGAGTTTCCATAAGTATGATTTATAATTTATGTTATTATGCCTTTAAAAACGAAAAAAGGCCCGTTTTCGTATACATTTTGTAAGAAAAGGAGCCGGTATTAGCTTGATATTAAATAGATTTTTGTACTTTTGCCGCTTGATTACCAGAGTGGTAATTTGTACATAAAAATCATTTAAGTAATATTGGCATGTATTTAGCACCAGAAGAAAAAGAAAAAATCTTCGCAAAACACGGAAAGTCTAAGACCGATACCGGTTCTGCAGAAGGACAGATTGCATTGTTCACGTACCGCATTGATCATTTAACAAAGCACCTTAAAACAAATCACAAAGACTATAACACAGAGCGTTCTTTGGTGAAGTTAGTAGGAAAGCGCAGATCATTGTTAGATTACCTTATGAAGAAGGACATTATGAGGTATCGTGCGATCGTTAAAGAATTAGGATTACGTAAGTAATAAAAATGGGACGCTTTGGTGTCCCATTTTACTTTATATATTTTTTTTCAGGATTTTATTTCTGAAACACATAGAAAAGCTACCCTTAGGTTTTTCATTGGTCAACAACCACACAACAACACAACCCTCGACCGATTGACGGTCGCTGACCAAATGTAAACGCTCATATGGTATGGGCAAAAATGAAAAACAAAATGATACCAAAAGTATTTAAAGAGGTCATAGACCTCGGTGACGGTAGAGAGATCTCTATTGAAACCGGAAAATTAGCAAAACAGGCACATGGCTCTGTTGTTGTACAATCCGGAAAATGTATGCTGCTATGTACAGTAGTGTCCAACTACAAACAAAGTGATGTAGATTTTCTTCCCCTTACGGTAGATTATCGTGAAAAATTTGCAGCTTCGGGGCGCTATCCCGGAGGTTTCTTTAAAAGAGAAGCAAGACCCAGCGATGGTGAAGTATTAACCATGCGCCTGGTGGACCGCGTATTGCGCCCACTATTCCCAAAGGATTATCACGCAGAAACACAGGTGATGATCCAGTTAATGTCTCATGACGATGATGTGATGCCGGATGCAATGGCAGGATTGGCAGCTTCGGCAGCTATTCAGTTATCCGATTTCCCTTTTGAATGTGCCATTTCCGAAGCAAGAGTAGGACGTGTAGACGGCAAGTTCATTATTAACCCTACCCGTGCTCAATTGGCAGAGTCCGATATCGATATGATGATCGGTGCATCGATCGACTCTGTAATGATGGTGGAAGGTGAAATGAAAGAGATCAGTGAAGAAGAAATGGTAGAAGCCATTCAATTTGCTCACGAGCACATTAAAAAACAATGTGAGGCGCAAATAAAATTAGCCGAAGCCTTCGGAAAAAAGGAAGTACGTGAGTACGAACCGGAAAGAGAAGATGAAGAATTGGCTAAAAAGATCCATGATATGGCATACGACAAAGTATATGCCGTAGCCAAAGCCGGATCTTCAAAAAAGGAAAGAGGATTGGCATTTTCAGAAATCAAAGAAGAGATTCTGGCTACTTTTTCTGAAGAAGAATTAGAAGATATAGGAGACCTGGTTTCCAAATATTATAACAAGGCTGAAAAAGCTGCTGTACGTGACCTTACTTTAAATGAAGGTTTGCGCCTTGACGGAAGAAAGACCGATGAGATCCGCCCTATCTGGTGTGAAGTAGATTATTTACCTTCTACGCACGGTTCTTCCATATTTACACGTGGAGAAACACAGGCATTGGCTACTGTTACTTTGGGGACTTCAAGAGAAGCCAACCAAATCGATATGCCATCCTATGAAGGTGAAGAAACTTTTTACCTGCATTATAACTTCCCTCCTTTCTCTACCGGTGAAGCTAGGCCCATAAGAGGTACTTCACGAAGAGAGATTGGACACGGAAACCTGGCTCAACGTGCCTTAAAAGGAATGATCCCGGAAGATTGCCCGTATACGGTACGTGTTGTTTCCGAAGTATTGGAATCTAACGGCTCCTCTTCTATGGCAACCGTATGTAGTGGTACCATGGCACTAATGGACGCAGGGGTACAATTGGTAAAACCTGTTTCGGGAATAGCCATGGGATTGATCTCAGACGGAGAAACCGGAAAATATGCTGTATTAAGTGATATTTTAGGAGATGAGGACCACTTAGGAGATATGGACTTTAAAGTAACCGGAACAGCAGACGGGATCACCGCCTGCCAAATGGATATTAAAGTAAAAGGACTTTCTTATGAGATCCTTGTAAATGCATTAAAGCAAGCTGCTGAAGGCAGATTACATATCCTTGAAAAATTAACCGATACGATCGCTCAACCTAATGCAGATGTGAAACCACATGCTCCAAAAATGGTGACAGCAACCATTGCAAACGAGTATATTGGTGCTTTGATCGGTCCGGGTGGAAAAGTGATCCAGGAACTACAAAAGGAAACAGGTACTACCATTGTGATCAACGAAGACCCTGTAACCGAAGAAGGAATCGTAGAGATCCTTGGTACGGACCAAAATGGTATTGATGCTGTATTGGCAAGGATCGACTCTATCACTTTTAAGCCGAAAATGGGAAGTGTATATGAAGTGAAAGTAATCAAAATGCTGGATTTTGGTGCTGTAGTAGAATATACCGAAGCTCCCGGAAATGAAGTGTTGTTACACGTTTCCGAATTGGCATGGGAACGCACAGAGAACGTTAGCGATGTAGTGAACATGGGTGATGTTTTTGATGTGAAGTACTTTGGAACCGATCCCAGAACACGTAAGGAAAAAGTATCCCGTAAAGCACTGCTTCCAAAACCGGAAGCTTTTAAAGAAAGACCTCCCCGTAATGACAATAGAGGAAGAGACAATCGCGGCAGAGATAACAGAAACCGTGATAGAGATAAGAAAAGAGACTAGTTTTTCTTTTTCAATATAATAACAGACGCCTCCTTAATTGGGAGGCGTTTTTTTATGTAACAAGGTTTAAATGAATTATTTATCCGGTCAAATACAAATTATTTTATAATCAAGTAGTCTTTTTCCTACTTTTTTGTTAAATTTGAATCTCCCCAAGTTTAATTAACACTAACTTAAATCTATTTACCATGAAAAAACTATTTACCGTTTTCGCATTTTTATGCGGAGTACTCTTGTATGCCCAAGATGGATCTCAAAAAGCGACCTCTTATGGTTCTGCTGCGTACATGAGGGAAATTCCGGCATTATCCTCTATGGACAACATCATTTCCGCCGCCGGTTTTGAAGATGTTGCGCCCCCAAAAAGAAGAGGAAGTAACACTTTTATCCCAGGCAAAGGCCTTCCCACCGGACCGGACCCTTTAATAGAACAACAACGAAATGCTCAAACAATTCCGGGGAGAGCTCCTATAACTGACTTTATTGCACATCAGGGAACAGTCTTAAATGACCCTACCGGGGCCATAGGGCCAAACCATTATGTGTATGCCTTTAATTCCGGTTTCGGAATTTTGGACAGAAGCGGAAATGTATTGGTTCCGGAAGCTTCACTGGGAACATTGTTTCCGGGAGAAACACTGGGAGATCCTGTAGTGGTGTACGACCGTTTTGCGGACCGGTTTATCATTATGGAATTTAGTGATACTCCCAACGGTTTCTTAATTGCTGTTTGTCAGGGCCCGGACCCGGTCAACGACGGGTGGTATACCTATCGTTTCAATACCGGTAGTTTTCCGGATTACGAAAAACTTTCTGTCTGGGGTGACGGGTACTATATTACTGCCAACAAAGATCAAGGATCTATGACTACAAGCGACGTGGTATATGCAGTGGAAAGAGATGAAATGCTGGTAGGAAACGTAAATGCACAGCTTATTGGTTTTCCTTTACCAGGTGCATCAAATAACGGGTTTTACAGCCCGGGTGGCTTCAATGCAATAGGAACTTCCCTTCCTCCGGTCGGTGTTCCGCATCCCATTGTATACATGCAGGACGATTCCTGGAGCGGTGTCTCACAGGATCACTTGAAGATCTGGAACATAAGCGTGGATTGGAACACTCCTTCCAACTCATCAATTTCGTCCCCACAACAGATCAACACTTCATCTTTTGACAGTGTTTTTGATAACGGTTCGTTCCAAAATCTGGATGAGCCTGGCAATGGACCTGATATTGATGCCCTTCAGGCGACCATGATGTATATGACCAACTACAGGCGCTTTGGAACTCATAATTCTGCAGTAATGAACTTCGCCGTAGATGTTAGCGGTAATGATACCAGAGCCGGAATTAGATGGTACGAACTAAGGCAAAGTGCAGACGGGCAGCCATGGACCATTTACCAGGAAGGAACCTATAGCCAACCTAACTACAGTACTTTTTGCGGAAGTATCAGTATGGATTACCAGGGAAATATTGGATTGGCCTATACCATTGTAAGCAGCTCGATCTATACTTCCCTTAGATATACGGGTAGACTGGCAGGTGATGCATTAGGAACCATGACCGTTGCAGAACAGACCATTGTGAACGGAAATGCACAAAACAACCGTAGTGACGGGCGTTACGGAGATTATGCCCAATTAACGGTTGATCCGGTAGACGACCTAACATTCTGGCATATTGGAGAATATATGAGCGGAAGCAGTTCTGTGGTTCGGAAAAGTCATGTAGCAGCATTTCAAATTGGAAGCGGAACGCCGGATAACGATCCTCCATCGGACCCTACAAGCTTAACCGCATCCAATACTACAGCCAGCAGTACGGATCTGTCATGGAACGCTTCCACAGATAATGTAGGTGTAACCGGATATGATGTATACCAAAACGGAAGTGTAGTTGCTACAGCTGCCACCAATAGTTATACGGTAACCGGCCTGTCCCCTTCTACAGCATATAGCTTCTATGTTATTGCAAAAGATGCGGCCGGAAACCAATCCGGGCAGAGTAATACTGCAAATGTAACCACTACAGCAGTCACTGCATGTACGGGAGGTATTACTTCTTATCCGTATAGTGAAAGTTTTGAAAGCTCAATTGGAGCCTGGTCACAAGATACGGGAGACGATATTGATTGGACCCGTGACAGTGGAGGAACCCCTTCTAATAATACAGGGCCATCAAGTGGAGCAGACGGTTCCTGGTATATGTATGTGGAAGCAAGTTCACCCAACTATCCAAACATTCAGGCTATTTTAAATTCTCCTTGTTTTGACCTTAGCGGTGCTTCACAAGCTACCTTTTCGTTTCAGTATCATATGTATGGCTCATCAGACATGGGAACTTTCAGTCTGGAAGCTTCCAATGACGATGGAAACAGCTGGACCTCGATCTGGAGCCAGACCGGAAACCAGGGGAACCAATGGAATACTGCAGATGTAGACCTTGCCGCTTATGTAGGCAATAGTGTTCAATTGCGTTTTAACAGAACTACAGGAGGCACATGGCAGGCAGATATTGCCGTAGATGACATTTCAGTATCGACTTCGGGAAGTGATACCGAAGCACCTACTGCTCCGTCAAACTTAACAGCTTCTAATACAACAACATCTTCCACAGACTTGTCCTGGACAGCTTCTACGGATAATGTTGGAGTTACGGGCTATGATGTATACCAAAATGGTTCTTTAATTGGTAATACGGGAAGCACTTCTTATACAGTTACCGGACTAAGCGCCGCAACCGGTTACAATTTCTATGTGATCGCTAACGATGCAGCCGGAAACCAATCTGTACAGAGTAACACTGTAAATGTAACTACCAACAGTACTTCAGGTTGTAGTGGAGGAATTTCATCTTTCCCTTATTCTGAAAGCTTTGAAAGCTCAATTGGAGCCTGGACACAAGATACGGGAGACGATATTAACTGGACCCGTGACAGTGGAGGAACACCTTCCAACAATACAGGGCCATCAAGCGGAGCAGACGGTTCCTGGTATATGTACGTGGAAGCCAGTTCGCCAAACTATCCTAACATTCAGGCTATTTTAAATTCACCTTGTTTTGACCTTAGTGGTGAAACACAGGCTAGTTTCTCCTTCCAGTATCATATGTATGGTTCGGCAAACATGGGAACTTTTGTTTTAGAAGCTTCTGATGATAATGGTAGTACCTGGACCTCGATCTGGAGTCAGACAGGAAATCAAGGAAACCAATGGAATTCAGCAAATGTAGACCTGGCCGCTTATGTAGGCGGAAGTGTTCAGTTGCGTTTTAACAGAACTACAGGAAGTACGTGGCAGGCAGATATTGCCATAGATGATATATCGTTATCTACCGGAAATTCAAACAACTGTGCAGCGACAGACCTTACGTTGACCATTACTTTGGATAACTACCCTGAAGAAACAGGATGGACATTACAAACTTCCGGAGGTACTACGGTAGCAAGTAATAGCTATTCTACTGCTAACCCGGATGGTTCAACTGTAGTTGAAGACATTAATGGATTAGCTTCAGGAGATTATGTATTTACCATTACAGATACCTATGGTGATGGAATTTGCTGCTCCTACGGAAATGGTTCTTATACACTGGAAAGCTCCGAAGGAGTTATTGTAACAGGTGGAAGCTTTACATTTTCAGAAGCTACCAATTTCTGTGTGGATGCGACAAAGGATCAGGGTCCTTTACAAACCTACACCTTGTTGGATGACAGCAGTGATGAATTCAGAATTTATCCAAATCCGGCCAGAACCATGGTTACCATAAACACTCTTGGGCAAAATATGGATGATATCAAGATATTCTCTATGTACGGAGTGCTTGTAAGACATATTAAAGATGTTCAGGGAACAAGCCTTGATGTATCTCAACTTTCGTCCGCAACTTATTTTGTGAGAATTACTTCAGGAGATAAGATCGTGACACGTAAGTTTATTAAAGAATAATTTAATCATCATATAGCTCATAAAACGCCTCCTTGAATTGGGAGGCGTTTTTCATTCACAGAAATATATACACAACATCGTAAATAATTCATAACTTCGTTACAGATCATACACAAGGCTGTTTGCAGTTAGAAAATGCAATACACCTTAATTCATCAATCAAAAACAAAAAATAAAATGATTTGGACCATACTATTAGCCGGCTTCATTGGGATCATCTACCCGCTATACTTTGTACTAACCTATAAAAAAACGAATGACAGCATAAAACAAGACGACAGGTTTAGACTCATTGACTATAAAAAGACCTTTATAATTTTCTGGGTTTTAACGATACTGATCCTTGTTAACTTTTTTATTACAAAGACTCCTCAATTGAACTTCTATCCAAATTTTGGAACTATAAGCATTATCCTTTCAATTTTGGTTGTAGCACTTTCCATAATACAATACAGGTTTTCTAATGTAACCTATGAAACACTTGATACCGCTAAAGAAAAGACCAAAGACATATACTTCTACCTGCCAAAGACAAAGGGCGAATTTAATTGGTTCATCATTCTGTCCATAAGTGCCGGAATTTGTGAAGAGATAATTTTCAGGCTCTTTTTATTTGAGTTTTTACATGAGAATGTCAATGTTTGGGTAGCATTTGTATTAACAAATATCATTTTTGCCATTACACATATTGGCAGTGGAAAACAAAACATCATCAATGTATTTATATTAGGGCTGTTGTTTTCCGCCATTTACTATTTTTCCGGAAATATCTGGATCGCAGTCTTCTTACATATTGCCATAGATATCAATGGTGGGATATTAGGATATAGAATACATAAGCTTGAAAAAAACCAGTAGAACCAAAGCTACTAAAGAGCTATATACAATTTCTTACCAAAAACTGTAACCTATATTGAAAAAACGAAGTCTTAGTTCTTAAAGCCATGTTTTTGGCAAAATAATGACAAAACACCCTCATTAACTACTCATCATGAAAAACTTAGTGTATATTATCATTCTACTTTTTGTACCGCTATCGGTCCTTTCCCAACAAAACAGCTTCAAGTTCAATCATATACTAATTACCAATGACGATGGTATAGAAAACATAGATATATTGATTGCCCTGGCAAAAAGCGTGAAGCCACTAACTCACAGAGTTTCAGTAGTAGTATCTACACAAGACCGCTCAGGAAGTTCCAATTACATTACTTTTGGGAAACACAGATCCTCCTATGAAATTACCACAGAATATTTTAGTGATGATAAGAATATTGGCGTTTATACCATGCCCGGCTTTCCTGCAGATTGTGTTTTATTAAGCTTAAGCGGCCTTTTCCCCAATGACAGGCCGGACCTTGTATTATCCGGAATCAATGGCGGATCCAATATTGGGGCCGCATGGTTCACTTCAGGAACCATTGGAGCTGTGAGAATGGCTACTTTTTTGGGAGTACAGGGAATTGCATTTTCAGGATTTGATGATGACAATGAGAAATCGTTTAGCATGATCCCGGAGTGGATCTCTAAATTCTTAACATCCGGAATTGTTGAAAAGATCGACCCAAACAGTTATTTAACAGTTGCTTTTCCGGAAGTGCCGCTTGATGAAATTAAAGGGGTAAAGGTTTCCGAAAGACGAATAGTATACAGCCAACCCAGGGCATTTCAATTTAAAAAAGTATTTGGAGAAAGCATGAAGGAAACAGACAGTAAAACCGTTTGGGCATTTTCACCAAAAGGTGACCCAGATACCGGTACTGCAAAAGATGATGTTTATTACTTAAAAGAGGGGTTTATTATCCTATCGGCAATGACCATAGATGAGAACGACGAAAATTTATCTGAAAAACTTAAGTCTAAGGAGCTATTGATCCCGGCATTTAATGATTAGAAAGGTCTAAAAACAACCAACATAATGTATAATTACACTGTTGGTTAATTGTAAAAAGTATAAACGCCTTCTGTTTTTAGGAGGCATTTTTTATTTAAATCTATAAGATATAAACAGCTTATGGGATACTGCTGTAAAATGATTTATCTTTACATGATAGAAAATAGAATTATAGACCTGATATTCCAACTTGAAATAAGTTAGGTACGGTTAAAAAAATGAAAATATGTTATTAGAAGCTATTTTAAAGGCAATAAAGGAAATTGAATCCATAGACAAACGTTCAAAGGATATGGATCGTGTTTTGGAAAACCTAAAAGATACGGTTAATGCAAGAATGAGAGAAAACCTGATGGATTTTATGAGTATTGGAGAAAAAATGGGGTATGATGAAATTAAAAAACAACTAAACGACTTGATTGGGTTTATTGATTCTGTTGAAGGAAAAAACAAAAAGTAATAAGTATCCAGCCCGATAGGTTCATACTAACCCACCCAACTACTCATAGCCAAGACTGTTGTACACCATATGAAAAAAAGCTATATGCAAATAAATAATTGAATGCATACATAACTCATTCCATGGCAAAAGAGATAACTACAGCAAAACAGAGTTCTGGTGCTGGATTCCTTTTCGAAGACAAGGTGTTTTCATGGTTTGCAATTGCTTTTTTGGCTCATCGTATTCCTCTTTCTAACATCTCTGGTAGAATCAGTAGGATTGCATTTCAAGCAAGAGCTGAAGGTTGGCTGCTAGATGATTTGGTTTTAACCATGAAAACTGAGTCTCATGATACTTTTAATATTCCTATTTCTGTAAAAAGTAATGTTCAATTTTCAGGAAATGGACCAAATACTGAATTGCTATCTGATTTATGGGAACAATACCTAAATGAAGAATCACTAGTTTTTGATAGACAGAATGATTATTTATGTATTGTAAACTCCCCATTAAGCTCAAGTTTATCTAATGACCTAAATAAGATCATTGCAGCAGCTCAATCATCTACTCCAGGTATTTTGGAAGCAAGAATACAACAAGGGAAAGGTGGGAGCTTTTCTGAAAGTCAAGTCAAACTTATCCAGGGATTTAGATGTCCTTCAGCATTAGCAAAAAAACATAACCTTGAGGATAAAGAAGTATGGGCACTATTAAGCAGAGTAATCCTACTCGAGTTCGATTTCGAACATGCAACATCAAAAGATGAAATTCGGTTAAAATTGTATTGTAATGAATGTTTGACCGAAACTAGTGATAGTCAAGCAGGTCTATTATATGCTAAATTGTGCGAAACAAGAAGTGAGCTGGCAGCAAATGAAGGTGCTTTTATTGATTATGTGAATCTCATTAGTCGATTAAGGCCTCATTTTAAACTAAAAGGTATTCCATATCATGAAGGGGATTGGGAGAAGATAATCTCATCTTCTACTACTAAATGTGATAGTATACAAGATCAAATCGGAGGAAAAATTAAATTTGACCGAGAGAAGGAATTAACTGACTTTAAGGAAGCCCTTAAAGAAAGTAGTTTCACTTTCTTACTGGGTAAGTCAGGTTACGGGAAGTCAGTTCTATTGAAGCATTTTTTTCAAGAGCTTTCTTTAAATAATACGAAAGTAATCTGGATAGATTCAGATATTATCGACAGAAAGAACTTAAAAGAGTTCTTTGGTTTATCATATCCGTTTATTGAAGTCATTCAACAAGCCCAGGATCAAGAAGGTTATATCATCATTGATTCGATAGAACGATTTCGAAAAGAAGAACATTTAAAAATATTATTTAATATCCTAACTTATATTGACCAAAATCAAACTCCCTGGAAGGTAATATTTTCATGTCAAGCAGATGATTTTGATGATCTTATAAAAAGGTTTTACAGGATCAACTTATCCTTTTCAAATAAGGTATTTTATCTTGATGCAATTGAAAACGAAAAGCTGATTCTCGTACAAAAAAAATTCCCTGCTTTAGCAGATTTATTCAAACACAGCCATTTAAAAGCCATATTAAAGAACTTAAAATACTTAGATCTATTAGCGTTTAACTTATCATCAGAGAGTAATCTCGAAATAGGTGATTCCTTTGGTGAATCTGATATTATTGATTTAATCTGGAAGGAGGAAGTAGAGAACCCCAAATATGATAATGGAGAGCAACGGTCTCGTTTTTTACAGCTTATCTCTGAAAATCAAGCTGAAAAGATGGTTGTCAGTATCCCCCAATCAGACTTTGATATAGCTGAATTAACTCCTTTACCATCGTTAAAAACAAGTAAGATTTTAAGGGGAATAAATGACAAACTAGTATTTGAACATGATTTGTTTTCAGATTGGGCAAGGTATAAACTCATTAGAGGGAATAGTGAGAGCTTTAAATCTTATATCACTTCAAAAAATGTTTTATCACCATTATGGGGGAAATCAATTAGATTATATGGAGTATTCTTATTTGAAAAAAATGGCAATGTAGATGACTGGATAAAAATCTTTTTAGAATTAAATGAGAATATTCCGAATGAGAAAATCATTCAGGACTTACTTCTAGAATCAATTATTTATTCAAACTCAGCACTTCGTTTTTTAGACCTTCTTTTCGGTTTTTTTACTCAAGATGATGGAAAGATTTTGAGACGATTCCTAGGTCGATTCTTGGTTAAGGCAACTCGTCCAAATCCGCAAGTTTTGAAATTGGCTAAAGAATTAGGAGGATATTCTGAATCTGAAGCATCAATATATCAAAGAATTCCAATTTTCATTTATTGGCCACCAGTTATAGACTTCATAAAAAAGAACATTGATGTTTTTATACCATTATCAAGAAGTAAAATTGCTGATTTTGCACAAACATGGTTAGATTTTGCTCCTATCTCTTTCCCTTACCGAAAAGAAGTTTCTTATTGTGCGTTAAAAAATGCTGAATGGATATTCAACTTTAAACTTAATAAAGGATGGGTAAGAGATGATCTGGACAAAAAAGTTTATACGGCTATGTTGGCAGGGATTAATGAAATGCCAGATGAAATACTTGAACTTTGTTTAAAACTATGTAGGCGTGCAAGATTTGAAAAACCGAAAAAAGAAAAACCCGAAACTGACACGCCTAGACCTAAAAGCTTCTTTACTGATGTTGAAATAAGAAAACCTATACAATGGGAATATGGACCTTTCGAGAGGGTAGATGATGCTTTTTCAGAGACCTGTTTATCTACTAATGCTTTATTAGAATTAATTACCCAACACCCTAAAAGGGCAAAAGAAATCATATTAGCCCTACTAATTGATCCTCCAAGACCAATATCATTTGGTTATGATTACCATTATAAATATGATATTGTTGAACCTAGAGGTTGGTTCCCGCCATATTATGGTAGAGGCCCTCTTCTAAACTTCTTAAATGTCCATCCCTATTCAGGTATAGATACCATAATAAATCTAGTTGATTTTGCTACTTCACAGTGGGCTAATGTTGAGACATATAATAAACATCCGGTTCCAACATTAGAAATAGCGTTTGAAGAAAAGAAAGTATTTACCGGAGACCATCGTATTTACTTTTGGTATCGATCATCAGGAAATCCACCTCATACAATTTCTTCAGCTTTAATGGCATTAGAAAAGTTTTTGACCAACAGTATTGATGAAGGCAAGGATATTGAGCCCTATATTCAACATATATTAAAACATGCCTATAGTGTTTGTTTTATAGGTTTACTTAGTTTCATAGGTAAGTATCAGTCATCATTACTTTTTGGAATATTGCAATCACTCTTATCTACTTTCGAGTTGTACAGGTGGGAAATGACCCTTGATTCTAAAACATCAAATATAGAAGGTCATCAAATGATTGGAGCCACCGATTTAGGTGAGAAAGCCTGGAATGAAGTTAGGGATTGGAATAATATAAAATATAGGAAAATTTCCATTACCTCTGCTGGTTTACAATTATACCTCCAAACAACCAAATTAGATGCCTTTTACAAAGAAACCGTCGAGTTGTGGAAACGAGAATTACAAGAGAATGAAAAAGCTGGGGAAGTTGATGCTTATAAAAGGAATCTAATTGCTCAATTTGATAAAGAAAACTATCAACTGAAAGAATTTGAAAATCACAAATTTTTGAAATATGTAGAACCCAAAGAACTTGAGGAAAAGTTAGCCCCTTTAAGAAATATAGATAGTCAGTTTTATGAAAAAACGATAACGCCTTTCAAGTATTCAAGAGAAATTGAAGAAGGAAAAAATTATTCAAAAGATGAGGTTAATGCCCTTTGGGAAAAAGTCTTTTCAGAGACTGAAATCCCTCTTTCTCCTGAAAAATATCATCACCTCGCTTACGAACTTAGTTCACTTTTCGGTGCAATAGCTCTCCTCTATGAACATCAAAATTTGTGGCTTGAAGAACATCCAGAATATGTAGATTGGACAATTGATTATACAGAAAAAGTTTTGATGAAAGCTCCCGGTAGGCTCAATGAACTCTATATGGCTGGAGGGATAGGCTCTTGGGACACTTTTATGGCAAGATTTTTACCTAAGTTATGGGCAAAAGATTTAAAGAATAAAAAGATAAGGAAATCTCTAGGCTTACTTTCTTTAAAATCAACATATGATACTAATGAAGTTTTATTTAGAAATGTGTCTAATGAATTAAGTTGGCATCATCAGGATTTTGTCCAATTCCAAAACCTGATTATTCAATGGAGTATTGGTGTTTACCACTTTTTTAGAACACAAGACAAGGAAGAACTTTCCTCTATAAATAAAGAGACTATATTTCGAAAGTTAATCAAACGAATTTTCAGGAAAGAGAAGGGTCAGGAGCTATCGTGGATTGATATACATGCTCATAAAATATTAGAAGAATTCATTTCTGATAAAACGAAAAAGAAAATTATCAATTGGTCAGAAAAAAGGATAATAACAGTTCATGTTGATTATAACTCGTGGAGACGTAATAAAACAAAGGAGAATAACAGGAAAGCACCTGGATTAGATATGCAAATGTTGCAACATGCATTTTCATCGACTCCAGAGTTATCTAACGTAGATGATGATTCGGAATACCAATACCTTCTTTTGTTGTGGGATCAAATAGTAGAACAATTGGTCTTTGAAAATGGGAAAATTACTCCAGACTGTGAAGTAAATGATGAATACCCTAGAGATTTCTCTTTATGGGCTCTTAAACGTATCAGTAAGCTTATCGTGAGAATCAAAAAAGAAGATGACCCAAGCCGATACTGGAAACCGATATTAACCTATGGAGGTTTTGCTCCTCATCAAAATGATGTTTTCTTGCGAAACTTTTTCATATACAACATTGGTGAAAAAGAATTGCAAAAAAGGTTCTTTGAAGAATGGGAACAAATGGTTTCATTTTGTACACAATGTGAAAATTGGAGAAAAGGTAATAGTTGGCGTAGAACTGAATTTGAACCTTCTCTTTATGGAGTTTCTCATTCTCTTATAAGAATCTGGAATGATGATTACGAGGAGTTTTTAGAGCAAGCTTCTGAAAAAATCATCACATGGTTTACTAAAAACAATTATAATCATGATTCGATAAGCAGATTGATTCTTTTATTAAGAAAAAAGTCTGGAATAGTTCTCTTAAACAAGGGTGTAGCTGTATTGAAAGCATTTGTTGAACATCACACACAAATTCTTAGTGAACCGGCACCTGAAGACTATGTTCACAGAAAATTTGAACATAATAAAAGCCTTGCTCGTACTGCCAGTTATCTTTGGGAAGATCATAAAAAAACTATTAAAGGAAATACTGAATTGTATGATAACTTTAAAGAGATAGTAACATATCTAGTTTCTGTGCATGAGCCTATCGGTCTTGAATTACAAAATAGAATTTTAGAATCTTGAATTAGTGATTGGAATTGTTGGAATATCTCTTTTATTTAAAATTATGGCTAAAATTGGAGAACGTAAACGAAAAACCTACAGCTAATAACACCTAACACACAACCCCGTTTTAGGGCCTATTTATAAAAAAAAGCAACCTTTTGTAACATTTTGTGTCTTTTTTACGTATAACCTATTGCACAAGCACATTTAACTTAAGAAAAAGGACATACCTTAATGAGACAACTTAAAATTACGAAGCAGGTTACCAACAGGGAAACGGCTTCTTTAGACAAGTACCTACAGGAAATAGGAAAAGTTGACTTAATTACCGCAGACGAAGAAGTAGAGTTGGCACAACGTATAAAAGCGGGTGACCAGCGCGCTTTGGAAAAGTTGACCAAAGCCAATCTACGTTTCGTAGTATCGGTAGCAAAGCAATACCAAAACCAGGGACTAACACTCCCGGACCTTATTAACGAGGGGAATCTTGGGTTGATCAAAGCGGCGCAGCGTTTTGATGAGACCCGTGGTTTTAAATTTATATCCTATGCTGTATGGTGGATTCGTCAATCTATTTTACAAGCATTGGCGGAGCAGTCTCGTATTGTACGTTTACCATTAAATAAAATTGGTAGTATTAATAAAATAAATAAGACCTTTGCCTTTTTGGAGCAAGCACATGAACGTCCACCTTCTGCAGAAGAGATCGCAAAAGAGTTGGATATGACGATCAACGATGTGAAGGAGTCCATGAAGAACTCCGGCCGTCACGTATCTATGGATGCGCCTTTGGTTGAAGGAGAAGACTCTAACCTGTACGATGTACTGCGTAGTGGGGAATCTCCTAATCCGGATCGTACCCTACTGCACGAGTCGCTTCGTACCGAAATTGAGCGTGCCCTGGAAACCTTAACACCCAGAGAAGCAGACGTGATCCGTTTGTACTTTGGTTTAGGTGACCAGCACCCAATGACGCTTGAAGAGATTGGTGAGACCTTTGACCTTACCCGTGAACGTGTAAGACAGATCAAAGAAAAAGCGATACGACGTTTAAAGCATACTTCAAGAAGTAAGATCTTAAAGACATATTTGGGATAAGATATCCCGATAACAGCAACAAACAGTTAAAAATAACTGTTCGTTTTTTGATTGATGAATGACCTCCGGCTGATTACCGGAGGTTTTTCATTTATGTCATTTAGGGATAGCTTTGTCTAAAATCGCTTCCCTATAGAGATTCCAACTCTAGGGTACACCTCACTTAATACATCGGTATTAAGGAAATTTCTTCCAAGGCCACCCACCAGTTCAGCAACCCAGCCTTTACGTGTTATAAACTTGGCTCCTACCGCCATTCCGGCTCCAAGCCCGAGTTCGGACTCAGTTTTTGCATCATTGTTTTCTTCTGTGAATATTCCGGTATTTGCTTCAATAAAAAATCCGGCATTTCGTTTTTTTCCGAAGTAGAACCGAAAATAAGGTACCGCTATAAAATCATAGTCTATATCCTCATCTATAGAAAATGCAGCGGAAAACCCGACAGAAGTTTCATCACTTAGAATACGCTCATACGTAACTTCAGGAAGTCCGGCGATTACATATCCAACATTTAATTTAAATTCATTGTTTCCGGAAAAATTCTCAGCGGGCTCTTCTTGTGAGATTCCTTTGAAGCAAAAGAGAATCATTACTAAAATACATACATGTTTCATAATTAAATACGTTTTAAATTCTTTATCAAAAATATTTGCATTTATTGCTTTCATATAGTGCATAATCTGGATTTTTGCAATATTATTTTGTAATTTTTACAAATTTTGTGTTATTTGTAGCTTAAAATGCGAATTATGCAAGAATTATTTATTAAGTATATCAAGGGTTTGCTGCCTGAAAACAGATCCATAATAGATGAGGTATCTGAAATCCTGAATATTAGTTATGATGCTGCCTACAGGCGAGTAAATAATAAAACAAGTCTTTCGATTTCTGAAGCAGTAATTTTGGCTAAACATTTCAAAATTTCCCTCAATAAATTATATGAAGTTGGAGAACAAAATACGTTGCTTGCGGAAAAATCTCCTGCTATTAGAGATGTTTCCGGCCTGGAAAATTATTTTAATACTTCCTTTAAAAGTATCGAACCGCTTATTAAGTTAAAAAGCGCTTCCATTATATATTCGGCAAAGGACATCCCTATATTTTATACATTAACGGATACATTTATCACAAAATACAAATTCTATGTATGGCTCAAGTTCTTAAATGAAGACGGTAGCATGTCCAAAACCTCTTTTGAAGAATTTATAGAAACAATTCCAGCTTCACTGATAAAAAGCGCGGTAAACCTGGCGGACCGTTACAACTATATCAATATAACCGAGTTTTGGAACGACAACACCATTAATGGCACCTTACAGCAGATCTTCTACTATTTTGAAACAGGTTTATTATCCAAAAAATATGCGTTACTTATCTGCGAAGACCTGAAAGATATCGTAAACCATGTGGAGCAACAAACTATTGATCAGACCATCCTTAATTCCAAAAACAACGCCACATACCATTTGTACAAGAGTGACCTGCTCACCATGAGTAATACCGTAATGGTGAAAACTCAGTATCATAAAATGTTCTTTAGTCCGTTTACGGTACTTACCTATTTAAAAGTACAACACCCTCCAACTTGTGAGGAAATGGATCGGTTCTTTGAGAAACAAATGAAGAATTCAAAATTACTGGTAAATGCGGGAGAGAAAGATCGTGCGTTGTTTTTTAATAAGATGCAGCAAAAGATCAACACTATTATTGAACGCATCAATATAAACAACGATCTCATTTACTTTTAGGTAACAATTTTTGTTTTAGTGGGTAGTCGCTGTCCAATTATTGACGCTTTTCATTTGCTGAACTTGTTTCAAGGTCTCATATATATTATTACTTTTGCAGAAACCTTTTTATTATGAGCAATACGTTAATTGCACCATCGATTCTGGCAGCAGATTTTGCAAACCTTCAGCGCGATGTTGAAATGGTGAACCAAAGTGATGCAGATTGGTTTCATTTAGATGTTATGGACGGTGTTTTTGTACCTAATATCTCTTTTGGAATGCCTGTAATAAAAAGTATTGCCAGGCATGCAAAAAAGACATTGGATGTTCATTTGATGATCGTGGAACCGGACCGATATATTAAAACCTTTGCAGCATTAGGAGTAGATGTACTCACCGTTCATTATGAAGCTTCCACACATTTGCATCGTACTTTACAAGCTATTAAGGCTGAAGGTATGCAAGCCGGTGTCGCTCTTAATCCGCATACCAATGTGGACCTGTTGAAGGATACCATTCAGGATATTGACCTGGTTTGCCTTATGAGTGTAAATCCCGGTTTTGGCGGACAAAGTTTTATTGAAAACACCTATCATAAAGTGCGACAATTAAAGGCCATAATAAATGAAAAAGGAGCTTCTACGAAAATAGAAATTGACGGGGGGGTCACAGATAAAAATGCTTTGCAACTGGTTGAAGCCGGAGCCGATGTCCTTGTCGCGGGGAGTTATGTGTTCAGGGCCTCAGATCCTACCGAGACCATCAAAGGGCTAAAAGAGCTTACAAATTCTTAAATTAACCTGTTCTAAGGTTAATTATTATAATAACTTACTCGGTATAGTCCCGTTTTACATAGTTTTACTTTTTAGATCATTATGGAACCTTCTTTTGATACCTGGACCTCTATTTTTCTATTAGCAGTTGCTATGGGATTATTTTTGTTCTTTATCCTAATTACTAGTAAAATAAAGAAAAACTACCCAATCGCCTTTTTAGTATTAGCTTTTTCAATAATTCTTTTTCAATATGTGCTTTACTGGACGAGATATCAACTTGAGTTCCCGTATCTCATTTATTTTCCACATGTATGCTATTATGTGACAGGCCCCCTTTTGTATATCTATTTTCTCGACTTGTTCAATGTAAAAGTACGTTTTGGCTATGCGCTTCATTTTCTTCCGGCATTTTTAACCCTGCTTCCCAATATGGCACACTGGCTGTCACTTTTCGGGCTTATGGAAAATGAGATTCCCTTACAATTCCTTTTAAGAGGTTACTGGTTTGTGGCAATTCACATGCTCATCTATACTATATTGATAATAAGGCTGGTCTATAAGAATAATGAGCTCAACACCGAATATAAGAAAGTAAGGTATAATTGGAGTAAGGTCTTAATAACACTGTATACACTCTTCATTTTATCTTACATATCTTATTACGTACTTGTTAATTTTTCTTTTTTTAACAATCAATGGGATTATATGATTTCCATAATGATGAGTGCCTCTATCTATACAATTGGCTTCATGATCATAAAACAGCCCAGAATATTTGACGGAGAATTATTCACCAACCTATTCATTCCCATTCAAAATAAAAAAGAAAGCTTTGAAACTTCACTCCTAAATGAGTTTTATGAAAACCTGACCGTTTATATGGAAAAAGAAAAACCTTATATAGACAATGAACTCAGGCTTGTAAACCTGGCTGATAAAGTAGGTTTCTCTACACATCTGCTATCCAAAGTGATCAACAAGAAGTCCGGCAAGAACTTTAACGGTTTTATAAACGATTACCGGCTAAAAGAAGCAGAAAACCTGTTGCGCACAAGTAAAGATGAATATATTAAGAATATTTACTTTGATGTAGGTTTCAATAACAAAGCCACTTTCTATAAAGCCTTTAAAAGCAAGCACAACTGCACTCCTTCAGAATATAAAATGAAACAGGAAGAGGTCAAATTTTCTTAAAATAGGTTTCATTTTATAATTCTAAACCCTTTTTGCAACCGCATTATTGACCTTTGGTTCGTATTAATTTCTAAATCGTATGACTATGAAAAAAATAAACACTCTTGTAACCATTGGTATACTTCTTATTACTTCTATCCTTTATGCTCAAAATCTGGCAGTATATGTTAGTGATGCAGGGGGTTTTAGTAACGGACCATGGCAAATAGCCAAATTTGATGAGAATGGTAATTTTCTGGGACAACTTATAAGAACAGAGGACGGGCTCGTCTGGCCCCAGGATATTATCTTCCTGGACAGTGAAGAAGCTGTATTGATATCTAACCTGTCAACAGATGGAATTATTTCCAAGCACGATTGGGACGATGGAGATTTTATCGAAAACTTTGCGGAAGGCCTTGGCGGACCTACCCGAATGAAAGTTGGCCCGGACGGACTATTGTATGTGCTTCAGTGGAGCAATACAAATAATAAAGTGTTGCGCTATGATCTTGACGGTACTTTTATTGATGAGTTTACCGCAACAGGCGTGCAACAAAGTATTGGTATTGACTGGGACAGTTCCGGGGACCTCTATGTTTCGTCTTACAATGGATCCTCTATCCGGAAATTCGATGGCACCAATGGTGATGACCTGGGACTTTTTATTGATTCCGGACTACAAGGCCCAACCAATATCTGGTTTGAAGCTAATGGAAACCTGATCGTATTTAACTACAACAGTGGTACCGTAAAGCGTTTTGACGCGGCTGGAAATTTTGTGGAAGACCTGATCACCGGCGTTAACGGTTGTGAAGGATTTGCCTTTTTCCCGAACGGAGATATTTTAATTGGTGTAGGAAGTGATGGCTCAGTAAGGCGTTATGACAGCGACTTTAATTTTATTGAAAATTTTGTGGAACCGGGAATATTAGACACTCCCAATGCCATTGTAATTAGAGATGATATCCCTCTTTCGGTAACGGAAAATGGCCTTAGCGCCGTATTTGTCACTCCAACCATAGGAAATAAATTTGTCATAAATCGTTTGGCAACAACCTTCTTTGAAGCGCTTGAAGTATATAATACTTCCGGCAAGCTTGTTGAGACCATTACCCTTAAAGAGACTACGGTATGGGACGCTTCAAAATATGCCGAAGGGATGTATTTTATTGTAGCCAAGCAAAACAGCGACAAGGTCACCCAAAAGATAATTGTAAAGAAAAAATAAAACGCTTAAGACTTCCGGTTAATATTAAAGGTTCATTTCTTCGGAAATGGACCTTTTTTAATAGCCCGCGAAGTTGAAATTCAGCAATTTCCTGGTATAATCGTACAATTTCGGGAAATGCGTTTTGAAATCGGTTGGAGATTCTATGAAATATTCTGTCATTACCGCCATGAACTCATATTGGTTGGTAAAAGCATACGACCTGAAATAGCGGGTTTCGTCTAATTTGTCTTTTACTTCCTGTTGGGTTAGCTGCTTTAGAATATTCTGAAATTGTTTCCCGAAGCGGGAAGAATCCAGATCTTTACTTTGCATGGCTTCCAATTGCATAGCATGCATAAATTCATGGATCCCAAGATTAAAATTATCGTCTGTTATCTTGTAGCCTATTTCAAAATCCTTCCAGGAAAGTACCAGTGCTTTTTCGCGGGGGTTGAATTCACCTTTATGATAATCGTCGTTGATAGCACTGTAGAATTCATTTGGGTAAATAAGGATATATTCAATTAACACATATTCATAGTTTTTTCTGCCAAAACTGAGCATACATCCCATCGCGGCTATTAAGATCTTCATTCGTTCCGTAACCTCGAGACCCTCTCTGCCAACAAACTTTTTGTCACCAATGAACATAGCCACTCTGTGTACAAATTGTTTTTTATGTTTTTCTGAAAGTTTCTTGTAAAAAGTGAATTCATCTTCAAGGATCGACAGTTGAGAAGACGTCAATTTCTTATACACGAAATAATGCCGGAAAAGAGGTTTGTTATATCTATTGGAATACCAGTTCTCAAACAACCTGAACAATACAAAAGCAAACCCCAGAAGCACAATAACATATGCGTAAGGAGCCAGCCAGGTAGCGTTTTCATCAGCTTTTAATAATAGCATCATACAAATTTGGGATTCGAAATATAACAATTATTTGATTGCAGCAGGTATTCTGCTGTATGTAAACGCATTAAAACTCAGTTTTATTACGTTCTAAAGTAGCAATTAGTCTCTTGACAGAATGCTAAGAATATACTAAAAAAGTAACCATTTGGGGAGTAAATAGCCTAATTTTTCGAACTATCGCCTTTAAAATGTTGCGAATTGTTCTTAAACAGGATATTGAAAGTGGTTAAACTCCCGTAACAACGTGTGATATATTGTTGAAGGTCTATCTTATCCTGATCGTCCAAGGTTTTACTGGAATTGATCTTTTGTTCCATCACTCGCAACCTGTCCCGCAACATCACAATTTTATGAAAAAAAGTTTCAATGGGAACCTCTTTACTCGACAGGTTCACATCCTTTGGCTGTAATACCATGGTCCCTCCCCTGTATTTATCGGCTATAGGGACTATCTCACTGGCATCACTCCATTTTTTAAGAATATCACGAAGGCTTTTTTCTATTTCATAGAAACTAACGGTATCCACCTCATCTTCTGCTATTTCAATAATTTCAAAATCATCGTCAACAGGGATGGTCTCCAGCCCGTTATCAATAAAAGTGACCCAATACATTTTCGAAGTAACATTTGTTACCACTCCTTTTCCATATTCGGGATGATCGATCCGTGAACCTATTCCTAAAATTTTCTGCATAGTATATAATTCTAAAAAGTGAAAATACACATTTTTGTTTTTTAGAATGATTTTAATTTCAAAAAAATCTCTCAATCTGATAAATATCATATTTCAGCAGAGCCATCTCTCCTATTTTTGAAAACACAAATCTGCAAACTATGTGCGCATCCTTAGTTTCAAAATACAATGTGGCAGGGCCTCGCTACACAAGTTATCCTACGGTTCCTTATTGGGATAATGAAAGTTTTTCCTTAAAAAGGTGGAAAGAAACCCTGAAAAAAAGTTTTGAAGAGACCAATAGCACACAAGGGATCAGCATATATATCCATCTGCCATTTTGTGAAAGCCTATGTACATTTTGCGGTTGCAATAAGCGTATCACAAAAAATCATGAGGTAGAAGTTCCCTATTTAAAATCCATATTGAAAGAACTGCAATTGTATGCAGATCTGTTTGGAGAACGGCCTGTTATAAAAGAGTTGCATTTAGGCGGAGGGACGCCAACTTTTTTTACTCCAAGAAACTTACAGATGTTAATGGAAGGGCTTTTCAGAAAAGGTAAAAAAGCCCCCGGTGCCGTACTAAGCTTTGAAGGGCATCCTAACAATACAACTACAGAGCACCTGCAAACTTTAGCAGATTTTGGTTTTACACGTGTTAGTTACGGAGTACAGGACTATAATGAAACCGTACAAAAAGCCATCCATAGAATTCAGCCGTTTGAGAATGTAAGATCCGTAACCGAAGCCGCTCGTAAAACAGGATTTACTTCCGTAGGCCACGATATTATCTTTGGTTTACCGTTTCAAACCAGGGAACACATCGTTCAGACCATTGAAAAAACAAAACAGCTAATGCCAGATCGTATTGCCTTTTACAGCTATGCACATGTGCCGTGGATAAAAGGGAATGGCCAACGCGGTTTTAAAGAAGAAGACCTGCCAACAGCAGAGCAAAAGCGAATGCAATGCGAAACAGGAAAACAAATGCTTCTGGAAGCCGGGTATATTGAAATTGGGATGGATCATTTCGCATTGCCAACAGACAGTTTGTACAAGGCACTGGAAAACAAAACGATCCACCGGAATTTCATGGGGTATACAGATTCTAAAACCCAGGTGATGATCGGGCTGGGAGCTTCCTCTATAAGTGACAGTTGGTACAGCTTTGCACAAAATGAAAAAGGAGTAGAAGCCTATCAAAATTTAGTAGAGAACAATATTATCCCGGTATATCGGGGCCATATTTTAACGGAACAGGACCTCGTTATACGAAAGCACATTCTTAACCTCATGTGTAAGCTGGAAACTTCATGGAAAGATAAAAAGCTATATTTTGAAGAAATACCCGATGTGCTGTCAAATCTGAAAGAATTGGAAAAGGACAGATTGCTGGAAGTTCATCCCGAAGCAATAAAAGTGACAGAAAAAGGACGGCCGTTCGTTCGTAATATCTGTATGGCTTTCGACCTGCTTTTACAGCAAAAGAAGCCGGAAACCCAACTATTTTCAATGACTATTTAATCATTTTTCATATAAAATGATTTATATCATATTTTATAGCGAACCGTAATGTTTATTTTGTTATTTTTAAAGATAAAAAGGTCTTTTTATATTATAAAAAATTATGAAACTACTCAGCTCTAAACAAGTAATCTTATCACTATTTCTAGCCATTTTTTTTAGCGCAACAATAAAAGCACAGCTTACAGTCGATGCGCAGGTGCGTCCCAGGCTGGAATACAGGCATGGTTATAAAACCCTTTTCCCGGACAATACAGACGCTGCCACTTTTATATCGCAGCGTACACGGTTAAATACCCGGTATAAAAATGAGAAACTAAACTTTTATCTGAGCCTTCAGGATGTAAGGGTTTGGGGGGATGTGCCTCAATTGAACACGTCTGACAAAAACGGCTTTAGTGTTCATCAAGCATGGGGAGAGGTTTTATTGAACTCACAATTTTCATTTAAAATAGGAAGGCAGGAAATTTTCTATGACGATCAAAGGATCTTTGGAAATGTTGGTTGGGCCCAACAAGCACGTAGTCATGATGCGGCACTTCTAAAATATCGTAAAAACAAATTTAAAATAGACCTGGGATATGCATTTAATCAGGATAGCGAGTCATTGGCAGGTCATGTATTGACCACCAATACCTATAAAAGTCTTTTCTATGCCTGGTTGCATAAGGATTGGGAACATGTTGGCGCCAGTATTTTATACCTGAATAATGGATTGCAGTACATAGATGAAGATGTACCTGCCAACAACGAAACCCGATATAGTCATACGGCCGGTTCACACATCTACTATAAGAAAGGGAAACTGGCTCTTTCCGCAAATCTTTATTATCAGTATGGGAAGGACAAAGCAGATAATGACCTAAGTGCCTACCTTCTAGGACTTGATGCCAAATACACCTTTTCAAAAAGCGTCACTTCCGGCCTGGGATTGGAACTACAAAGTGGTAATGACAATGGGGCTCCAAATAATGGTGAAAACAGTGCATTTACACCTCTTTATGGCACCAATCACAAATTCAACGGGCTTATGGATTACTTCTATGTAGGTAATCACATTAACAATGTTGGCCTTATAGACCTGAATGCACATACCAAAATAAAGATCAACACCAAGAACAATTTAAATGTAGCCGTACACAATTTCCTTGCTGCAGCAGATATAGCGGGTAGCGATTCAAAACAGTTGGGAACGGAAGTAGATCTGGTGTATACATATGTTCTTTCTAAAGATATCAATTTTAAAGCCGGATACAGCCAGATGTTCGCTTCGGAAGGAATGGAAATTATAAAGAACAATGTAGATAATAATACCAATAATTGGGGATGGGTTATGGTAACCATAAGCCCTACCCTATTTCAAACCGAATCTAAGTAAATCAACCATAAATTAAACAACATGAAAACAACTTTCAGCAAAAAAATGTATGCCGGAATATGTATTTTGGGCATCCTTATTATGTTCTCATCATGCGTGAGCAATACCGAAGATAAAACATATGACGATGCTGCAGACATTCCTGTTTCCAGAGAAATGATAGCCGAATTAACTCCACCTCCTTATGTGCCAACTCCGGTTGGAAAAAGAAAAGCTAAAAAGCTCATAGTCAATATGGAGATCTTAGAACAAGAAGGAGAAATGACCGATGGTGTAAAATATGTGTATTGGACCTTCGGTGGTTCTGTACCGGGAAGCTTTATAAGAACACGTGTTGGAGATGAAGTGGAGTTTCACCTTAAGAATCATCCCGATAATAAATTGCCTCATAACATTGACCTGCACGCGGTAACAGGGCCCGGAGGAGGTGCTACTTCCTCATTTGTTGCTCCCGGTCACGAAGCAAAATTTTCTTT
>JANQOS010000070.1 GCA_028285705.1 Altibacter sp.
TACCTCCAGGAATCGAACCAGGGACACACGGATTTTCAGTCCGTTGCTCTACCAACTGAGCTAAGGTACCTTACAGCTTTTAAGGGCCGTGCCTCCAAAGCACTACACAGGCAGTGCGTAGGAGGGTGCAAATATAAATCTATTTTACCTATTGCAAAACATAAATTGAAAAAAATAATTTGCAATTCACTTTCAATTTAATAGACAATTAACAATCCCGTCTCATTTCAAATTGTATTTTTAACGCCACAAACAACTCTATGAATTTAGTAATAGATGTAGGGAATACTTTACTAAAGCTTGCCGTCTTTAATAATGAAGTACCGGAGCTTAAAAAAAAGTGTTTGCATGAGGACTTTTTAGATGCGCTCACAGAAGTTTCGGAGCAGTTTCCGGATATTACACATTGTATGGTTTCATCGGTGGGCAGATTGACAGCGCAACACCTGCAAGAATTACAACAGCAATTTTCGGTATTTGAGCTTTCCCATACAACAAAACTACCTTTTAAAAACCTATATGGAACTCCTGAAACGTTGGGGGTAGACCGTATTGCCCTGGCAAGTGCTGCAGCCAAACAATATCCGGTGCGAAATGTGCTGGTCATTGATGCCGGAAGTTGCATTACCTACGATTTTCTTTCAGAAAAAAATGAATACCTTGGAGGCGCTATTTCACCGGGGATAGCAATGCGTTATAATGCCATGCATACGTTTACCGAAAAACTACCGTTATTGGATGCGGACACTCCCAAAAAACTGGTAGGGGATACTACGGCAACTTCTATGCACTCCGGAGTTGTATTTGGGGTTTTGTTTGAAATAAATGGCTTTATAGATGCATATTCTGAAAAATATGCAGATTTAACAGTTATTTTAACAGGAGGAGACGCTCATTTTTTGCGAGATAGCTTAAAAAATGACATCTTTGCCAACTCAAATTTTTTATTGGAGGGCTTAAATTACATTTTGGAACTTAATAAGGATTAATGTTGAAGCGAATAATCATTGCAGTTTTTATACTTATAACAGGGGCTACATTAGCTCAGGATGGAACAACATCACCGTATTCTTTTTATGGTATTGGGACATTAAAATTTAAAGGTACTGCAGAAAGCCGTTCCATGGGTGGAATAAGTACCTACTCGGACAGTATACATTTAAATATTCAAAACCCGGCCGGGATAGCGGACCTGCGCCTGGTAAATTACTCGGTAGGTGCAAGCCACAGGTATGCAAACCAAAATACCACCGATGAAAAGAGAAATGCTTCCACTACCTCTCTGGATTACCTGGCAGTAGGAATTCCCATGGGAAAGTTCGGAGCAAGCTTTGGGTTGATACCTTATACATCTGTTGGTTATAGTTTACGGACTATCAATGGAGAAACCACTACAGATTATACAGGTTCGGGTGGATTGAATAAAGCGTTCTTCACATTAGGCTATAAAATCACACCAAACCTCAATATTGGCGCTGAGGTAAATTATAACTTTGGAAACATTGAAAATACCACGCTCAATGATACGGGAGTTCAATATGCAACACGAGAGATCAATAAGTCTGACCTCTTAGGATTCAGTTATAATTTTGGAGCTTCCTATAAAACAATGGTTTCTGAGAATCTGGAATTCTACACTGCAATTTCCTATACGCCTGAAACTAACTTCACTTCGGAGAACACCAGGCAGATCGCTTCGGTATTGATAACAAGTACGGGATCACTGGGTATTGTTGAAGAACAAGAAGTTGATGTTGCAGATACAGATTTTACGTTCCCTTCTCAATATACGTTAGGGGCCGGTATTGGAGCCCCAAAAAACTGGTTTGTAGGCCTGGAATATACCAACCAAAAAACGAGTAATTTTACGAATCGTACCTTTGATATTGAAAATGTAGTTTTTACGGATGCTTCAAAGTATCGTATAGGAGGTTTTTATATACCTAACTACAATTCATTAGGAAATTACTGGAACAGAGTAGTTTATCGGGCAGGATTCCGTTTTGAAGAAACCGGGGTCAACGTAAACGGTCAGGATATAAATGAGTTTGGCATATCTTTTGGAGTTGGATTACCTGTTGGAAGATTATTCTCCAATGTGAATCTTGGCTTTGAGGTTGGAAGACGCGGCACAAAGGATTTTGGACTCATACAGGAAAATTTCTTCAATACAATTATAAGCCTGTCACTTAACGACAGATGGTTTGAAAAAAGATACTATGATTAATACAATAAATACCAACATTATGAAAACGAAAGCAATTTTATTTTTAGCAACGTTATCGCTAACTTTTGGGGGATCGGTTTTCGCTCAGGCTCCTAATGATTGCAATGTAACCATGTCGCTTTTTGCCGAACCGGCCAAAGCAAAGAATTATCAAGGAGCATTACCTCACTACGAGAAAGTAATAAAAGAATGTCCAAAGTTTAGCTTAGCTACCTATCAACTTGCAGAAAGAATGTTCAAGCATTTTATAAAGAAAGGTGATAAAAGTAAAATAAGCAATCTAATAGAAGTATATAACCTAAGGATGCAGAACTTTCCTGCTAAAACAAAAACGGGGGACATCCTTTCTAAAATTGCTCAGGTAAAATACGATAATGATATGGGCTCTAAGATGGAGCAGTTCAAAGCTTTTGATATGGCCTATAAGAAGGACGCTGAAAACTTCACCAGCCCTAAGAGTTTATACACATATTTTTCGTTAGCCAAAGGACTTTATGAGTCTGGAGAAAAAGACCTTCAGGATGTATTTGACCTGTACGATATTGTGTACGCTAAAATAGAAAGTGAAGAAAGTAAACTTGCTTCAAAGCTTACACAGTTGATCAATAAGCAGGAATCGGGTACGGCCCTTTCTTCAAAAGAAGCCAAGCGTGTTAAAGTATATGAAAAGAACCTTGTTGCGTATGGACAGGTAAAAGGAAGTGTTGATGGTAAGTTGGGAACCATTGCAGATTGTGAAAACCTGATACCGTTATATAATAAGGATTTTGAAAGCAATAAAGATGATATTACCTGGATTAGACGTGCTGCCGGACGTTTAAATGCTAAGGACTGTGACGATCCGTTGTTCTTTAAACTGGTACAGCAGCTTCACTCTCTGGAGCCTTCGGCAAAGTCTGCCTATTATTTAGGGAAATTAGCTGAAAAAGATGGAAAAGGAAGCACTGCTTTAGAGTATTTCAACCAGGCGGCAGAATTGGAAACTAATTCAAGTGACAAAGCAAAAGTATACTATAGTATCGCTGAAAACTTCCGTAAGAAAGGAAGCTATGGACAGGCTAGGACCTATTATAATAAGATGTTGGCTGCAAAACCGTCTGCCGGAATTGCATATTTGAAGATCGCTCAAATGATCGCTAAAAGTTCTAACAGTTGTGGAAATTCGGTCTTT
The DNA here is from genome assembly GCA_028285705.1 of Altibacter sp. Classification (GTDB taxonomy): domain Bacteria; phylum Bacteroidota; class Bacteroidia; order Flavobacteriales; family Flavobacteriaceae; genus JANQOS01. Next base: position 3,399 of record JANQOS010000070.1, read on the forward strand.
GAGAAAAGAGCTGTGAACTGGAAAGCAGCAGAATATGCAGATAAAGCGGCTCGTTTGGATGCTTCAATTGCTTCAAATGCAAGAGCTGCAGCAAGTAGCTACAGACAACGTGCTCCTTCTAAAAGCGATATCTTTTCTGAAGGAATGGCCGGGAAGACCGTAAGCTTTAGCTGCTGGGTTGGCGGTAGTGTGAGAGTGCCTAATTTATAAGATACCGGGTTAGCCCGGCATGAAATGAACAATACTGAACATATGTTTAAAAGCGTGATAGTACTGCTATGTACCGTCACGCTTTTTGCTTGTGAAGGAAATTATAGGAATATTCAACAACTCAATTTAACCGATGGGGCACCTATCGCTGAAGGGAAGAACATCAATCTAAAATATACAGATTCCGGAAGAGTGGTGACCAATCTAATAGCGCCTCTGTTACACGATTATTCAAACTTTAAGTTTCCATACCAGGAGTTTCCGGAAGGGATCGAAGTATTTTTCTGGAATGAAAAGAATGAAAAAAGTACGGTAACTTCAGACTATGCGATTCGGTATGATCAAACCAATATTGTAGATTTGCGTGATAATGTGGTCCTGGTGACCAGTGACAGCCTTGTGTTAAAGGCCGAACAATTGTATTGGGATCAGAAAGCTAAAAGGGTTTTCACGGATCAGCCGTATCAGATCAAATTTAAGGATGGTTCGTATAATGACGGAGCACGGTTTGATTCCAGTGAAGATTTTACTAACTTTTTATCCAGAAAGAACCAGGGAGTTCAAATTATAGATCAAAACAAGACCGATGGGAACTAAAATTTACCGACTTTTCGAATATGCTTATATAGTAATGGCTGTTTTTGCTGCTTATGTAGCTTATGTGAACTGGAATGACAACAGAAATCGAGCCTATTTATTTATTTTCTTTATCGTAGTTGCTATCTTTATGTTCTTCTTTAAACGCAGGTTTAGGAAGAAAATGGAAGAACGCAACCGAAACCGCTAATGGAATACTTTCTTATTATTGCTATTATGCTGGTTCTCTCGGCATTTTTTTCGGGGATGGAGATTGCTTATGTGTCTTCCAATAAGATCCACATAGAAATTGAAAAAAAGCAAAACAATTTTCTGGCCGGTGTTCTGAAAAAAATAACCAAACGCCCTTCAAAATTCATAGCTACCATGCTTGTTGGTAATAACATAGCATTGGTTGTTTACGGGTTTTATATGGGGGACCTGCTTATGCAGTATATACCCCTGGAAGGATTTTCGGGGCTTTTGGTACAAACCATTATTTCAACACTGGTCATTTTAATGACGGCAGAATTCTTGCCTAAGGTGTTCTTTCAGATCTATGCCAACAGCCTTGTAAAGATATTTGCGGTCCCTGCATATATATTCTATGTATTGTTTTCTGTAGTGTCCGAATTTGTTATTTGGATATCGGATATGGTACTCAAAGTATTCTTTAAGACTGAAGGCGATACGGTGCAGTTAAGCTTTAGTAAAATTGAACTGGGGAACTATATAAGCGAGCAAATGGAAACTTCCGAAGCTTCCCAGGAAATTGATACCGAAATACAGATATTTCAGAACGCTTTAGATTTTTCTGAAGTAAAATCCCGCGAAGTAATGATTCCCAGAACAGAGGTTGTTGCTGTTGATATTAATACAACTCCAAAAGAGATAAGCAGGATATTTACCGAAACCGGACTTTCCAAGATCCTTATCTATAAAGAAAGTATTGATGACATCTTAGGGTATGTACATTCTTTCGAATTGTTCAAAAAACCATCAAACCTTAAAAAAGTGTTGATGCCGGTGGTTTTTGTACCGGAGACTATGTTGGCAAAAGATGTCCTGAACATATTGAGTAAAAAACATAAGAGTATTGCTGTGGTTATAGATGAATACGGAGGTACATCCGGTATCATGACAGTAGAAGATATTATTGAAGAATTGTTTGGAGAGATCGAAGACGAACATGATTCTGTTGAATTGACAGAAGAGAAATTGCAGGAGAATCACTATAAATTTTCTGCTCGGTTGGAAGTAGATTATTTGAACGAAACCTATAAGCTCAATTTACCTGAAAGCGAGAATTATGAAACGTTGGGAGGAATGATCGTTAACTTTACGGAAGATATTCCGCAGCAAGACGAAACCGTTGAAATAGAAGGTTATACTATCAAAATTCTGGAAGTATCCAATACCAAAATTGAGTTGGTTGCACTTAAACGTACTCCCGAAGACTAGTTTTTATGGATTTCTTCACTTTTTTTCAAAAGGAACCTTTTATAAATGATGGGAAAATGGTATTTTCGCCCCCTATAAATTTGATTGACAGATGGCAGTTTTAAACAGTATTAGAAAAAGAGGTGTATTCCTTATCGTTATTATAGCAATGGCATTGTTCTCATTTGTACTAGCAGATGTGATTAGAAATGGAGGCTTTTCTACAGATAAAGGACAAACTACGGTAGCTACCGTGAATGGTGTGGATATTCCCAGGCAGGAATTTATGGAACAGGTAGAAACGGCACAACGTAGCTTAGGACCTAATGCAGCTTCAAGCCAGGCAATGAACATTGTATGGGAACGTGAATTACGCCGAGTTTTAATGCAGGAACAATACGATGAGATCGGGCTCACTGCCGAGACAGAACTGACCAATAAGGCACTTAGTACCTACCTTGCTTCAAATCCTGTTTTTCAAGATGAATCCGGTTTGTTCAGCGAAGCTAAAATGATGGAATATGTTGCAGATGTAAAAGCCAATAACCCGCCAGCCTATGACCAGTGGTTGGAATATGTAAAGAACACTAAGGTAACGGCACTTGAAAATACATACCTGAATATGGTAAAAGGTGGTATGATCGCTACCTTGGCCGAAGGTGAAAAGGAATACCGTTTTGAAAACGATAAAATTAATATTGAGTTTGTACAAGTTCCTTATACCAACATTCCGGATGAAGATGTTCCGGTAAGTGATGATGAAATAGCGGCATATATCAAATCACATCCAAAAGATTTTGAAGTAGACCCAATGGTAGATATTCAATATGTTTCTTATGTGGAAGAGCCTTCACAGGAAGATATTGACGCTGCAAAAGCCGAAGTAGTTTTGTTGTTAGATGATAGAGTGGAATATAATTCGGTTACAAAAGCAAACGATACGATCTTGGGCTTAGCAAGAACAAATGACTATGAAGAGTTTGTAAATGCAAATTCAGACAATACCTTTTCAGATTCCTGGTATTTTAAGAGAGAACTTCCGGAAGCTATTAGAGATACTGTCTTTGCTATGAACATAGATGATATCTACGGCCCATATGATATTAATAATACACTTAGCCTTACAAAGCTAATTGGAATGCGTCAATTACCGGATACCGTTTCGGCAAGACACATTCTAATTCCTTCCGGACTAAACCAAACCGATAATAAAACAAGAACTGACGAGGAGGCAAAAGCAACTGCAGATAGTATTATGAGAGTCGTAAAGGCAGATCGTTCAAAATTTGAAGATCTGGTTACTACTTTTTCATCGGATAAAGGAAGTATTGAAAAAGGAGGGCGTTACGAGAACTTTGCATACAATGCAATGGTAGATGAGTTTAGAGATTTCGCTTTCGAAAGTGATAAAGGAGATATTGGAGTAGTAAAAACTCAATTCGGATACCATGTTATCGAGGTTGAAGAGCAGAAAAATTTTCAAAAAGTAATTAAAACAGCTACGGTTACTAAAGAAGTTGAACCTTCAGAAACTACCATTAACGATATTTTTTCTAAAGCAACAAGTTATGAAGTTGCTGCTCAGGACCGTGATTTTACCGAAATTGCCAATGAACAAGATACTACTGTGAAACCGGTAAATAAGATCGGGGAACTGGATTCTAATATTCCGGGACTGGGAAGCAATCGCTCTATTGTTACCTGGGCGTTTAATGAAGACACGAATGTTGGTGATGTAAAGAGATTTAATGTACCACAAGGATATGTGATCGTTCAACTTACCCGTAAAACTCCTAAGGGTCTTTTAAGCGTAGCTGAAGCTTCAGCAGAAGTGACTCCTATCCTTCGTAATGAGAAGAAGGCAAAAAAGATACGTGAGGCTATAACAGGAACTACCTTACAGGAGATTGCAAGTAGCCAAAATGTAACGGTCAAAAATGCGACAGCAGTAACCATGGCAAACCCAACGATTGCCGGAGCAGGAACAGAGCCTGAAGTTGTGGGTGCGGCATTTGGTAAAAATGCGGGAGAAGTTACTGAGTTAATAGATGGCGAAACAGGAGTGTTCAAAGTACGTATAGTGGAAGTAAATAAGGCACCGGACCTGGATAATTATGCGTCTTTTGCAAATCAATTGAACGCAAAAGTGATTCCTGGAATTAATACAGGTGTGTACAATGCACTTAAGAATGCTGCTGAAATTGAAGACAACAGAGCTAGTTTTTATTAATTAGCCGCCAAATAATATCAATACAAAAAGCCTTGCAATTGCAAGGCTTTTTATTTTACCATTTCTTCAAAACCTATAATGGTGTTAAATCCCTTTTTTCTGAAATATTCTTTATCTGTTTCATTGCCTGTTGCCAATACAAAATCTCCACCCCAGGCTCCCAGGCTTTTAATGGTATTCGGATAATCGTTAAAAAGCTGTTCTTTAATGGTTGGCAGTTGTACAATTCCTGAAATGACCTCTTCGTGTTTTTGAAGCAATTTTTCAAATACTGAAAGAGAACCGCATAATAGTATATCCTTACTTATGGAAGAGATCATATCGATCTGCTCATCTTTAGCCACACTGCCTTTATAACGTGTAATTCCGTCCTTACTGTCCTGCTTTTTATTTAGGTGTACAAAGAACAAGCTAGAGGTGAAATCCCACTTTAGATTGGTAGGTTCAACTACTGCTTTGCTGTTTTGAAGTTGATATAAAAAAGGAACATCATTTTGTGCAGCAGCAATATCATAACCGCTACCGCCAAAACTCTCCCATAAGAGGGCTAAAGCATCCACACCTGCCCATTGGGCAATGTTGTTGATCAGTGTGGAAGAGGTGCCTAAACCCCAATTTTGTGGGAAACCTAACCGGGTAGTCACTTTCCATCCAATACTTTCATTTAAAAAGGATGGGTTAAGCTGTTTGGCCTTTTTAAGAATTTTAAGAAGTGTTACTGTGATCTTGTCATTTCTATCCGGTTCAAGAATAGTAGTATCGTCTTTTTTGAAGTGAGTATGAAACCAGACAGCGTTTTCCAGATTGAGGCTCTGCCATTGAATTCCTTCTTTTTTTGAAGGGAAAACCTCTAAAGATTGCCCATATTTAGTAGGAATAGCCAGTGCTGTAGCACCATCTAATACTAAATATTCTCCTGTGAGTAATAACTTACCGTTGCTGTAAAACTTCTGTTTCAAAATTAGTTTCGTAGGGTTTCAACAAAATCTATTACGGCACTATGGGAAACTGTGTTTTCCTTAAAATAGGTAACTGCTTTTTGTTTTTCGGTTTCCGAAGCACATAATTGATTCAAAATATTCATTAAATGCATTTTCATGTGCCCTTTTTGTATACCGGTAGTGATCAACGACCGAATGGCGGCAAAATTTTGAGCCAATCCGGCAACGGCAACAATTTCCATAAGTTTGGAAGCATTCGGTTTCTGAAGTATATCAAAAGCCAGTTTCACCATTGGGTGCAAAGATGTTAATCCTCCTACGGTACCCAATGCTAATGGAATTTCGATCCAGAAGGTGAAAATACCGTTTTCTATTTTTGCATGTGTCAGGCTTGTATAATTACCATCTTTGGCAGCATATGCATGGGCTCCGGCTTCTATTGCCCTGAAATCATTCCCGGTCGCAAGGACCAAAGCATCAATACCATTCATGATCCCTTTGTTGTGTGTTACGGCACGACGTTCTTCGGCTTTGGCTATAGCGACAGCACGTACAAATTTATTGGCAAATGTCTTTCCGTCGATGGCTTTGTCATTTAGATCCTCAACCGGACAACTCACCGAAGCACGCACCAGGCATTCCGGTACATAGTTGGAAAGAATACTCAAAACGACCTCGGGATATGTGTTGTTTTCGGAAAAGGGGGGAAATTGTTTTGTTTTGGCTTCGAATGTATTGGCGATCTCTTCAAGGCAGCTATTAATGAAATTGGCACCCATAGCATCCAGGGTTTCAAAAGTGGCATGAAGTTGATAATAGCCTTCCAGTGTTTCGGTTGTGTCGATAAGCTCTATGTCTATCAATCCACCTCCACGGTTTTTCATATTGGATTGAATGGCTCCAATACTGGCAATTAGTTCTGACTTCACTTCAGAAAAAAACTGCTCCAGGTCACTTTTTTTTCCGAAGAAATTTATATGAATCTGCCCGTTTTTTTGGGTAGAAAGGACTTCGGCCGTAAAGCCTCCGCGTTCTAACCAGAACTTAGCAGCATTACTGGCAGCAGCTACTACGGAGCTTTCCTCTATCACCATGGGAAGTGCATAAAGCGAATTGTTTATTAAAAAATTGGGAGCAATTCCAAATGGTAAATAGTAATTGGTAAGTGTATTTTCTATAAAGTCGTCGTGTAATTTCTGAAGTGTAGCATCGTTATTCCAGTATTTTCTAAGGGTAGCCACTGCAGTTGGTTCATTGCCAAGATAAGTTTTGGCTAACCACTGTATTTTTTCTTCCTTCGTTTTTTTTGAAAATCCTGAAACAGGCTTTGGCATATTATCTGAAATTAAAAACACAAAGATACTATTTATACCGAACCTTTTAAGTAGGTATTTACTAACAAATGCGCAGTATTTAACATAAAAACTGCCATATTTTCGTTAAAATTTAGTAAACTTGGCATAACAAAATTTTAACAGTTTGAGAAGATTATTTTCAGTTAAGGTGCTTTTGCTATTTATAGCAGTCATTTCTACAAGTATAGCACAGCAAAAAGAGATTTCATTAGAAGATATTTGGGGAGGAGTTTTCCGTACAGAACGGCTGGATGTCCTACGTTCTTTAAAGAATGGAAAGGAGTATTCGGTTTTAAACTATGACCGTGACCAGAAAGCTTCTACCGTAGATGTTTTTGACTATAAAAGTGGTAAAAAAGTAAGGACTTTGGTGAATACCAATGACCTGGACGGAATTGAATATATCATTTCGTATGAATTTAGCAGTGATGAGTCCAAACTTTTGCTTGCTACTCAGCTAGAGCAGATCTATAGACGTTCGGCGTTGGGAACCTATTATGTATATGACCTGAAGTCGAAATCATTGACGTTAGTTTCAGAAGACAAGATACAGGAGCCTACATTTAACAATGACGGAAGTAAGATTGCCTACGGATTCAATAACAATTTGTACATAAAGGACCTTTCTACCGGAAATATCAAACAAATTACTACGGACGGAAAGAAAAACAGTATTATCAACGGTATTACAGATTGGGTCTACGAAGAAGAATTTGCTTTTGTAAGAGCTTTCGACTGGAATAAAACGGGTGATAAAATTGCTTTTATCCGTTTTGATGAAACCAATGTTCCCGAGTTTTCTATGGATGTTTATGGAGAAGATTTATACCAAACACAACAAGTTTTTAAATACCCAAAAGCCGGAGAGGCAAATGCACTGGTCTCTTTGCATTTGTACGATCTAAAGACCGGAAAGACATCGAAAATCGATCTTTCCAAATACAACAACTATTATATTCCAAGAATTAAATGGACCAATGACCCAAATATTTTGAGTACGCAATTGACCAACCGGCATCAAAATACTTTGGACCTGGTTTTTGTAGATGCTGCTAACAATACTTCTACGTTGGTACATCAGGAAAAAGATGATGCTTATGTAGATGTAACGGATGACCTTACCTTTTTGAATGATAATAGTTTTATATGGACGAGTGAAAAAAGTGGGTGGAACCATATCTATCATTATGATAAGACAGGTAAGCTAATCAACCAGATAACAGATGGTGACTGGGAAGTCACAAATTACTACGGATTCGACCAAAATACAGGACGTATTTATTACCAAAGTACCGAGAATGGAAGTATTAACAGAGATGTATATTCTGTACTGCGTTCCGGTAAGAATAAAGTGCGTTTAAGTGATAAAACCGGAACTAACAGTGCTGCATTTAGTGCAGATTACACCTATTACATCAATACTTTTTCAGATACGAAAACTCCTTATGTTTTTACATTGAATGAGGCCAAAACAGGGAAGATACTTCGTGAAATAAAGAATAACAAAGCGCTTAAAAGTCTGGTTTCAGGGTATAAAACCTCACCAAAAGAGTTTTCGACCATTCAAATAAATGGCCACGAACTGAATATGTATACCATCAAACCAAAGGATTTCGACCCTAATAAAAAATATCCTTTGTTCATGTACCAGTATTCGGGACCGGGATCACAGCAGGTAGCTAATAGATGGAACGGATCAAACGATTATTGGCACCAGATGTTGGCACAACAAGGATATATTGTGGTTTGTGTAGACGGAAGAGGAACCGGATTGAAAGGACGGGATTTCAAAAAAATGACACAAAAAGAATTAGGCAAGTATGAAGTAGAAGATCAAATTGCAGCGGCGCAAAAACTTGGAGACTTGCCCTATATAGACAAAGAACGAATTGGTATTTGGGGTTGGAGCTATGGAGGTTTTATGTCTTCTAACTGTCTTTTCCAGGGGGCAGATACCTTCTCTATGGCAATTGCAGTAGCCCCGGTTTCCAGCTGGCGTTTCTACGATACTATTTACACCGAAAGGTATATGCAGACCCCCCAGGAAAACGCTTCCGGATACGATGAAAATTCTCCAATTTCTCATGTAAATAAATTGGAAGGGGACTTTCTCTTAGTGCATGGTAGTGCAGATGATAATGTCCATGTGCAGAATACTACAAGACTGGTAGAAGCTTTAATTCAGGCTGATAAAGATTTTGAATGGGCGATCTACCCAGATAAGAACCACGGTATCTATGGCGGAAATACCCGTTTGCATTTATTCAAAAAAATGACCAGGTTCATTCATAATACTTTAGGAGAACCTAAAGAGAAAATGATACAGATCAAGAACTAACAACAACTAAATATTAACTAATACTCAAAAAATATGTCGACTACTCTCCAAAATCAAAAACAACTATTTGGACATCCCGCAGGACTATATGTTCTCTTTTTTACCGAAATGTGGGAACGTTTTTCTTACTATGGGATGAGAGCCATTTTGGTTTTATACTTAGTGGGTGCCACAACTGATGCTAACCCTGGTTTAGGTTGGACCAACGGTGAAGCTTTAGCCCTTTACGGATGGTATACCATGCTGGTATATGTAGCTTCAATTCCTGGTGGATGGATTGCAGATAAATTTTTAGGACAGAAAAAATCTGTTTTATTTGGAGGAATCTTATTGGTGGCAGGACATAGTATATTGGCTGTTGAGCAGATGTGGGCCTTCTATTCAGGTTTAGGATTGATCATTGCTGGTGTTGGAATGCTAAAACCAAATATTTCTACCATGGTAGGAGGGTTGTATCAACAAGGTGATATAAGACGTGATAAAGGATTTACTATCTTTTATATAGGAATTAACATTGGAGCATTTTTATCCAGTTTAATTGTAGGTTATGTAGGTGAGGTACACGGATGGCATTATGGCTTTGGATTAGCAGGAATTGGTATGGCTTTAGGTCTTATCCAATACCTGGTTGGTCAAAAGCATTTAAAGCTTGTTGGGAATTTTTTAGGGACTTCTGAAAATAAAATAGAAAAAGAGGCAATGAAAAAGCCTTTAACCAAGATTGAAAAAGACAGGATCATAGTACTATTTATATCCTTTTTATTAGTAATAGTTTTCTGGGGAGCTTTTGAGCAAGCCGGAGGATTAATGAATATTTATGCTTCGGAAAAAACTAACAGAATGTTAATGGGATGGGAAGTTCCGGCTTCATGGTTTCAATCGTTAAATGCAATGTTCATTATATTTTTAGGAACTACAGTTGCTGCATATTGGGCTAAAAGAAAATTAAAAGGGAAAGTGTCTACTTCATTGTTTAAAATGATTATCGGCCTTATTATTATGGGTGCCGGATTCTTTTTTATGACTGCAGCAGCAGGGCAGTATGAAAGTAATGGTGCTTCTGCAATGTATTGGTTAGTATTAGCGTATTTGTTCCATACGGTAGGTGAGTTATGTATTTCACCTGTGGCACTATCGTATATTACAAAATTAGCTCCGTTAAAATATGCTTCATTAATGATGGGAGTTTATTTTGCAATGACCGGTTTTGGAAATAAGCTTGCCGGATTATTAGGAGAAGCTTCCGAAAGTCTTGGAGAATATACCATCTTTACTGGTATAGCGGTATTCTGTGTTGTTTTTGGACTTCTGGTAATGGCGTTTAGAAAGAAATTAGAAGCGTTAACTCACGGAGCTGAAGATAATGAGAGAGATATGAAAAATGAAGAAGCCGAAGGCTTCGAGTTAGCAGACAATTAAAATAATATAACAACAAAGCCTTTTCTTAATGGATGGGCTTTGTTGTTTTTATATGCACCATCTAAATTCTTTTTTATGAACACAGATATTGAAAATTTATTTAAAGACAAAGTATTAGGACATCCTGCAGGACTTTTCGTATTATTTTTTACCGAAATGTGGGAACGATTTTCCTTCTATGGAATGCGTATTCTTTTGGTGCTGTTTTTAACAGCTCCTCTAATAAGTAATAACCCCGGTTGGGAATGGCCCAGAGAACATGCTTTGGCTTTAATAGGGACCTATGCGTCTTTACTATATCTAACCCCCATTATTGGTGGATGGATTGCAGATAAGATCACCGGATATAGAATGGCGGTGGTCCTGGGTTGTTTAATTATGACATTGGGGCATGCTTCCATGGCATTGGAGACTACAATGTCGTTCTATCTGGGTCTTGCTTTACTGGTAATAGGAACCGGGTTCTTTAAGCCTAATATTACCTCTATCATTTCTGAAATGTATAAAGGCAAAGAATCCAAAAAAGATGGTGCCTATACAATTTTTTATATGGGTGTAAATGCAGGGGCTTTTTTCGGAATGATGCTTTGCGGTTATTTGGCAGAGAACTATGGATGGTCATGGGGCTTTGGATTAGCCGGAATTTTTATGATGCTGGGAATGCTTCAATTCTGGCTGGCGAAGAACCTCTTTGGAAGTATTGGCGCCAAGCCATCTAAGAAATATGAGGTGGAGTTACCCCAAAATATAAATGAAGAAAATCCTGCCGAACAAGAAGATGCAAAAATAAACGAGAAATTAAATCCATTCACAATGTTCGATAAGATATTAATTGTCTTAGCGTCTGTGGGAGGATTACTGTATTTGTTCAATGATCCCCTGGAAAAGATTGAAGGAACTAATTTGCTCCCCTTTGAAGTAGGAGGATTAAGCGGGTCTAATTTTATAATCCTATGTGCATTAGTGCTGTTCTTGATCTTATTGGTAACAAGAATCGCCAGATATATTCCTGTAGTTCGGGACAGAATCATTGCTGTATCTATTTTTGGTTTGTTTACAGTGTTCTTTTTCGCTTTTTTTGAACAATCCCTGGGTTCCATGACCTTATTTGCAAGAGATTATACAAATAGGGAGCTAATAGGAAATTCGGCAATGATATTCAAAATTGTTGATGCGTTACTAACTACCGTACCGTTAATTATTATCACCTGGGTACTTTTCCTATTATCCAAAAAGACATTTTCCAGAATTGGATTGTCAAACGTCGTACTGGCGATCGCGTTTATTGGCGTTTGGGTTCTTGTAATTTTTAGGTTGGCAGATAAATTTTCTCAAGAAGGAAATCAAATAGATGCTACCTGGTTTGGAATATTGAATTCGTTCTTTATCATCACTTTGGCACCGCTATTTTCAAAATGGTGGGAAAGTAAATACAATCCAAGTGCTGCGATGAAATATGGATTAGGACTTATTTTATTGGGTCTGGGCTTTGCTATATTATCCTATGGAGCATCCGATATTCCTTCAGGAGCGAAAACAGCTTCAGTAAGTATGGTATTTTTAATTCTGGCCTATTTACTTCACACTATGGGCGAACTGTGTTTATCTCCGGTAGGTTTATCCTATTTAAGTAAACTGGTCCCTGCACGTATGATAGGTTTTATGTTTGGAGTTTGGTATCTCGCTATTGCCGTAGGCCAAAAAGCTGCCGGAACAATGGGTGGTATGATCGATAAAATTTCGGAACAATACTCATTAGGGACATTTTTCTTAATATTTACATTGATACCTATAGGGGTAGGAGTGCTTTCAATTTTATTGAATCCAGTACTTAAAAAGCTTATGCACGGCGTTAGGTAGATACAATAGATCATATAAAAAAACGTTCCCAATTTGTGGAACGTTTTTTGTTGCACTATATTGGCGTTAAAACTATTACGGATGAAAAAGATATTACTGTTTGTTGCCCTCCTTACAGTTGGCACCATGTCTGCCCAAAAGATCAATTGGATGACTTTAAACGAAGCATTGGCTGCTCAAAAAGAACAACCAAAAAAGATCTTTATGGATGTTTATACCACTTGGTGCGGGCCATGTAAGTTGTTAGATAGAAACACATTTGGTGATAAAAATGTGATTAACTTCATTAATGAGAATTATTATGCCGTGAAATTTAATGCCGAAGGTACCGAAGAGATCACGTATCAGGATTTTACGTATACAAACCCAAATTACCAGGAAGGCAGAAAAGGCAGGAACGCAACTCACTTTTTTGCAGATGCATTAAAGTTAAGAGGCTATCCTAGTTTGGTCTTTTTTAAAGAAAACGGTGATCTAATTCAGGCGGTACCGGGATATAAAACACCACAGCAGTTAGAGATCTATCTAAAAATGATCGCTAATGATGACTATGCCAAATTAACTACAGTTGAGGCGTGGAAAGAATATCAGGAAAATTTTAAAGGAACTTTTTAAGAGTAGCTTTTAAGTTAAGTATTTCACTACTCTATAATGAAAGCTCCCTTTGTGCCTGTATGGTGGAAAGGGAGCTTCCTTATTTTGCATGTAATGCGCCAACGATTAACATAAGAAATATAATTGCTCCCATCTGCTATAATGTATTTGGGTTGAAGACTATCAATGAGCCTTTCCAGATGTATTTTTGGGTTATGTGTAAGAACCAGGACATCTGTCTTTGAAATTTTAGGATACGCCCCAAGACTGTCCAGAACCAGAACTTGTTTGTTCCCATATAAAAAGACAGGAAGTGTTTTTTCTTCGGAATATGTTGAGATATTTTGAGCAATACAATATTCTTTAATGGGAAATTTGTTTCTATAGCTTTGGGTAGAATCACTCCGAAATAGCAATAGATCTGTAGCATTTTTGTACCCTATAAGTGTGTGCCTGCTTTTGTTGAAAATGATCAATTGATGCCCTGAAAGCCTATAAGAATTCCATATTAGAACCCCGATGAATAAGTTTAAACTTATAAGACTTAGTGCAATTCTTTTATAATTTATTTTTTTCCAAAGAAATACAAGAGATATTATTACCAAATAGCCGGTTATTACTTTTACCCTGGAAAATGATATATCCTGAAATAAGAGATCATCTTGTCTTGCAACCCAGTTTATAAAATTATTGAGTAGTTCAATAAGATAATTGTAAGCTAATGCTAAAGTATTGGGAAGCATATCTAGAATAGCTAAGATTATGGTCAGGATTCCTCCCGCCAAAAGAATTCCCAAAAAGGGAAGAACCACAATATTAGTAAGCATGAATAAGCCCGGAAATTGATGAAAATAATACAGGCTCAAGGGCATGATACCTAATTGTGCTGCAATGGTGACAGTAAAGATCGCCCAGATCTTTTTAAGGATAAAGTTTTTTGGGATACAGAGTTGGAACAATCCCGGCTGAACCCAAAGTATAAATAATACAGCCAGGTAACTTAATTGAAATCCAATATGAAACAACCATTGTGGATTAAAAAGCAATAAGACAAAGTATGAAAGGAACAGTGTATTAATAGAATTGGTAGGGCGGTTGTTGTATTTTGCAAAAGAGAAGAATGAGAACATAGTAACAGCTCGTACTACTGAAGGCGTTAATCCGGCAATCAATGCAAAGCACCAAAGAAACAAAATGATCAATAGGGATTTAATGATCAATCCCTTAGGGAGATATTCCAAAGGTTTCAATAATCCGGACAAAAGTAAAAACAGAATTCCCACATGCAGTCCCGAAACAGCCAAAATATGTATTGCTCCCGCAGCTGCATAATCACTATAAGTTTTGGTGTCAATGTCTTTTCGCTGTCCTAATACCAATGCCTGAATAATAGAGCGTTCCTCTGTTTCAATGGGTGAATTTTGTAATTTCTTGATACTGTAGGCCCGATACTTTTCTGCAGCACCTCTAAGAGTTATGGTTCCTTTAGATTCTTGTAAAATATGCCTCTTTGAAATTTGTAGTTGATGATAGACCTCAAGTGTTTCCATATATCTGGCATATTTAAATTGATAAGGATTTAAAGGCTTTGGAATTTTCATGTACGAAGTATAGACCAAAAGGACATCATCAGTTACATATTCTTTGAGGCCAACTTCTTTTTGAATATTGAGAAGTAATTTTCCGGAAGTACTAATTCCCTGTATTGCTTCAGCTTCAACTATATATTTTACATTGTAATTATCCGGCTTTAAAGTTTCTTTTATTTTAAGCTGAAGTAATGCCGGAGTGTTTGCTTCTGCATGATGTGAATAGTAATCTGGCAAAAAACGAGGAAGACGTAGCTGGTAATTGAAGTACCCAATGCTGAAAAAGCATAAATAGCTTATGATTCCGAAGGAAGCGTAAGGGAATAATTGCTTTAATCCGATCCGCCAAATAATTAACAGAATAACAAATAGACCTAGAATAACAGGTAAAAAGAAAACAGGACTGTTCTGTAAAAAATACGCTGTAAGAATACCCAACGTAAGGAAAACAGAAAATTTTACGATTGCAAAATTGATAAACTTCATCCCAGTATTTTAAAACAATGTTTAAAATAAACCGGGAAGTGTGCCTAAGATAGGTATTTTCTAAATAACTCTGCGAACTTCAGTAAAAGCAGACTTCCAATAACGTTCTTCAAGAGAAGAAATGATAACTCCACTGGAGGTTGTGGAGTGTATAAACTTAATGTTTCCGCCTTTGGTTTCAACAACTAACCCTACGTGATTAATGACGCTCCTGTTTTTATTGGTTTGAAAGAAAACCAGATCACCTACGGTAGTTTGCGATAATTTAATGCGTTTGCCCTTGGTTGCCATATCACGTGAGACACGGGGTAATAGGACGCTCTCTTTTTTAAAGGCGGTATAGACCAACCCGGAACAATCCATTCCGGATTTTGTTGTACCTCCAAACTTATAGCGAGTACCTTTGAAGGATTTTGCATAATCCACAATATTTTCCAGTTTCCTTTTATTGGAATTCTTAGAGATCTTTTCAGCTTTGTAAACTTTGGTTTTGGAGGTCGTTTTAGAGGTACCGCAAGAGGCTATAAAGAGAGGTAACAGGGCAAGTAGGAATAGTTTTTTCATGTAGGGCAAATTCCAATTCTTGAACTATAAAACTATGAATTTTTTTTAAGTATTGGAAACTGCTTTAAAAATTAACATGGCAGTTTTTTCACTGGCGCCTTTTCCTCCCAGCTTCTTTTCCAGATCGTAATAATCTAAAAATAGGGTAGCTCGCTTATAAGGATCAAGGATATTTGATAATTCTTTTTTCAGGTTTTTGGTATTGAGATCAGTTTGAATCAATTCGGTAACCACTTCTTTATCAAGAATTAAATTTACCAATGAGATATATTTAAGCTTAATTACTCTTTTGGCTATTTCATAAGAAATACGGTTTCCTTTATAACAAACCACTTGTGGAACCTTAAATAGCGCAGTTTCCAGCGTAGCAGTTCCTGAAGTGACCAATGCAGCATCAGAAATACTCAATAGGTCGTAAGTTTTATTTAGCAGCAAATGCACATTTTGTTTTTTGATGAAAGGAGCGTAAAATACTTCTTCCTGGCTGGGAGCTCCTGCAATTACAAACTGGTAGTCTTTAAAATCTTCAACGACAGACAACATGACCTTTAGCATTTTGGAGATTTCCTGCTTCCTGCTTCCGGGTAGCAAAGCGATAACTGGGCGGTCATCCCAACCATGTTCTTTTTTGAAGGTAATGGGGTCTGCCTGCTCCCTATCGGTAATAGCATCAATTAAAGGATGCCCAACAAAATGCACCGGAAAACGATGCTTTTTTTCGTAGAAATCTTTCTCAAATGGGAGAATTACGTACATTGCGTCTACATCGCGTTTTATGCTTTTGATCCTGCCTTCCTTCCATGCCCAAATTTGTGGAGAAATATAGTAGTGTGTCTTATAACCTTTTTGCTTTGCCCATTTGGCAATACGTAGATTGAAACCTGGATAGTCGATAAATATGATTACATCGGGATTGAAGTCTTCAATATCTTTTTTACAAAGTTTAATGTTCTTAAGGATCGTTCTTAAGTTAAAAAGGACTTCTATAAATCCCATAAAGGCTAAGTCTCGGTAATGTTTTACCAATTCCCCTTCGGTTTGCTGCATTAGGTCACCTCCCCAGTACTTAAAAGATGCTTCGGTATCTTGCATCTTAAGTGCCTTCATTAAGTTGGCTCCGTGTAGGTCACCGGATGCCTCTCCCGCTATGAGGTAATATTTCATTTAGTAAAACTTTGAAATCAAAATTATGATCGCTGCAATTAAGGTTGCCAAAACCACGCCACGAGCTCGATAATATTGTTTTTTTTTCAAAATGACAAAAAAAACGACCAGGTTCAATAATGCTCCAAGCGCAATAATGTTTCCTGTTAATCCTTGTTCTAAAGCAACTTCTAAGGTGCTTTCCACACTTAATTTTTTAATTTTCGATAAAAAGAAAATATAAAGATAACTCCCCGCCAAATTTGACAGTAGTCCTATTAGTAATCCAATACCTATTTCTTTTGCTATATTTTGTTTCATTATAGATCCCAGGTATTAATATCCTTAATTGCATGGTGAGCCGTAAGGTCAAACTGTACCGGGACTATAGAAACATATCCATGATGCAATGCCCATTCATCTGTATCTTCCCCCTTATCTTCGTTAACAAATTCCCCCGTAAGCCAATAATACTCACGGCCTAATGGATTTACACGTTTGTCAAAATTTTCGATCCAATGTGCATTTGCCTGACGGCATACTTTCATTCCTTTGATCTCGCCTTCGTTTACCTTTGGAAAATTAACGTTTAATACAACCCCTTTCGGCAATCCATTGTTTAAACATTGTATGGCTATGGCTTTTATATATTCTTTTACAGGTTCAAAATTGGCATCCATAGAGTAATCCAGTAATGAAAATCCAATGGAAGGAATGCCTAAGGTTCCGGCTTCTACGGCAGCACTCATGGTGCCACTATAAATTACATTGATGGACGAATTGCTACCATGATTTACACCGCTTACACATAGATCGGGCTTACGCCTTAAAATTTCATTTACCGCTAATTTCACACAGTCCACAGGTGTTCCACTACAACTAAATTCTTTTTGAGGTTGTTCCTTATCAATTTTAATACTATCACAGTACAAAGTATCGTTAATAGTAATAGCATGCCCCGTGCCACTTTGAGGAGAATCCGGTGCAACTACATATACATCTCCAAGTGTATTCATGACTTCAATAAGGGCACGAATACCCGGAGCAGTGATACCATCGTCGTTGGTAACTAATATGAGAGGTTTTTTTTCAGGCATGCCTATTGTTTTTCAAAAAGCTAAAATACACATTTTATAGCCGTTGTTATAATTAGTTTGTTTAACAAAAAATTAGTATCATTACGAGTTATTGGCACGGTTTTTTATATAATTTAGAAGACTCTAATTTAAGATGATAGATATGCGTATTATGAAAAAGAACTTTAAGGTATTATTCCTTGCTGTATTTGTAGCTGCTGCTTCTTGCAGCTTTACGACAAAGAAGTTTGATGACCCGGATAAAGATAAACTTCTTATAGATTTAATAACCTATGTTTTACAAAAAGGGCATTATGACCCGGCAGATATAGATGATACTTTTTCTGAAGGCGTTTTCGAAGATTTTATAGAAGGATTAGACCCCATCAAAAGATATTTTTTAGCTTCAGATATAGTAGAGTTTAGTGCATATAAGCATGAAATTGACGACCAAATTAAAAATAAGGAGCTAACTTTTTTCAATTTGGTCCATGATCGTTTTAAACAACGAATGGAAGAGGCAAAAGATATATATGTAGAAGTCCTGGAAGCACCTTTTGATTATTCTAAAGATGAAATTATTAATGTAGATTATGATGAGCTTGACTACGCCAGTTCTAAGAGAGAATTGAAAGAACGCTGGAGGTGGCAATTAAAATTCTCTACTATATCCTCTTATTACGATTTAGTGGAAGAAGAAAAAACAAAACTTGAGACAGAAGAAGGATATACCCGAAAATCATTGACCGAAATAGAAAAAAAGGCCAGAGGTACAACAGAAACCTCTTTAAAGGAATACTTCGATTTCACAGATGACCTGGAACGCAAAGATTATTTTGCTGTTTTTCTCACTACCGTTGTTGAAGAATTTGATCCACATACCAACTATTTTGCTCCACCGGACAGAGACCGTTTCGATTTACGTATGTCTGGAAAATTAGAAGGTATTGGCGCCCGGCTTCAAAAGAGAAATGATTATATCAATATTGTTGAAGTGATAAGCGGAGGCC
>JANQOS010000077.1 GCA_028285705.1 Altibacter sp.
AAGCTAACAAAAGAAGTGACAATTGAGAGGGTAGATTTCGGTAATTCACCTTTTTCATACTAATGGTTAAATTATTGTCAATAGTTTGGCACATATTTGGTTACCATTTTGTTGGTTACTTGTGTAAAAAATGTACCATAAATAACGGCACAAAAGTACGGTTTAAAGTCGATTTTCGAAATGCAAATAAAGTGTTAAGGTTAATTTATATTTATTCTAAATAATATTTTTGCAGTTCCAAAAGTTATTATAGTTTACATTTGCACAAAAGAAGACAAAACATGAAGCTACAATATACATTTAAACTATTAATTTTCAGTATTTTAATTACAGTTTCTACCGGTTGCGTCTTTGCACAACAGGCAACAGTTACTGTGCAGCAAGATGCAAAAATCCCACAGTTATTGGAGCTAAAGAAGTCACTTGAAAAGGATAATAAACTGTCTGATGGATATACGATACAGCTGTATTACGGAGAATTGAGTCGGGCTAATTCTATTATAAGAAAATACCGGAATTCTTACGGAGCCTGGGCTGCATCTATTGAATATGAAACACCAAATTATAAGGTATGGGCCGGGAACTTTGTATCACGCATTGAAGCCGATCGCGCCTTGATTGAAATACAACGTAATTTTCCTTCTGCTTTTATCTTAAAACCTGAACGAAGAAAGTAGCTTCAAAAAACATATTATATACAACAAAGGCGACTCGAATGAGTCGCCTTTGTTATCTTTAAGTATTTATTATTTTAATTTTTTCTTGACGGCTACTTCCTGGAAGGCTTCGATAATATCACCTTCTTTGATGTCGTTGTAGTTCTTCACCTGGATACCGCAATCGTATCCTTTTGCCACCTCTTTTACATCGTCCTTAAATCGTTTTAAGGATTCCAGCTCACCTGTAAATACAACTACTCCTTCACGTATCAATCGAATACCTGAATTTCTGAAGATCTTTCCGCTCATTACCATACAACCTGCAATGGTTCCGATCTTTGAAATCTTAAAGGTTTCACGAATTTCTGCAGTTCCGGTAATTTCTTCTTTCATTTCCGGTGACAACATTCCTTCCATTGCATCTTTCAAGTCGTTGATGGCATCATATATAATGGAATAGGTACGGATATCAATCTCTTCTTTATCTGCGATCTGGCGTGCATTCCCCATTGGACGTACGTTAAATCCTATAATAATAGCATCGGAAGCAGAGGCTAACAATACGTCACTTTCGGTAACGGGACCAACTGCCTTATGAATAATATTTACCTGGATTTCTTCGGTAGACAATTTCTGGAATGAATCTGTCAATGCTTCTACCGAACCGTCCACATCACCTTTCAGGATAATATTCAGTTCTTTGAAATCACCTAAAGCTATACGCCTTCCAATTTCATCCAGAGTGATATGGCGCTGTGTACGTACGGATTGCTCACGTTGTAACTGTGTACGTTTGGTAGCAATAGCTTTTGCTTCACGTTCATCTTCAAATACATTGAATTTATCCCCGGCCTGTGGTGCTCCATCCAATCCCAAGATAGATACCGGTGTCGACGGACCAGCTTCTTTGATATTCTTTCCTCGTTCGTCATGCATTGCCTTTACCTTACCACTATTCTGGCCTGCCAATACATAATCTCCTATTCTCAATGTTCCTCCCTGTACCAGAATGGTAGATACGTACCCTCTTCCCTTGTCAAGAAATGCTTCTACCACTGTACCGTATGCCTGCCTGTTTGGGTTAGCTTTCAGTTCTAACAATTCGGCTTCCAGCAATACTTTTTCCAATAGCTCCGTTACTCCTTCTCCTGTCTTGGCCGATATATCGTGTGATTGTATTTTACCTCCCCAATCTTCTACCAATAGATTCATTCCGGCAAGGCCTTCTTTGATCTTATCGGGATTTGCTGTGGGCTTGTCAATTTTATTAATTGCAAACACAATAGGAACACCTGCCGCCTGAGCATGACTTATGGCTTCTTTGGTTTGCGGCATAATATCGTCATCTGCCGCCACTACAATAATAGCCAGGTCTGTTACCTGGGCTCCTCTTGCACGCATTGCCGTAAACGCTTCGTGACCCGGTGTATCCAGGAAGGCTATCTTCTGGCCATTCTCCAATTGAACACCATAGGCTCCTATATGTTGTGTAATTCCTCCGGATTCTCCGGCAATTACATTTTCTTCTCTTATATAATCCAGCAAAGATGTTTTACCGTGATCCACATGCCCCATCACAGTTACAATTGGTGCTCTTGGTGACAGATCTTCCGGTGCATCTTCTTCTTCCTGTACTGCTTCTTCTATATCTGCGGTTACAAACTCTACTTCGTATCCAAATTCGTCTGCAACAATAGAAAGTGTCTCTGCATCCAAACGCTGATTCATGGTCACCATCATTCCCAAAGACATACAAGCAGAGATCACCTCGGTAACGGGAACACTCATCATGGTAGCGACTTCACTTACGGTAACAAATTCTGTTACTTTCAACAGTTTGCTGTCCGCTTCCTGTTGTGCCAGTTCGTCTTCTGTTTTTTGGCGGTGAATATCTCTCTTTTCCCTACGGTATTTTGCTCCTTTACCTTTGGATGATTTTCCTTGTAATTTTTCTAGGGTTTCCCGTACTTGTTTTTGTACTTCTTCTTCGCTTGGCTCTTCTTTTGGTATATTTGAGCGTCCCTTGCGGCCTCCCCGGTTGTCTCTAAAGTTTCCATTTTTTGGAGCTTCCTTACTTATACGACGTCTTCGGCTTTTCTTTTCGGAAGTGGATTTTTCTTCCTTCTTTTCAACTTTTTTCTTCTCCGGTTTTTTAAATTGGGTAAGGTCAATTTTTTTACCTGTAAAATTTGGCCCGTCTAGTTTCTTATAATTGGTCTCAACTATTTTAGATTCTTTTGGAGCTTCCTCTTCAGCTATTGGAGTTTCTTCTTTAACTTCTTCTTTTTTAGGCTCTTCTTTTGGCGCAGCCGTTTCCTTTTTTGTTTTGGCTACGGGCTTGTCATCTTTTACAGCAGCCTTTTTAGGTTTTTCTACCGTTTCTTTTTCTACAGGTTTGTCATCTTCTTTTTCGGTTTTCGCTTCTTTCTTAGGCTTATCCCCTTCAAGGTCTATCTTTCCTATCTGCTTAGGTCCATCTAATTTAACTTCGGCTTTAATAACTCTGGAAGCTTGCTTTTTTTCCTTTTCATCTATTTCACGCTCCCGAGCCAAACGCAGCTCTTCTTTTTCTTTACGCTTTTCTTCACCAACTTCTTTTGAAGCTACCTTTTTGCTTTTGTCTGTTTGAAATTCTTCAAACAGTATTTGGTATTCTTCATCAGATATCTTAGTTGTTGGACGAGCCTCCACCTCGTGTCCTTTGGAACTCAAAAATTCCACGGCACGATCCAACGAGATATTGAATTCGCGTAATACTTTATTAAGCCTTATCGTTTTTACTTCAGCCATAAAAATGCTTTCTCCTGTTTATTCTCTATATAATATATGATAAAAGTAGTTAAACTTTCAACTACTCTTCAAATTCTTCCTTCAATATATTTATTACTTCCTGAATTGTCTCCTCTTCAAGATCGATTCTTTTTACCAAATCTTTCACATCATGCTCCAATACACTTTTAGCGGTATCCAGTCCTATTTTATGAAATTCATCAATAATCCAACCTTCAATTTCATCGGAGAATTCTCTCAACTCTACGTCTTCTTCCGCTCCTTCTCTAAGCACATCTATCTCATAACCTGTCAATTGTCCGGCTAAACGAATATTATGTCCTCCACGCCCAATGGCCTTGGAGACTTCTTCCGGTTTTAAGATTACTTCTGCCCTTTTAGTTTCTTCATCGATCTTTATAGACGTGACTCTCGCCGGGCTTAAAGCACGTGTAATGAATAATTGAAGGTTATTGGTGTAATTTATAACATCTATATTTTCATTCCCCAATTCACGAACGATCCCATGAATACGTGATCCTTTCATTCCAACACAGGCACCCACCGGATCAATACGATCATCATAAGAATCTACGGCTACTTTTGCTTTTTCACCCGGGATACGCACTACTTTCTTAACAGTTATCAAGCCGTCAAAGACTTCAGGTATTTCCTGCTCAAATAGTTTTTCCAGGAACAACGGGTTCGCCCGTGACATTAATATGGTGGGCTTATTACCCTTTAATTCCACACTTTCAATAATTCCTCTTACATTATCTCCTTTTCTGAAAAAATCCGAAGGAATTTGTTTGTCTTTTGGAAGGATGATCTCATTTCCTTCATCGTCCAATAAAATAACCGCACGATGACGGATGTGATGTACTTCGGCAGTATATATTTCACCTTCTAATTCTTTGAACTGCTTATAGATGTTCGTATTATCGTGTTCGTGTATCTTTGAAATTAAATTTTGACGCAATGCTAAAATGGAGCGACGTCCCAGGTCTATTAATTTTACTTCTTCAGATACATCTTCGCCAATTTCAAAATCGGGCTCAATCTTACGGGCTTCCGATAATGAAATTTCCTCGTTCTCATCTTCTACCTCACCATCTGCAACAACAATACGGTTTCTCCAAATTTCCAGGTCTCCTTTATCCGGGTTGATAATAATATCAAAATTGTCATCACTCCCATATTTCTTTTTTAAAGCGTTTCTAAAAACGTCTTCCAGTATCGCCATAAGCGTTACTCTGTCTATCAGCTTATCGTCTTTAAATTCTGAAAAAGAATCGATTAACGCTAAATTTTCCATATCATGCTTTAATTAAATGTTATCATCACTTTTGCATCGGCAATAGCTGCATATGGCAGTACTGCTTCTTTTTCTACTGTTACTTTTCCTTTCCCAACAGGTTTAGGTTCCCGGGCCTTCCATTGTAAAGTGATTTTTTCATCATCTGCAACGGCAAGTTGTCCCTCTACAAGTTCCCCTGTCTTCGTCTTAACTTTTAGCTTTCTTCCCAGATTTTTCTTGTATTGCCTGGGAATCTCCAAAGGTTCGGATACACCTGCGGACATTACTTCCAGTGAAAAATCTTGTTCTTCCCTGTCAAGGTTGTGTTCAATCTCACGACTTACAGTGATACAGTCTTCCACAGTCACTCCATTGTCACCATCCAGAATCACTCTAATTTGATTTGCTTCAGAAATACTTAAATCAATCAAAAAAAGTGATTTGTTTTTTTCTAAAGCCTGTTCCAAAAATCTTGTTACTTTCCCCCGCATCATTTTAAGCTATAAAAAGAGGGGACTTTTTGTCCCCTCAGCTAGTTAAGTATCAAATTCGCTGCAAATATACTATAAATTTTAATATTAAAAAAGCGAGCTGCTCACGTTTTATTTTTGTACTTTAATACTAATAAATCAAGCAAAATAAACAACCCTATGAAACGAATTTTAGTCCCTACAGATTTCTCTCAACAGGCAGAAAATGCATTGAAAGTTGCGGCTCAATTAGCGATGGAGCATGATAGTGAGATCTACTTAATACATTCCCTGGAAATGCCATTACATCTAGCCAGATCCGGCGGCTCGGGAAGTTTACCAGAATCTCTTTATTTTATAAAATTAGCCGAAAAGAATTTTGAGGAACTTTTTAAACAACCTTACCTGGAAGGAATTAAAATCAGGGAAGCGATCGGCCATGCGGAGATCTATGAAGATATCAGTGAAGCTGTAGAGAAGAATAATGTCGATCTAATAATTATGGGGTCTCATGGTTCCAGTGGCTTTAAAGAAATGTTTATTGGAAGTAATACCGAAAAAGTTGTACGCACCTCTAAAATTCCTGTCCTGGTCATAAAAAATAAGCATTCCAATTTTAAAATTGATGACTTTGTCTTTGCAACAGATTTTTCTGATGAATGCCGTGGAAGTTTTGAAGATGCTCAAACATTTGCCGAAACGACAGGAGCTAAATTACATCTGCTCTTTATAAATACTCCTAACGATTTTAAAACAAGTGCCGAAGCTAAAAAAGTAATGACAAACTTTGTAAGCGGAACCGGTGCCAAAAATTATACCCTTAATATCTATAACGATACTTCCGTAGAGAAAGGAATTCTCAATTTTGCGAAAGATACCAACGCGCAACTTATTGGCATGAGCACTCATGGCCGTAAAGGATTATCACATTTTTTTAACGGAAGTATTAGTGAAGACCTGGTAAATCACGCTAATATGCCGGTTATTACTTTTAAGATCAGATAATGATCCGGTTTGTATGTATTTGTATGACGGTGTTTCTCATGGGCTGTGGAGGTTCTACCAAACAAACACCAAAAGAGGATATTATAAATGATTCTCCAAAAGAAGAACTTGAAGAAGAGACAAAAGATGAGCCTATAGATGAAGTGCCTTCAATACCCATAGGAGCAGTATCTGCGAACTTTATAGCAAACGAAATTCCTTTCTATGCTGTTGTCGATAGAATAGACCACAATAAGAAACTCACTATAATCGGTTTTGAAAATAAGAGTATTCCAAAAATTAAAATCCCGGAAAGCTATGGTGCTACTTTATCGAGTTTACGCTTTGATGAGTTTGACCGTGACCTTCTTTTAATAACTGCAAAAATCAAAGACACAAATTTCAACAAATACTATTTATACATCTATAGAGATACTTCCTGGCATCCTGTTACCAATGGTTTTGCTATTCACAGAAGTCACGTAACAGACACATTAACACCTATAAAAGTTGACCCTTCTAACCCAAACAATATGTTTAGGTACTACTCGGTATTCGATCTGGATAAAACCAGTGAACTGGGTTATACCTGGCGCTTACTTAGTGAAAGTATTCCAATTGAGAACAAATAATTAAGAAAAATACTCCGTATAATCCATTAGCATTGTTTTAAATGCACGTTCTCCATGAGTTCCAAGATTCTTATTCGAAAGTCCCAGATCTTCCCGCATTTCCATAAGTACTTTAGATAGCTTCGCATAATGTATTTGTGGGTTCATGGTATCCTTACCCAATAAAAGAGAGAAGTTATATTGCCGGTATTCCCCCATTGCGTTTATTACATCGGGAGAGGCATACAACATATATTTCTTATAAAAAGAAAACATGGCATCATTCACAGCTTTGAAATCTTGCTTTTCGGGTTCGCTTTGAGAATGGAGGTCGTCAACAATTATATCCACAAATTGCTGATATACTTTACGTCGCTCTATATTAACTTCATTTTGCAATTCTTTTCTTTTTTCAATGATGTGGCGGGCATAATAGCCAATTCCCGCTGTAAGCACCGAAAAAAACACAGTAAACCATTCGAGTGTCATAACAATAATATTAAGATAAAACAATAACGTATCGAGAAGTGGAATAAAGATAATGAAAATTTACAAATCATTGATTGTCAAATAAAAACCAATATTCAAATTGACACATTGATTCTGCACTTATTTATATGAAGGATTGTAATATTTAGAAAACTTTATGATTTCATTTTGTAAGCTTTTTCAAAACCTTTTGACTTAGGCTCCATTAAAAATGATGAAAATGATACGCACTATCCTATTAATTTTTGCTTTGACAACATTTCCTCTTTGGAATGCTTTTTCACAATCTGCAGATTCTTTTTTTGCTGAAGCAGATACATTTTTTAAAACCTATGTTTCCAACGGAAGGGTAGATTATAAAGCAATTAATGACGAACCCGAAGCATTAAATAATTTATTGCTTTTGGCTAAAGACATGAATGTATCACCTTCAAATGCAGCTTACTATCAGGCATTTTGGATCAATGCTTATAATCTTGCCGTCATTAAAGGGATCATTGATAACTATCCCACGAAATCCCCGCTTAATATTAAAGGATTTTTCGATAAAACAAATTATAGCTTAGGAGGCAAGCAAACCACGTTGAACGACCTAGAAAATAAATTACTGAGAGCGGTATATCCTAAAGAAGCACGTTTTCATTTTGTATTGGTATGCGCCGGACTTGGGTGTCCTCCAATTATAAATGCCGCTTATAAACCTTCCAGCTTAGAACAACAGTTATTACGCCAAACTACACTTGCACTTAATGATCCGAACTTTATAAAAGTGAAGGGAAAGAAAGTGCAATTGTCTAAAATCTTTGAGTGGTACAAAGAAGATTTTATACATGACGGAAATGAGATAGAATACATCAATAAATTTCGAGAAGACCCCATCCCGGCGAATGCCAAAATTTCCTATTACACCTACGACTGGAATTTAAACTCTAAATAAATTCAATAGAATTAATAACTAGCTTCCTTCTAAACCCAAACCTGATATTTCAGTTTTTGAGCTAAGGAAGCACAAACCAAAAAAAATGATCAAGAAAGAATTTTTTACAATAGTATTATGTTTTGTTTTCTCTATAGCAATTGCACAAGAAGAGCAGGATCAGGGTTCCGTTATACAAACTTTAACCCCATCAAAGCTTATTGCCAAAGGGCAGTTTGATATTAAGTGGTTCAATAACTTATATACTCAAACCGAAAGTACTTTTAGCGAAGGCACAGAACCTCGCCAGACTTTTTTCACTTCTACTTTGGAGGGATATACCGGTATAAGCGACAATAAGAGAATAAATCTAGGATTGATCCTTGAGTTTCGCAGTAACGTAATTGCAGATAGAAATGCCCTGGATGTTTTTTCTTTTGATGGAGAGCATGGAACAGCCAGAAGCGGACTTACTTCAGTAGCTCCATCGGTAAAGTTTGTACCTTTTGCATCGGTAAGTAATTTTTCTATTCAAAGTTCTTTCTTTATCCCTCTGGTAGATAATGAAGTAGAAGATGGGGTTTTTCTGGATCAAAACGGATTTACATGGCAAAACCGTTTCTTTTACGACCACACATTCTCCGGAGGTGATTGGCAAATATTTGCCGAATTAAATTCTGAGTTGAATTTAGGAGATAAAGAAAAAAGCTTCGCTAACAATAGTCTTAATTTAACTCCCGGAATATTCTTAAGTTATTTCCCGTCTTCAAAATTTACAATATTGGCGCTTACGCAACATTCGCAGAGGATCGATTTGGGCAATGATTTTGAGCAAGATTTTACGGCTGTGGGCGGAGGTGCGAAATATCAACTGACAGACACTCTTAATTTGGAAGCCCTTTACACCAATTTTGTAAGAGGAAATAATACAGGATTAGGAGAAACATTTAATATAGGTTTGCGTGCGGTTTTCTAGAATAAGACCTTTAAAATTCATATATTGAGTAAGGTTGAATAGGTTTATCTACATTATTATTTTGTTTTTTTGCTGGTCGGGGTTGGCCCAGACGGTTGATGAGATAGTGATCCAGGGAAACAAAAAAACCAAGGAACGCTTTATTAAAAAGCTTTCAAAATTAAGGACAGGATCTGTACTGGATTCTACTTTAATAGAGGCAGATATAGTACGATTAAAAAGACTTCCGGGTATTGCCCATGCATATTATCAGGTGCTTCCAAATGAGAATGGCAATTACAAGATAGTGTATGGAGTAGAAGAGAATTTTACCATTATTCCTTCTGCTAATGTATTTACCACCAATGATGACGAATTTGCGTATAGGTTGGGACTCTATGAATTCAATGGCCTGGGGCAAGGAATTGTATTTGGGGGTGTTTTTCAACGAGACGTCTATAATTCCTACGGGATTAATTTTAGAGCTCCTTATCTATTCAGTAATAAAATAGGAATTGCCCTTAACCATAGTAATCTAACTACGCTGGAGCCGGTTTTTTTTAATGACACTACAGCTGACTATAAATACAACAATACATCGTTTGAGGTTTTAGGGCTATACGAATTCAATTTTAATCACCGGATAGAATTAGGGGTCAATTATTTTGTAGAAAATTATGAATACAAAAGTGGCGCTACAGACCCAGATGTCCCCCAACAACTGGAAGTTAATAAAATACTCTACAAGCTTTTCTATGAATATAATAAGGTAGATAACTATTATCAATACCTAGATGGTTTTAAAAGTAGTTTCAACTTTCAATACGTAACCAGTACAGATGATATTTTACAGGAATTTTTAATAGGTTTTAATGACTTCATCTATTATAAAAGAGTTGGAAAGAAAGGGAACTGGGCCAATAGGCTTCGTCTTGGAATTGCCACTAATAATGATTCTCCGTTTGCTCCGTTTGCTGTAGATAATAACCTAAATATTCGAGGAGTAGGGAATACCATTGACAGAGGCACGGCAGCTATAGTTCTCAATACTGAATACAGATACTCTCTATTTGAAAAAAATTGGTTTGTCATGCAAGGAAATGTATTTGTAGATGCCGGAAGCTGGCGTAATCCCGGAGGTGATTTTGGGGATTTTGGTGATATGCAAAACCTAAGGGTCTACCCTGGGATTGGAGTACGTTTTATACACAAACGCATATTCAACACTGTATTCAGGATCGATTACGGTTATGGTATTACACAAGACGCTACCAACGGATTTGTTTTTGGGATAGGACAGTATTTTTAAAAAGAAAAACCCTCAGGACTTGTAAACTCTAAGGGTTTTTAAGTTTGCCCACTAGGGCTCGAAGCTACCATTCAAATTTATTACCTAGCAAGTCAATTTATAGTCTCGATTCGGAATCAAGAGCATCATTGAAATTCTAAATTTGAAGCATATCAATGGCTATTGATCATACAATCATTGCTTAATTTTAAAATCCCTGAGTTGGATCGAACTATTCTTTCAGATTAACTACCCGGGTGACATTGTTAAAAGGTCCGGGAACCGGATTACCTCCGGCATCCAATAATTCCAATTGGATGGTTACCTCGCCCATAGGCAATCCTTTAAGAATATGAGGAGCCCATTCGGTAATCATAAATTGGTCATCATTCACTGTCACTCTAACTTTGTGTCCATCTTCTGAAAGGGTAGTATTGATTACAAAAAAGTCTAAAAGTAAATTCTCGGTATCCTTGCCCGAATATTCTCCTTTAGGACGACTGTAAATTAGTGTAGGAGCATCCATATCTAATCCTCTGGTATCGGTTACATTCTCTCCTACTTTTAATTTTCGTACTACCACCGAGTTCTCATTTTTGACAGATTCATGATATGAACGACTTAGAAAAGCCACCAAGTGATGTACTCCACTGGGAATTTCTTTACTGAAAGTCGATTCATAATGAGCGGAATACGGCTCATTATTCAGAATAAAATGAATGTGTTGCCCTTGACCCGAGTTAGCCAGCAACTCAGCATTCGGGCCATCTGTCTGAGCCCCTAGCTCGTAGTTCTCTACATTAAAGTTAAAATCAGTCTCTCCGGTGCTCGCGATTTCATCTCCCGAAGGATTTTCCAAAACCAAAGCAGCATCGGCATAAACTGGTGAATATTGTAACTTTTCAAGAGTAATCTTCTCCCGGACAGTTTCCGAAGGATCAATTTCTATCTCTGTTTCCTGACCCTTTGTGTCTTCCTTGGTTTGCTTACATGCAATAGCCATAGCTAACACAGCAATCATTGTGACATACAGACTAAATGTTCGTGGCTTCATTTATATAAAATTTTAGGGTTATTAATTTATTTTATCGAACTATGTATATTGTTAAAATCAATATGGCAGGTCGCGCGAACAGCATTATGGCATGGCTTCATTTCGGTTCAGTTTGTTCATCCAGCCTCTTAAGAATCTCCTCGGGTGTATTTCAATAGCTATGTGTGTAGATGTGTTTCCACATCCAACTAAAAAAGGCGATATAACCATTGCGCCTAAGCTGGCCTTATCCAGAAAGGAAAGAAAGTCTCTACGATTATACTCCATATTCTTTTAATTCAGAAGATGTTTTTCTACACAAATAAATTTAGGATAAATATCTTTAAAAGTTTGCTTAGTTCTATCATATATCTGTCCTTTCATTTCGATGTTATTATTGATTCCGAAATAAAAGTTGTGCCGTAGTTCCTTTATTTTTTCATTCAAATAATACGAAAGAATCGCGAATTTACGATCACTGGTTTGCCAAGACAGGCCTGACTGTTCTTTCCATTTCATGATTTCATCATAGAATTTTTTCAATCCTCTAACTCTGGAAAAAAATTGTCCTTTCAATGCATCCGAAATGATCTGATTATCATTAGAAAGGACAAAATAAATTTTACCGATGTTTTTGTTTTCAATCAATTCCTTAATGCTCTTCAAGGTTTCTCTATCTGAATCAAAAGAGTTTCCCAGAGAAGTATAAAAATAATTCTCTTGTTTAAACGCAATGTCAATCGTTTCTTCTAAACAATCCGTTGGGCATAAAAGGAAAAGATTCTTACTCATTAGGCTGGGTCAACGGGATTCGGAAACGGGAACGAAGAGTGATGCAAATCAATTTTTAAAGTCCCATCCATTAATTTGTAACCGAACGTGTATTCTACTTTTGCTTCATTACCATTCAAATCCGTAAAAAAATAGTTCCCCATGGCTATAGCACGATTTTCTTCCAAAATAAAGCCCGCATTTTCAAACCTAACTTTAGTCCAAGGCTGTATAGCAAAACCCTTGTCTTCATCACAAGCTCTGTCATTGCCTGCAATGAAGTAAGACAGGGCTTTCGATTTTGTCGGCCTGAATTGTTGTAAAGCACACTTGGTGGGCTTAAATAAGACAGGGCCAGCTTCAAACGCATAACGCTTGTCAAGAAACTCATTGGCGTATGTCTCGCATTCTTGTCTGTTGTCTTTTAAGGATCCAATCTTTACAACGCCACTTCCCCATTCATTTTGTGCGCCTAATACTTGTTCTTTTGTAATCATTTTTTAACTATTTAATTCGTATTTGATTTTAAGAATTCATGCTCTAATAAAGATATCTAACTACAATACTTTTCGAGTCTAGTGAACTTCGAGGATAATTTAATGCAACTGAGTTGCAAATATAATTAATTTGATTTGTTACTACAACCAAGTTGTAATAAATTTGTACTATGGGTATAATTAGAAGAACGAAATCTGTGAAGATGTTACTGGATGAATTTCAGAAGGATTCTGGAGCCATTTCGGTTATTGAATTAATTAAGCGCGTCAATTCTAAAATAAACAAGACCACTGTTTATCGCGTCCTTGATAATCTTGAGGACGACGGCATATTACATTCTTTCCTGGACAAAAATGGAATAAAGTGGTATGCCAAATGTTATGATTGTTCTACTGCCGGGCACTCAGATGCCCATCCACATTTTCAATGCATAAATTGCGGTAAGGTTGATTGTTTGACCCTAGAAGTGAATATTCCCAAAATACCGGATCGTGAGGTCATGGTCGCTCAGGTTTTAATCCAAGGGAAATGCAAAGCATGCTTTGTATAAGGAAAGGCTAATTCCTGAAACCCGCCCCTTTGTCTCGGAAGGTAGATGGAATGAGTTCAAACAAATTATAAAGAAAATTAACCGTAAATACAGCATTCAATAGAATTTAATTTAGCCAATCATGAAAAAGCATTTCCTCTTCCTAGCATTTCTTTTGTTACACATTCCTGTAATTATATCCCAAGACTTATTGCAATCGGGGCCAATGTTAGGGTACTCGACAATGCGGGAAGCGCTATTATGGGTGCAAACAACCGAAACCGCTGAAGTGCATTTCGAATATTTTGATAAAGAAAATCCGGAACAGCGCTATAGAACAGTAAAAATCACTACCGAAGCCAAGGACGGTTTTGTTGCAAGACTCTTAGCAGATCAAATTTTACCTGGTAAAACATACACCTATGAAGTGTTCGTAAATGGAGCAAAAGTCTCCAGGGATTATCCCATGGAATTCCAGTCTCAAATGCTTTGGCAATGGAGAACGGATCCTCCCGAGGTAAGTTTTGCCCTAGGAAGCTGCAATTTCGTAAACGAAGAACGTTTTGACCGACCAGGTAAACCCTACGGAAGTGAATTTGAAATATTTGGATCTATTCATCAGAAATCACCTGATTTCATGCTTTGGTTAGGCGACAACACTTACTTAAGGGAGGCC
>JANQOS010000081.1 GCA_028285705.1 Altibacter sp.
CAACTTTTATTTAGAAAAGTGATAAAAAATTGAGTTACAAAACAACGCCTTTTTTAATAACAGAAACTTTGATGTAGAAGGCTTAAGATCATGCAGCTCAAAGAGATTTTTTTATTCGGGACAACTTTAATTGTTTCACCTTATTGTTTTCAAAAAAGAGATAAAGATATTTTTGTTTGAAAAAACCACCTTTTCTTTCCAATCTATACATCCAGGTATCTGAATGAACGTCATTATACCCATGGCCCCATAAGCAAAAGATTTCGTGTTTAGTACTCCCTTGTAATTCTTCTATTTTGGGTATTTCTTTTAATTTAATAGACATTCTTCTTGATGTACCCTTAGACAAAATATGTAATTGCGCCATTGGATTCTAAAATTTAGAATATTGAATTAGTATGCTTTACGGCCATTCTTTGTGTTTTCCATATTTATAAAAGCTTTATCTTCAGATGAAATGTATTTATATACAACTCCTGCTAAGATTGCTCCTGCAATTGGAGCCAGCCAGAATAGCCATAATTGTTCCAGTGCCCAATCCTGAACAAATAAAGCCTGACTTGTACTTCGGGCCGGATTTACAGAAGTGTTTGTGACCGGAATACTGATTAAGTGAATAAGAGTTAAACCCAATCCAATAGCTATACCTGCTAATTTCTTTGGTGCTTTTGAATGTGTAGCTCCAAGAATGATCAACAAAAACATAAATGTCATTACTACTTCCGTAATTAAAGCGGCCTTTATACTATAGTTGCCTGGAGAATGGTCACCAAATCCATTCGCAGCAAAACCACCTATTTCAAAACCTGATTTTCCGCTAATAATACTATAAAGAATGCCGGCACCTGCTATGGCTCCAAGTACTTGTGAAAGTATATACGGAAGAAGGTCTTTCTTGTCAAACCGGCCTCCTATCCATAAACCAATTGATACTGCCGGGTTAAGATGACAACCTGAGATATGCCCTATAGCATATACCATTGTAAGTACTGTTAAGCCAAATGCCAGTGAGACACCTAGAAAACCAATCCCAAGTTCTGGAAATGAACTTGCTAAAACGGCACTTCCACATCCCCCAAGAACTAACCACATGGTGCCGATAAATTCTGCTATTATTTTTTTCATTATGCAATTGTTAATTAATAATACTTATTTCACTAAAACAGCCAACAATACTTATGTTTCTAAGTTGTAGAACTTTATAGTTTGATGAATATAAACCCCCTAAAATTATCAGAATGTGGTAGGGTACCACATTTAAAATTTATTTTCGATTAACAACCAATAAATTTGCCAAAAACAGGCCTTGGCATAAATTATCTAGTAAGAATACTTGTCAATACAGGGAGACTTCTTTGTTGAATGGGACGTCCTTTATTTTTTAACTATTTCTTTTAAGTTTGCGAACTTGCTTCGGGATATTGGAATTATGTATTTTTTCTTTAAGACCAAGGTTCCACTTCTTAGATTTCCATTAATAAATTCAAGATAATTGAGATTGACTATGAAACATCGGTGGCATCTGTAAAACGATATTTCATTTTTGTTGATATACTCATTTAATTCTTTTAATGTTTTTCTTACCCTGTGCTCTCTTTCTTTTAGGTTTTCATCAATGTAAAAAACAGATACGTAGTTGCGATTGGATTGAAAAAATAGGATTGAGTCGGCCTTCAATTTTATGATTGTACTATTCTTTGAACTAGATATGAATGTGAATGTGTCATCTTTCAATATTTTGCTATTATTAGACGATAAGTCTCGATAATGGACCAGTAGATCATTGAACTTTGCAACCAAATAAATAGAAATACCAATAATTGAACTATAATAGATAGATTTAAAAAAAAAATTCGGCGGAAAAAAATGAGTGACTTCAAATATTCTAGTTATCAAGAGAAGAACATAAGAATCTATTATTCCAGTTATAAAAAAGGCCGATACATATATACCAAATTCTTGTAGATAGGTTAATTTTATAGATCTTTTGTGTAACAGGTTTTTTATTATTAACACATAAATTAGTAAGTAAAGAAATGTTGGAATTATGCTGTATATAAGTGCTATGGATAACCTCCATCCCAGGGTTAATTCACTAATCCCAAAAGGCTTAAAAATAAACAGTATATAAAAGGTGCAAAAAAAACAAGTCAATGCCATTTTAACTGGCTTCCCCTGTGAAAATACCACAGGAGATTGATTATGAATAAATTTATACTTCATCAGAATGGCAGGTTTCATAAATGAAGAAGATAAACGTCATATAATTATTGAAATGTGGTAGGGTACCACATCCAAAATTTATTTTCGATTAATTACTAATAAATCAGGATATAAAAAAGATTTACAATAAGATATGAGTCAAAATTAATGGCTAAATACCCAGAAATTTGATCAATTGAAGCTTAGTTTGAAGTAATTTATATTACTCTTTAATTATCTTTCCTACAATAAGTTGTTTGTCGTTGGTATTTACAGAATAGAAATAGGTTCCTGCAGCTATTTTTGAAAAATCGACAAGCTGTTTTAAATGTAATCCTGTTGTCTTTAATTGTGTGAATTCTTTAATTACTTTACCTTGAATATCATAGATCCTTAAGGCTAATGCTGAATACTCCATTGGGAACTTAACATCAATCATAAACTCATTTTTTACAGGATTGGGATAGATAATGGGCCTGGTATTGTAAAGATATTCATTAACATTTAAAGCAGCTTCAGAAAATAGAAGTAGATCATCTGGTTCTTGGAAATTGCTAAAATAGAGATCCGGATACGTATCGCCATTGAAATCTGCAGTGTGCAGTCCTATTCCGTCGTTATAACTAAATGCCTGAAAGACATCAGCGGTGGTTTCAGTAAAAATACCTCCATTATTCTCAAAAGAATGATAGTTAGTGATAGGGTTTTGCAGGTCGGTAGTAATTAGATCCAGGTCATTATCGTAGTCATAATCTATGAATAGTGCATCTAACGTATGCCGAAAGTAAACAGGTAAATTGGTTGCGGTTGCATCGCTAAAGAACCCGTTCCCATCATTAATATACAGCCGGTTTTGAAGATTAGCTGTCCCAATAAAATTAACGGTGGAGACAAAAATATCCGGATGTGTATCG
This sequence comes from Altibacter sp., assembly GCA_028285705.1. Taxonomy (GTDB): domain Bacteria; phylum Bacteroidota; class Bacteroidia; order Flavobacteriales; family Flavobacteriaceae; genus JANQOS01. The sequence continues at coordinate 3,117 of JANQOS010000081.1, forward strand.
TTATTAACATCTCCCAAAGTAATTTTTCTGGTTTCTAAAGTGAGTCCTGTATCCGGGAGCCTGTTATTTTCTTCGGTAAAAAAACCATTTGTATTAATAAGGATGTTATTGGACCCCAAATCAATTCCTTCAACAATATCGAGGTCACCATCATTATCTAGGTCGACTAGTTTTAAATCTTGGGTTCCTTCAGTATTTATGGGCCAACGATTGTTTTCCTGTGTAAAAGTTAGATCCTGATTATTAATATATACGGAGTTCTGACCTGTGTTGCCTATGATGATATCCGGATAGGTATCATTGTTTAAATCTAAAACAGCCACAGCATTCCCTGCTGAAGCGGGAAAATCGTAAGTGATAAATGAAAAATCGCCGGTACCGTCATTGATGAGTAGTTCATGAAAATTTGTATCCTCACTCACAAATATAATATCTAAGTCTGTATCATTATCAAAATCAGCAAAAGCAATATCCTCACTATCTTCGCCACTAAACCCGTCAGTTGTATTTTTTTCGGGGAAAAGGCGCGTAGGGTCTTCTATAAAGACTCCATTTCCATCATTAAAGAATAATAAGTTCCTGCTGTATTCTGCAGCTACAACAATATCCAGGTCTCCATCATTGTCAACATCGGCACTTTCCACGTCCATAGAATTTATGGATGTAGCGGCCACGGGGAAATTCGTATTTGCAGGTATAAAATAGGGGTTTTGGGCAAAGGAAGTAAAACCAATTAGCACATAAACCAATAAAAAGTAATTATAGGGCTTCATTTTTCGATTTTTTTTGAAATTATAGTATTTAAACTTAAAAGATAATGATTAATACATTCAATTGTTTGGCTTTTATTGCTAAATATTGGTTAATAAGTATATTTATATCAATAAGGACTGTGTTAATGCTGTTGCTTTTGAAATAAAAATTGAATTACCTTTAAATACAGTGAGGATACGTCATCAAAACCCGTATTTTTATACTTTCGCTTAAGATTTTTTTAATGCGCTTGGTTAGACTATTATTGCCCCTTTTATTCTTTCCTCTTTTTGTTTTTGCTCAACAGCCAGAGGAAAAACCAATCGAAGTAGACATAAACTATTTTGCCGGATCGATTATTCGCCATAATAAGGATATTTCTCATTTAATAACAGGACATCCTAACGGTTTCCTAATGGCGTTTAATAGGAAGACCTATGGACTTAAAGATTGGGAAGCCCTTTATAATTTTCCGGACTGGGGGGTCAGTTTTAGCTATCAGGACCTAAAAAATCCTTATTTAGGGGATGTCTATAGTCTCTATGGTCATTATGGGTTTTATTTTCTTAACAGAAGGCTGTTAACTCGTATAGGTACTGGTATAGGGTATGCTACAAACCCTTTTGATATTGAAACTAATATCAAAAACAACGCTTATGGCTCTACACTTATGAGTTCTTCATTTTTAATGATCCAATACAGGCAACGCCTTTCCAAACATTTTTCTGTGCAAACAGGGTTAACCTTTTTACATAACTCAAATGGCAATGTTAAATCTCCTAATACAAGCACCAATACTATGAGTTTTAGTTTAGGTGTTCTGTATCAGGACCAGGCCATTCCCAAATATAATCTCCGACCGGAAGCGAAAGCTTATAAAGAGCCCATACATTTTAATATAGCTTTATCCGGGGGGCTTAATGAGAGTGATTATGTTAATCTGGGACAATTTCCTTTTGCGGTGGCTTCTGTTTTTGCAGATAAAAGGATCAATAAAAAAAGCACTTTAATTGCCGGGATAGAAGGTTTTTTTTCGAGGTTTCTCAAAGAAGAAATTGAATATGTTTCCATAGCTTTTCCCGGGCATGATGTATCTGGAGGCGAGGACTGGAAAAGAGTGGGAGCTTATATAGGGCACGAATTGCATTTTGGGAAGATGATAATAATAACTCATGCGGGATATTATTTCTATTATCCTTATGATTTTGAAGGAAGAGTATATGTGAGAGCAGGGGTAAAGCATTATCTGAGCAAAAGGGTATTTGGTTCTGTGGCTATAAAAGCTCATGGCGCAAAGGCAGAAGCTATAGAGTTTGGACTAGGGTTTAGATTTAATAAATTATGAAAAAGTGTATTGTATTTATTTTTGGAGTGCTATTCCTATCGGGCTGTGATTCAGAGAATGCTCATGATTGTATTAAAACAGACGGAGAAATTATTAATTATACTGTAACCCTTCCGGAGTTTAGTAAAATAAGAACTGAAGATGATATTAGTGTTGAACTAACTTCTGGAGAAACTCAAAAAGTAACAGTGGAAACAGGTGAAAACCTGGTTTCGGACCTGAATATCTTTGTTGAAAACGAAGTACTGATCCTTCAGAACACGAATTCATGTAATCTTATTAGAGATCATAATGTAACCCTCATAAGAATTACCTCTAAGAATATTACCCGGATACGTCACGGGTCTTCTGCAACTTTTAAAAGTGTAGGAACACTACCTTACCCCAATCTTTCCCTGCAGAGTATTACAGGCGGTTTTTCCGGAGCTAACAAGAATGGAGATTTTGACCTAAAAGTAAATTGTAAAAATCTTACGGTTTATGCAAATGGATCCAGCGGTTTTTTGATCTCCGGTTATGCCACAACAGGAAGATTTATTTTTTCTGACGAGTTCCCGCAACTTCAAGGGGGGCAATTACTGGTAGATGATTTGATCATTTCTCACACGGGGGCCGCTCCAATGGTAGTTAACCCTCAAAATAGTATCAAGGGACAGATCAAAGGGACCGGAAATGTTATTTCTAAAAACCGCCCATCTGTTGTTGAGGTTGAGGAACTTTATACCGGTAGGTTGATCTTCGAAGATTAGACGGAGTTAAAATTCCAAATAGCCTGGGAATCTCCTTGTTATAAAAAAATCGCCGTTCTGTTTTTCAGAACGGCGATTCATTAATATTAAAACAATTTACTATTCGTTTACAACTCTTATGTCAAAGTCATAACCGTCTGAGTTAAATTGCAATTCCGGAGTTCCGGTGATATTGCCGTTAAAGTTATCAATAGTATAAACGGTACCTCTATCATCTACAGAAGTTCCTAAAAAATTGAAGCGATCATTAGCTTGGATATCCTCTTGGCTTATCCCAAAAGTACTTGCAAGCGTCGCAACATCAATAGTCAGTGTAAAAGGGAAGTCATCTCCCGTCCACGATCCAAAGCTTACAGGGTCTGAAGTCGTTCCACCGGAAGTTCTGGTTACTTCAAGGCTATAGGATTGAACTCTTTCCTGTCTGCCTACATCAGCAACAAAGTCTCTGGTGTCATTAGGCCCTATATTTATATCGTCATTCATGATTCTAAAAGTAACAACAGCAGCATTCTCTATGGTCTGCATTGGGTTGATCTTTTCCTCATCTTCGCAGGAAGTAAAAAATAAGCTACCACCTAACAAAAGCATTGATATATAAAGTATTTTTTTCATAATAATTTGTTTAAAAGTGTTAGTCAATAAAATTTACCGGATTCGTATCCCAAAATACTTGATCAGTAGCAGATTGTTGATTTATATTGCTATTTAAATTTACTGCATTTGAAGGATATTGAAACTGTCTGGGGAAATTTCCTAATGGAAATGCTGCAACCGGACTTTGGATATCTGATGGTAAACCGGTTCTTCTATACGCATTGTAAGGCTCTATACCATTACCCCATGCGGCGAGCATGTATTGCTTAACAATGATGTTTAATTTTCCGGAAGCATCTGCGCTATTATATGCACTCATAATTCCATCGACAAAAGTATCAATATCTCCTTGTGTAGGTCTGAATCCTGCATCTGAATTATTACCCAGTGTACCAAAGCTTAAAGTTTTGGTAATAGACTGACGAATTCCATTCTCTAGGAAAGTTGCGGCATTTCCGGTTGTTCCAAGAGTTAATGCAGCTTCTGCTTTCATGAAATTTGTAAAGGATGATAAAAGAATAGGTCGTATTCCCGCACCTTGTGCTCCGTCTTCAAATGAAGTTCTTCCACCGGAATCATCATCAAATTTACCACCAACAGGATAAGCTCCCCAGGTAGTATTACGCTGGAACATTCCGGAAGTCGTAAATGTGTCATCTCCATGATCTCTACCAAAGTAACCATCACCAATATAGCAAAGCTCTACATTGCCCAACCCATTACAAGGGATGTCTGCATTAGTAGGATCAGTGATCTGTTGTCTGTAAAAATAGTAACGTATTCTCGGATCGTTATTGTCTAAAAATTGCTTCATATACCAGTTACTCATAAATTCATTGCTCCCGGAATTATAGTTATCTATAAATGTGGGGTGCCTTGCATCATTAGGGGTAGATTGGCTGGAATAATTAAATGCAAAATCCTCAGAGGCATTATTAATTAAATTATCTGCTTGAAGTAAGCTGTTTATACCTTGTCTAGAAGCAGACTCATTAACCAACCTGCTTTGCAAATAAATTTTCAATTTCAGTGTATTTGCAACTTTTATCCAAGCTTCTCGATTATTACCACTTGGGAAGAATAAATCCGTATCGAATGCCGGAGCAGTATCATCAGATAAATTAGCGATGGCAAGGTCCAGTATTTCTAAAGCGGCATTATAAACATCTGCAGCAGCGTCTAATCTTGGATTTAGGAATTCAATCCCTTGATTAGCTTCAGAAAAAGGGATGTCTCCAAAGAGATCTACAAGAGTTACTAAAGTGTATGCTTGTAGAACTCTGGCAGCACCTGCATGAGTGTTCAATCCGTTTTCTTCTGCAATTGGTATTAAAGTCTTTATATTTTCAAACGTCTGTGGATATGCCTGGGTCCATAAATTATCAATTCGGGCAGGCTCAAATTGATAAGGGCCGAATAATTGTGTCATTCTGGTATAATCCAAAGTAAGTGCCGTAAGACTCTCGGAAGAATTACTGTCTTCATTTCCTAAAAAGTCCTCGAATGACAGCTGGGCACTATTTAGCAAATACCTGGCATCTCCATTTTCCGGAGTTATGTTGTTCGGGTCATCTAAAAGATTTAACTCTGATGTTTCACAGCCAATTAACAAAACACTTATTAAGGCTATAAAAATTGATTTTATATATATATTTTTCATAATTATATTTTTTTAAAAAGTAGCTTTAATAGAGAATCCATAATTTTTGGCTGAAGGAGAGGTTCTAAACTCAAGCCCCGAACCGTTTCCTACTCCTGTACTACCAGATTCGATGTCATAGTTCAATGCATCCGGGAAATTAACAGCATTATACCATAAGTTCTGCCCATAAACTTTAAGGCTCATACTTCCAAAAGGAGTTCTTTCCAATAGTTTAGGGGCTACATTGTAAGTAAGAGAAAGTTCTCTTAACCTTATGGTAGATCCGTCATAAATATTTTCCGCATCATTTTGTTCCACATTATTGAAGATAGTATCCTCATAAGGTAGTAACATATTATTAGGTATTGTAGCTCCATTATCGTCTGTTGCAGAAACTACTCCGTTAGGAACACCATCTTCATCTACCGTTACAGCAATATTACCATCTTCATCTAAAGCGGCAATATTACCCGGAACTGCAGCTGCATAGGTTTCCCGGTCGATACCTTCGAGGTCAATTACACCTCTAAAGTAAAGATTTTGAGAGGTTAGCGAATAAATATCACCTCCATGTCTATATTCCATTTGACCGGATAATTCAAAACCTTTATAGCGAATGGTATTTATCAATGTACTGTTCCAATCTGGGTTGGGATCTCCAATAATCTTATTAGGAATACCTACATCCGTATTTGGAATAACCTCTCCGTTGGCAGGATTGATTAAAAAATTACCATCTGCATCTCTAACAGCAAAAGTCCCTTTTATTACACCTAAAGGCTCTCCTACAATAGCAAAGTTTCCTAAATTACTGAAACCTGCAAATACAACTTCATCAGTACCTTCGGGAAGCTCATTTACGATAGGCTCATCCGCATAGAAGTTTGCATTTATATTCCATTCGAAGTCTTCTGTCTTTACTGGTGTTATTCCCAGATCTATTTCTACACCATCATTTTGAACTTCCCCTACATTGATAAATCTAAATTGTCCACCGGTAGATTCTGCAACACTTTGTCTAAAGATCTGGTCACTTGCAACTCTTCTAAATGCACTAGCTTCCAGAGACACTCTATTGTTAAAAAACTTAGCTTCCATACCAATTTCATAATCTGTCAATGTTGCACCCAGTAAGTCCGGGTTTGGAATTGTAGTTGGGTTACTTTGTGTTATAATACCTGTAAATGCATTACTATTAGAGATCAACACAGGTCTTGTGAGGTAAACACTAGGGAAATTAGCCCCGGGTGAAACATTACCTCTAATTTTAAGATAATTCAATACATCTCCTTTTAGGCCGTCAAATGCTGAAGTAGGAATAACCGAAACTGAAGCACTTGGATAAAAAACAGAATTGTTACCGGATTCGGCAGTAGAACCCCAATCATTTCTGGCAGCAAGTGTTAAATATAAAGAACGCTTATAATCAAATTCAGCCTGTGCATAAAGCCCTGTTATATTTCGTCTGGACTCAAAATTTATTGGAGTAGGCTGGCCACCGGCATCAAGATTAAAAGGATCGCTATTTGATGCGGTTTCAAAGTTTGAAGGCTGTATAAAGTTAAATATCACCTGATCCTGATAAGCCGTTCCTCTGGTAAATTGTGTCTGGCTATTACTGTTAGCACCCACGGTTCCTACAAGGCCTAAAGATTCTGTAATGTCGTAATTCAAATTTACAAGAAATGAGTGATCCCATTGTTGTTGTTCGGTTTCTTGTATTCTTAAATACCCATTTGCAAAGATTGCATCCCCGGAACTACTACCTTTATTAATATAGAACTCCTGGTTTTCGTTTATAAAGTCAACACCAAGTCTGTATGTCAATGTAATATTGTCATTGAGCTCATAATTAAGTGAATAATTACTGAACGTTCGGTTTACTTTTTGAGTAGATAATGAGTTATTTAAGATCCATCTTGGATTATCAACTCCCGGAAGGTAAAAAACATTAGAACCATCTCTTGGGTTTTGATATGGATAATTTGTAAGATCGAAATTTCTCGCAATACCCAGAAGTCTATTAAATATACTGAAAGAGCTTACACCATTTGCAGCTGTAATAGGCGGAGCTGTAATTTTGTTTCTTATAAAATTTAACCCTCCGTTAAAATTAAACTTATTTGACAATTTTGCCGAACCACCAATACTGAAATTGTCTCTTCTTAAATTATTTTTAGGTATGAACCCTTCATCGTCAGTATTTGAATAACTTCCACTTATGGCTCCATTTTCAAATGACTTTGAAATACTTAACCCAATAGTTCTGCCTATTCCGGTTCTGAAAAAGTCTTTTACATTATTTGGTGTACCTACATAAGGAATTCCTCCTTCAATAACATCTGGAGTGGACGGGTCATCAAATAACTCTGGGAAATCAGTTTGTAATGCAGAATTGTTTGAAAGGATATGAGGAATGATCTCTCCATCATAGAATGGACCAAAACTATTATTGGCAGTACTTAAATTGCCTAAGTAGAATCCACTTCCATGTTCATTTTGAAACTTCGGTAAATTTGAAACTTCAGTAAAATAGGTGTTAGAAGTAACGGTCATTTCCATCTTTTTGTCTTGATTAAAATTACCACTACCGGTCTTAGTTGTTATAATGATCACACCATTAGACCCTTGCGCACCATAAAGAGCAGTTGCAGCTAAACCTTTAAGCACACTAACATCGGCAATATTATTTGGGTCTATATCCGCAAGCCTGTTTGAGGCTACATTACCTGCGCCTGTAAAACCATCACTATTATTGGTTCCAGTAGTAATTGGGACTCCATCTACAACTACAAGTGCTTGATTGTTAGCATTGATCAATGAATTACCACGGATCTTAATTCCTGTTCCACCTCCGGTAACACCTGTTTGAGAAATTGTAACACCGGCTACTTTACCTTGTAGTACTTTTGCAACATCCGGTGAAGGCCTGGACTCCAGTGCATCTGAGGTTACAGTTGTTTGCCCAAATCCTAAGGCTCTTTTCTCTCTCTTAATCCCCTGTGCAGTTACAACTACTTCGTTAAGTACGGCAGCATCTTCCTGCAATTGGATGTTTATTGTATTAGATGCAGCGGTAACAGTACTTTCAACTGTAGCAAAGCCCACATAACTGAATACAAGGACCTGACCGACACTGGTCTGAATGCTATAGTTACCGTCAAAATCTGATTGTGTACCACTATTGGTACCCTTTACAATAATGTTAACACCGGGTAAAGGTAGACCTGTATTATCTGTCACCGATCCGGAGATTGTCTTTTCTTGTGCGAATGATGTGGCCGTAATGAAGAACATACAAAGCAACCACGCATAATAGTATTTTTTCATAAGCAATATTTGATTATTAATAAATGTTAGTTAATATACAACCAAAGAAGCCCAAGGTAAGGGACGAGGCTAATTCGTACAAACTATACCAAAGACTTATGAGAACAAAGTTATGGAATATTTATGTTAATACCGTAGGCTTTTTTCGGTTGCAGCTTTAAAATAATTGATTATCATGAATTTTATGGGTAAGCCCTATAATGATTACCTTTCCCGAAGAAACCTCACCTAAACTTTACGTTAAAGAAATATTAAATTAAAGAATGTTAAAACGGGTTTTTGAGTGCGTATAAGAGAGAACTTTATAAGATAATTACATGATATCCAGATAAATGAAATAAGTCATTAAAGAGACCTTAATGACCTATTGTTACTATGACGGCAGCAGTTAAACGATTTCTATTTCCGCAACAATAAAATTGAAACTACTCTTTGCAGGAACCTCATTAAATTCATAAATGTGGTGAAGAAATCCTACTTTTAAAAGATTAATATTTCCCTTTTAAATTTTCCAGCATGATCTCTGTTAACTGTTCGAGTGAAAATTTGTGTTTCCAACCCCAGTCTTCACGAGCATTGTTGTCATCGATATTTTGTGGCCATGAATCTGCGATAGCTTGTCTGAAATCCGGTTCATAACTTATTTCAAATTCAGGGATATGACTCCTAATTTGAGCTGCAATTTCTTCAGGACTAAAACTTAGAGCAGACAGATTATAAGAACTTCTAATTTTTATAGCTTCTTTATCAACTTCCATGATTGTGGTAGTGGCATTAATGGCATCATCAATATACATCATGGGCAATGTGGTCTTTGCTCCCAGGAAACTCACATATTTTTTATGCTTACAAGCTTTGTGGAAAATATCGATAGCATAATCTGTAGTCCCGCCACCCGGAAGAGTTTTATAACTAATCAATCCCGGGTATCGAACACTTCTTACATCAACACCATATTTTTGATGATAGTATTCGCACCAACGTTCACCGGTTTGTTTACTAATACCGTAGACAGTAGAAGGTTCCATTATTGTTCTTTGAGGCGTTCCGGTTTTTGGTGTTGTAGGACCAAATACGGCAATGCTGGACGGCCAAAACACCGTATCAATTTTTTTATCCCTGGCAAGGTTCAAAACATTAAAAAGAGAACTCATGTTCAAGTTCCATGCTTTCATTGGAAACTTTTCTGCTGTAGCCGAAAGCATGGCTGCCATTAAGTATACGTCTGTAATTTCATAACGAATTACGATATCCTGCACTGCATCATAATCCATAGCATCCAGGACTTCAAAAGGCCCGTCACTTAAAAGGCCTGTAGAATCTTCAACAATGTCACTGGCAATTATTTTTTGCGAGCCGTATATACTTCTTAAACGAGTGGTAAGCTCGGTGCCTATTTGCCCACAAGCCCCAATGATAAGAACTCTTTTTTTCATCCGCTGTTTTTTAAATGGCTCGTAAATATAGGTATATTCTACTCTTTTTCTTTTCAAAAAATTAACTTTTCGTTGGCAAAAGAACCTCTATATTTGTAATTCTCATATTAGAACAATAATGAATTTTCCCTCATTCTTATTTCTCACCACGTTGGTATTTTGCCTATTATTGGTTTCTTGTGGAAATGCTTCGGAAGAAAATTCAGAAATGCATATTGCTGTTCAGGATTTAGAGGGGACTTATGGGAATAAGAAGTTTACTGTTCCTCAATTATCGGAAAGAGCCCTGATGCATGTTACGCAATGGTCTGTCTATGAAGATTTTGAAAATGACGCCAAAACCATTAGCGGCAGTACACTAGAGAAATTAAGGAATACTTCGGAAAGATTAGTGCAATATTCAGATTCGCTTTCAAAAAAAATACCGGATACACTAAATAACAGTGCAATTTCTTCAAGGCTTACGGTAGTTAAAACAAGAGCTAATTTATTATTGCAGGAAGCAAATAAATCGAGGATAGATTCCCTAAAGTTAGAAAATGCTATTACCGAGATGAACAAAGCTGTCAAAAATCTTATCGTTCAAATAAACGAGAAGTTTCAAAAGGACGCTATCGATTTACAACGTAAGGAAGATGAAGAGAAAGAGCTCGAAAAACAAAAACGGTTTTTAGATTCGGTTTACAAAGCCGAATTAAAAGATAAAATGAATAATTAATTGTAACTTTTTTAGATTTTTGCTACTTATTTTAATGTTATAACAATTTCTGATCTTTTCAGAAAACCTTAATACCAACTATATAATGAAAACTAATATTTTAAAATCTGCCTTTGTCTTAACAATATTTGCAGTAGTCGCGGCTTCTTGTGGTGATAAAGACAATAAAATGGCAAAAGAAGATGATGGTCCAAGAGGGATTATTTTAGCGAATATGGACACTACGGTAAGTCCTAAAAATGATTTTTACAATTACGTGAATGGTAATTGGATGAAAACTACAGAAATACCTGATGATCAAGTACGTTGGGGAGGATTTAACGTACTTCGTAAAAAAACAGATTTTGATGTACTCGATATTATAGATGAAGCGAGCCGATTGGATAAGTATTCTGCAGATACAGACCAGGCAAAAGCTTTGATGATCTTTAAGACCAAGTTGGACTCTATTGCCCGTGATGAGGCAGGAATAGCTCCTTTACAACCAGTTTTGGATATCATTGATTCTATCTCATCTGTTGAAGATTTTCAGAAAGCAATGACAAAATATGCCACCGAAATATCCCAGCCATTCTTAGGGATCGCAGCTTTCTCAAATCCTAACAATAGTGCAATTAACTCGGCTTATATTACACCGGGAGGTTTAGGGTTGCCGGATAGGGATTATTATACAAATACCGATGAAAAATCTATTGAAATTAGAGAGCAGTATGTAGACCATATAACGAGAATGCTTCAATTTTTGGGAGATAGTGAAGAAGAAGCTCGTACCCAGGCCGAAACTATTTTGGCATTTGAGACTAAATTGGCAGAACCGAGGTTAGATAAAGTTGCCAGTAGAGATTTTAGAAATTTCAACAATCCAAGATCTATGGACGATGTTCAAAAAATGGTTCCTGCTATATCCTGGAAAGAAGCCCTTAAAGATCTGGGAGTAACAAAAGAAGTGGATACAGTGATCGTTATGCAGCCTGCATATATGGATGTAGTTCAGAAAACCTTGACCGAAGGAGATGTTGAAACCTGGAAAACAGTAATGAGATGGCAGACACTTAATGATGCTGCAAACCTGCTTTCTACAGACATTGAAAAAGCAAATTGGGATTTTTATAGCAAAACCTTACGTGGTGCCAAAAAGCAGAGACCTGCAGACGAGCGTGCCTTAGCTACAGTAAACAATACCGTAGGAGAAGCCATAGGAAAATTATATGTAGACAAAATGTTTCCCCCGGAAGCAAAGAAGAAAGCAGAAAAAATGATTGCGAATGTAATTGAGGCATTCAAAGATCGTATTAATGCTTTAGACTGGATGAGTGATAGCACTAAGGTAAAAGCGATAAGTAAGCTTGATAAGTTCACTGTAAAAATTGGATATCCGGATAAATGGAAAGATTACTCTAATATGACAGTGAACCCGGAAAATAGCTACTACCAGAATATGGTGGCTGTAAACGAGTGGAACTTAAAAGACAATCTGGACCGTATAGACGAGCCTGTTGATCGTACCGAATGGGGAATGTCTCCGCAAACGGTAAATGCTTATTTCAATCCTTTTAATAATGAGATCGTATTCCCAGCGGCTATTCTACAACCCCCTTTCTACGATTATAAAGCAGATGAAGCTGTTAATTATGGAGGAATAGGCGCGGTGATCGGACATGAGATCTCTCATGCTTTTGACGATAGTGGTTCTCGCTTTGACGCAGATGGGAATTTAGTGAATTGGTGGACCGAAGCAGATCTGGCAAGTTTTACAGAACGCGTTAATAAATTGGCCGAACAATATGACCAGATAGAAGTACTTGACAGTGTGTTTATCAATGGTAAATTTACTTCAGGAGAGAATATTGGAGACCTTGGAGGTCTGTTAGGTGCTTACGATGGGTTACAACGCTTTTTCAAGGAAAGTGGAAGGCCAGAAAATATTGACGGTTTTACACCGGAGCAACGTTTCTTTATGAGTTGGGCAACAGTTTGGCGTACAAAGCTACGGGATGAAGCCTTGGAAACTCAAATTAAAACAGATCCGCATTCTCCGGGAATGTACCGTGCCACACAACCTCTTAAGAATATAGATGCTTTTTATGAAGCGTTCGATATTAAAGAAGGCGATGCCATGTACATTGCGCCGGAAGACCGTGTAAGAATTTGGTAAACAAAATATTTCTTATGTAAAAAAGGAGCCCGCCAGGCTCCTTTTTTTATAGCTTATGTTTAAAGGAATATCCCAGGACCTCCCCTAAATTTACAGAATCAATTTGTTTGAAAACAGATTCAACCTCTTCTTTGGAAAAATGAGGGATACTTAAGCTTAATGCTGTGGCCTTTTGCGTATAGTATTCCTTTTTAATAGGATGTTGGGGGCTAACCGCATTGAATATATACCCAAAAGCATCTTGCTTTATAATTTCAGAAAGTATTCCAATACAATCGTCCCTGTGAATTAAATTAACAGGTGCGTTACCATTATTCAGGTCCTTTCTTCCGGCAAGGTAACGTACAGGCTGTCTACTCCCTCCAAAAAGCCCCCCAAATCGTACAATACTGGTAGTAAGGCCGGAAACATTGAAAAATAATTGTTCTACCTGAACCAATTGCTTTCCTGCCTGGGTAGTTGGTTTTGGATTGTCCTTTTCGGTAATTTTCCCTTGTTCATCGTCATACACAGAAGTACTACTTACAAGAATTACTTTTTTTACCTGAGCTGCTTTGATTTCAGATAAAAAATGAGACATTTTCAGAACATAATCTGCTCCCGTATACCTTCGTAAACCGGGCGGGATCATGATAGTTATAATATCCGATCCTTTGAGAAATGCCTGAGGTTCTCCGCTAACACCTTCTTCAGTAATTTTAACAGGGTATACATTAAATCCTTTTGATCGTAATGTAGCAGCTTTATGCATAGTTGTTACAGAACCTTTTACACCATACCCCAGCAGCAGTAAATGTTGTGCCAAAGATTGGCCCAGCCAACCCATTCCCGCAATGGCTATTGTTTTACTCATTTAGTATTTGGGTTTCGGTAAATATGGTGTCCTTTAGTGTTTTAGGTAAAGCATCTATTGTAAATGACTTTTTTACAACAATGGCATCTGTGATTACAAAAGGTTTAGGCATCATTGTTTTAGGGCGCTTATTGATTGTAAACTGCGTATTGGTTAACAGGTCAAAAGAATATTCTATTGCAGTAAATGATACGGGGACTTCTTGCTTTACCGAATAAGCTACTTCCAAAGAATCATTATTGGCTACAAAAAACTGCAATAAATTGCTCCCTTCCCCATCACTGTTAATACTGTCACTATTGTTTTGTGTAAAACTTTTACCGTTAAAGGACAAGGATTGAAAAGAGATATCCTTATTGGTATATAAGTCTATTTGGTTTACAGGACGCTTTGGAAGTATAGTAAAAGTGACATTTCTGAAACCATCAATAACAGTATCCTTTTCCAATCTGGGTTCAAAGGGCGAAATATCTTTTACGGGAGCTTCCGAAGCAAAAGTATATCCGGAATTGTATTTACTGCCAGGGGCATTTTCGATATATTTCCCGGCCTCTTGAGGAGTTTCTCCCAAATATCCTTTTGTCCAGGAGTCTAAAATCTTGTCATACGTTACCCAATACGAGCTACCATCATCGGCATTTTGATAATATACCAAACTGTTTGGCTTTTGCCTTTCTTCAGAAAAATCACTTGATAGGTGTGCGCTAATAAAAAACCCAATTGCAATTAAAAAACAGAGAACAGCTAATACCTTCTTGTTTTTATAATAACCAAAAACAGGTAGAAGCATTCCAAAAAGCAATACTGTGAAGACGCATGAAATTACTACCATTCCGGATCCCAGCGCTACCGGGAAAAACTGTACTAATGGAGCATAAATAAATATTGCCGGCGCGGCAAGCAGTGCCAACAACAATAGACTTGGTTTTTCCTGGCGAATAAGTATCCAAAGTGATAAAAGCCCAAAAAATACCGGGATAATAAAGAATGCAGCTCCTTTTAGATAAACAAAAACAACAATATTGATAACCATCCACAGGACAATTGGAGCGACAAATGTGCTCGCAACAGTTTCTTTTTCTGAAAACCTTCTATATACCCAAAACAGAATTGCTAAAGAGAGCAACACAAAAAAGGCTATATAACTATGTCCGTTGTATTTAAAACCATGTTGTATCTCCCCATATTGAGGGTACAAACCTGAAAGTAATTGCCATCCGTAGAAACCGATAAGCCCGCATAGAATTAAGGACAATAGCAACGGAACAAACCCTTTCCCAATTCCTTTTGCATGAATCTTATTTTTCTTGATCCCGAAGAAAATAAGAACTATAAAAATAATTGAAGCAATGATGATCATAGGCAGAATCCAGGAGAAAGGATAGCTGATCATCTTTATTAAAGGGACATTAACATATACGTAATCGTCTTCAGACTTTAAACTGGATAGGTCCGCATCGGCAAAATAATTTAAAAGCGGAAGCAGATAGCTCCCTTGGTGTTGTAAAGTAGCAATGTCCAGGTTTTCTACGGTATCGTTAGCGGTATGGTAATCGAAATGATCATCAATAAAAGCAAAGAAAAAACTATCGATATCTCCGTCAACCCTAAAAATGGTAGAATCTGTAACATTTGGCAGTATCTTATAAACACTGTACATCAATGACGAAGCAACAGGATATTCCGGGTTAGCCTCAATAAAAGCTTCTATCAACTTAGCATTTCCGGCGTTGGATTCGAGTATCATAACACTGGGGCCGCCACTTCCACGTGCTTCAAAGTTTACTACAAAGCCTACATCTTTTGCCCAGGGATGCTCATTGACAAAAAGGCTGGCGCCACCAAGGCTAATTTCCTCACAATCACTAAATAAGACTATAATGTCATTAACAGGTGT
>JANQOS010000101.1 GCA_028285705.1 Altibacter sp.
TGCCTATATTTGCTGGCCTTTTCATCAAAAATACCATCATTTCTAAGCTTAGCTTCTTCAATTTTACCATTGTCTCCCAAGTAATAGGTGTAACCTTTAAGTCCGGACAACAATTCTTTACTCCCTCCACTACCTTGATATAAATTTACCATTTTTGTTGCCCAGTCAAAACCTTCTTTATTATAGATCTTGATCCTTTCAAATACTTCCGTAACTACATAAAAACCATCTTCCTGAGAATGCTCAAAATGGGTCTTATGTTCTCGATACAAAATAGCGGCATTTGCAGAAGGTTCTAAAGGATGGTTCTCTTGAATTATTTCTTCTTTTGAAACTTTCCCAAATTTATAGTTCTGAGAAAATGAAAATTGAATTACTAATAATGCAATTAGTAAAGTGATGGTTCTAGCATTCATAATTTATTTAATAAGATGGTTACTATTGCTTTTGTTTTAGAAGGACCTTTGTTTTATCCAGTTTAGCTATTTTTCTTCTGAAGCTTCGGTAATTGTCATACTCTGAAGCCGGAAATGTCCCTTTTTTAATACTAAGGTTCCGTTTATACCGAAGAGTATTTTCCGAAGTCTTCTCAAACTCAATACTGTAATTTCCAAACTTGTTTTCAATACTTTTATTTTCAGGTACTACTTCAAGTACATATCCTTCAGGTAAAGTAATTTCCAAAGTATCAAAATCTTCAAAGCCTTCCCTTAAATGCAGTTTTTGCTTTCGTTCCTTTATACGTGGAGGTATGTATTGTAATTGATTAAAAACATTAGGGCAAAACAACAGGTCTTCTCCAACTTTTGACATATAGTTGGGAGCCACAAGTGATAGCTTTTCAGAAAAAATAATACTCTCTCTATTATTCTCCAATCTAATGTCATCAATACTAAAACCATTAATATAATCCCACCTTTCTTTGTAATGTTCTTCCAGATCGTCTTTCTCTTCGTTCTCCAGAAGGTATTTATCATCATATTGAAGGCCTTTTGATATCCCTTCAAAATTAGCTCTAAGCGCTCCGGAGGATTCTATAAAAATAGTTGCTTTGTTTTCTTGTGAATTTTCCTGATACGAATATGCTTTGGTATGTACTATTTTTCCTCCTTCCGGAGTAATAATAAGAACGTCTCTATCATCACTAAAATCACCTCCAAAGCCAAATGGAGCATCTTGACTGGTACATTCCAACCATACAATATCATCTTCATGTGGAATGCCTAAGATAGCATGGTTCCCCTGGACTGCCACAAAATCTTTTGGAATGCTCTGTTCTTCGTTTCCGGCATATAACACGGTATAATAAGAGGGTACACCCACTGCTTCCAACAAAGCTTTGGTGTAATTGGTAAGTGCCTTACAATCGCCGTAACTCAATTTATCCACATCTTTAGCCAACATGGGTTTCCAACCTCCAACTCCTATTTGAATACTTATATATCTAACTTTATTCTGGAGGTACTCGTATATTTTTTTGGCTTTTGAAAGATTATCCTTTTCATTGCTCACAAGATTTCTTACGGTCTCAATAGTCATTTCCGGCAGGTCACTGACATTTGTAAGCAAATTTCTATGATACCAATCGCCAAACTCTTTCCAGTTTTTACCATAACCCTCAACACCTTTCAGGTAAAATCTATTTAAAGCAAAAGAAACCCGAGGTGCTATGGTTTGAAAAGGCAAGCTATGTTCTTCCCATCTAATAGCTTCTACATTTTTAGCCTTGCAAATAATTTCAGTAGGACTTTCTGAAATCGAAATATCAAACCTATCCAGATTCAAAGTTTTAAACCTGGGTTTATTTAGAGGGTCAAATTTTAAAGTATAAGTGCTCTGCATTGTACTTCTCCAATAGTTTCCTATTGGAAACCACTTTGGAATAAATGCAGTTGTCTTACTTTCAATTTCATGTGTAAACTCTATAATATAAGGATATTGAGAAGGTGTGTACTCAATATACAACATCCTGTCATCTTCATACAAAGAATTTCCCGCTGCACTAACATCATGAAAATCTCTTTTTTTAAAATGCTTTAATTCATTACCATCACCATCGTACACAAATGCTTCCAGATTGGTAACCTTAGTGTCTTCATTATAATTCACATAGGTCTGCACATGATTGTTCCCTTTTTTATTAAGTACAGCTCTTACGATACGATGAGAATACCTTAATCTTTCTTCCTTTGAAACATCAACAGCAATAGTTTCATTCATCAACACACTATTGGCATTATCGATTAAGTCTTTTGGAATTGCAGAAATTGAATGATTAGATTGAGAAAATAGAAAGCCCGAAATTAAGAATAGAAAAGCTGTGAAATAAGAATGCATATAATAATTTTCATGGGGAGTAGCGAATTATACAGCTAAGATAATAAGTTATTTTATTACATAGTAATATTGGTATTAATTTTTACTTTCAAAACTTAAGGTTTCAAACGAAGCTTATTATTCTTTTTTTATATACTTTTTGAAAGAACAATCTTTGATTTTGAAATTCTAAAATACTCCGCATACAATGCTTTTAACCCTTCATAATAACTGGCCGGAATTAAAGCATGATTTATTTGAATTATAAAGGACACTTGAATCATATTATTGGTAGCATGGACATTGTATTTCAAGAATCCAATATTGTTTTCAATCACAATTTTTTTTGCTTTAGGTAAATTTCTTACAACATACCCTTCAGGTATCTGATAATTAAAAATATAACTTTTCGAGAAGGGATATTCATAATCTATTGTAAATTTTCTATCTTCTTCTTTAAAAATGTTTTCGGTAACACCAAAGTATAATAAAGGTTCAAAGTAAAGATCACCGTTTATTTCTTCAATGGAATCATCAAATTCAAAATTATATGAGTAACTAATTGGCTTTTCAAGGTCTTCAAAATTCTTTTTTTCTAGGTCTGAAACTGTCAGAAGCTTATAGGTTTTTTCAAGTGTATTACTATAAGATTTCCCTTCGGAATCATCATATCTATTTCTAAAGTTCCACGCAAAATGATTGTTAATCCTAGTAGCTATACTTCCATTTACCGATAATTCATCTGCATTAATTGACGCTTTAATTAAAGTAGTATTCTTTGAAGCTGGCATTTCGTTTGTCAATACTAATTTATATGTATCGTCCTTATAGACTATCAATCCGTTTCCGTTGATTAGGTTTTCTGGCAACAATCCAAATGGAGCCTTTTTCTGAGAAGCATCCAATAGATAAATTTTGTTATCTATCTCTACAGTTGCAATAAGGTTGTTAAATCCCATAATGGTTGGAAACAAAATATATCCTCGGTTTTTTGAAGTAATTAATGCGGGGTTTGCCTTTAAACCAGCTTTCCGTAACATAGAGGTAAGCAAAAGATTAATATCTCCAGTATCTCCTTCTTTATCAATATATATTTTTCGCATATTATTACAACCCCGACTATAATAGTTATCCCAGGTCATCCTGTTTTGCACAAAGTGAAATATTCTTTTTGAAATTTCCAAGGGATCTGTTTCTGTCCCAATAAGGTTTTTTAAGTCCTTTTTGTAAATCCCGCCATCTTTTTTAAGCTCACCCCCAAACCAATCATAATCATTATAGCTTTCGGCGACATCTTCCCATGTATTTAACCACCTGTCATTACTTAACCAAACTTTTTCAATAAAGATTCTACCTCTATAATTATTTATGTTGCTAACATATTTTTCTCTTTTTAAAGGTTCAATGTTCTGCCCAAGAAATACAAACTCTGAGTTTTTCTCATTTCTGGTTAAGAAGACTTTGCTTAACGGGTTCTCTGTAACTTTAAGCCGAAAATTATTTGGATTCCTTATAGATATTTTCAGCCTCTTTATAGGTATAAAAGCCTGGGTATTAATATAACGCATCCCAATATACTGTACCTTATAACGAAGTTCTAAAATTGAACCTTCTTTTACATTAGGAAAAGCAATTTTTGTGATTTCTGTATCATTATCTACTTTTTCTTTAAAAATATTTTCTTTACCTACTTTGGTCTGAACCACTTGTCCATTTTCAAGATTATAGATATAAGCTCTCAAAGACTCTATGTCATCAAACTGGGTTTCCCAATTAGAGTATTCAAAACCTTCCTTATTGTATATTTTGATTCGTTCTGAAACATATAATACCTTGCCGTATTCAAACATAATATCTTTATGTAAAATTGCTGCAGGTGCTTCCGGAAAATCATCGTCTTGAGTTTTTGAGAGCTCCTGAACAGTCACTTTTTCAAATTTATAATGCTGTCCATAGAATTCAGAAATAAATAAGCAAAGTAGAAACGTAATTGTGTATTTCATAATCCTTTAGAGTTGTATAAATTTATTCTGTAAAAACATTATTCTCTATTTTTTGAATCGATCATTATAGTAACGGGGCCATCATTTACAAGTGCTACATCCATCATAGCGCCAAAGATCCCGGTTTGTACTTTTTTATTTAGCTCCATCTCCAACCGGATCACAAATGCTTCGTATAAAGGAATCGCAATTTCCGGGCGAGCGGCTTTAATAAAAGAAGGCCTGTTTCCTTTTTTGGTACTTGCATGCAAGGTAAACTGGCTTACAACGATCACATCTCCTTTACTATCCAGTATTGAATTGTTCATAGCCCCGTTTTCGTCTGAAAAAACCCGAAGACGAGCGATCTTACCTGCCAGCCAATTAATATCTTCCTGTATATCTTCTGTTTCTATACCCAATAAAACAAGAAATCCATTTTTGATCTCCGAAATGATCTTTCCTTCTACAGCAACCGAAGCTTCTTTTACTCTTTGTACTACTGCTCTCATTAATTATAGGTGTCTTTTCGATAGCTTTCTTCTTCGCCTTCCATGATCTGAAGATAACTTTTGTAACGTGACCAGGCAATTTCTTCTTTTTCCAAAGCTTCCTTAATAGCACATTGTGGTTCTTCCAAATGCAGACAGTTGTTAAACTTGCAATGTTCCTTTAATTTAAAAAATTCGGGGAAATAATCTCCCAGTTCTTCTTTCTCCATCTCCACGACTCCAAACCCTTTTATACCGGGTGTATCAATTATTTGAGCTCCAAAAGAAAGGTCAAACATTTCTGCAAAAGTAGTGGTATGTTGCCCTTGCTGGTGTTGTTCGGAAATTTCAGAGGTTTTTAGATTTAGTCCTTTTTCTATATAATTGATCAAAGTTGATTTTCCAACACCACTGTGCCCGGAAAACATCGAGACCTTATTAGCCATCATTGCTTTTACCTTATCGGTATTCTTCCCTGTTTTTGCAGAGATCCCTATGCATTCATATCCTATATTTCTGTACAAGGCTGCTAAAAATTTAATTTCCAGAAGTTCATCCTCATTATACGTATCTATCTTATTAAAAAGTAAAACAGCCTCAATATGATAGGCTTCTGCTGTTACTAAAAACCTGTCGATAAAAGTTGTGAATGTTGGTGGATTATTTAAAGTGATCAACAAAAAAGCAATATCGATATTTGCGGCAATAATATGGGTCTGCTTTGAAAGGTTTACAGATTTCCGGATGATATAATTCTCCCGTTCTTCAATTCTGGAAATAATTCCAACGGTTTCATCCCCCTTTGTTTCCACTTGAAACTCTACGATATCTCCTACGGCTACCGGATTAGTGCTTTTTATGCCACCAATACGAAATTTCCCTTTGATACGACATTCATAAAAATCGCCTTGCTGCGATTTTACCGTATACCAGCTTCCCGTAGATTTATAGACAACACCTTTCATTGTTGCAAAATTCAGAAAATAAAAACAAATGGCACTATAATTGGTTACTTTTACGGCAGAAAAAACTTTAAACCTTTATAATTATGAAAAAACTAGTAGCAGTATTTGTATTACTTGCTGTATTCACTTTCGATATGAATGCACAACAATATGAAGTAAAAGTAATTACGAGTGTAGAATCCATTGTTCCTAGCGGACTGGGCAGATCCAGAATCATATCTGCGAACGCAGAACGGGACTACGCAGAATTTACTTCAGAACAAACCGAAGACGATAATACCCGTAACAAATCAAAAAGAAAAAAAATTCGTGTAAAAGATTTTGAAGAAACCAAACTTTTAAATTTCTACAATATAGGCGGAATCCGTTTTCAAAATATTGCTTCTAATGACGCTTTGATCACGTCCAAAATAAATGCAATGCTTGCTGAAGGTTGGGATCTGGCACATGTAGCTAGTGCCGTTGAGAGTGATGCTGGTGAAGGTGATAATCAAGGAATCTTTATTACAAGATATATTTTTAAAAGAATGAAACAATAGTTCTCAACTCTTGTAAAAAATAAGGCCCAGTTTTCTGGGCCTTATTTTTATCATAATATTATTTATTCGATATCACTTTCTTTTGGTGATTGATAGATTCTTGGTGAATTGCTTTATAGATCCTCAAAATAAATTCTTCACTTAGGTTATTGTTTTCTCCTTCTAAGATCATTTTCCCCAAGATCTCATTCCACCTTTTGGTTTGAAGGATCGCAACATTATTTTTCTTTTTTAGGTCCCCTATTTCATCTGCTATTTTCATTCGTTTCCCCAGAATTTCCAGAAGTTTATGATCTACTACATCGATCTTAGTACGCAAGGTAGCCAGCTTGTTCTTAAACTCGATCGCATCTCCTTCTTCTTTTCTAATACGAAGGTCGATCGTCATCTGGTGTAATGTTTCAGGTGTGATCTGCTGCCTGGCATCACTCCAAGCGTTATCCGGATCGTGATGCGTTTCAATCATTAGCCCGTCATAATTTAGGTCTAATGCTGTTTGGCACAGGTCAAAGATGATCTCTCTTCGTCCGGCAATATGCGAAGGGTCCAAAATAAGCGGTAGATCCGGAAAGCGATTTTGCAGATCTATGGGAATTTGCCATTCGGGATTATTCCGGTAACGTGTTTTTTCGTAGGTAGAAAAGCCTCTATGGATCACTCCCAGATTCTTTACATTAGCTTCATGAAAACGCTCAACAGCTCCCAACCAAAGAGCCAGGTCCGGATTGACAGGGTTTTTAATTAATACGGTTTTATCGGTACCTTCTAATGCCTCGGCAATTTCCTGAACAATAAAAGGAGATACTGTAGTGCGTGCACCAACCCATAAAATGTCAATATCATACTTTAGCGCCAGATCTACGTGATCTGCATTGGCAACTTCGGTAGAGATTAGCATTCCTGTTTCTTCCTTAGCTTGTTGCAGCCACTTTAGTCCCAAAGCGCCTACCCCTTCAAAATTTCCCGGACGGGTACGTGGTTTCCAGATACCGGCTCGTAATACGGTTGCATCTGTATTTTTTAATTGATGCGCAATTTTAAGTACTTGTTCTTCGGTCTCTGCACTGCAAGGGCCTGCAATTACAAGAGGGTGCTCTAATCCAAAAGCGTTTAACCAGTTTCTTAAGTTTTTATTATTCTCCATTTACTGCTACATTAGTTAAGGTACTGGGTACCCTGTTTAGATTTTGCCTGTATGTCCCAAGCACCTTCAATTCTTTCACTGCTTTTTCAAGTATTGCTGTTACCTCACTAAATAGTATGTAATCTGCAAACAACACATCAATAAAAAAAGCATATTGCCAAGGTTTTCCAATAATAGGTAATGACTGTATTTTAGTTAAATTGATGTCAAAGGTACTCAACAATTGCAAAACATTTGACAAACTTCCCACATGATGGTCCAACTCGAATTTCAAGGTAGCTTTATTCGCTTCAATAACATCTGCCTGAGTTTTTCTGCCTATTACTATGAAACGTGTTTGATTTTCCTTTATATTCTGAATTTTACTGTCTAGAATTTTCAATCCGAATTTTTCTGCAACCTGTTTTCCGGCAATGGCAGCAACTCCTTTTAAATTATTCTCTTTGATCCGTCTTGCTTCCGAAGCAGTATCTTTTCCTTCAATTATCTTACAATGAGGTGGGAATCTTTGCAAATAATCTTTGCATTGCAGTAATGCCACAGGATGCGAATGAATCTCTTCAATATCGTATATAGATTCACTTTCCAGCGCCATTACATACATATCTATATTCAAAAAGGTCTCATCAACGATCTTAAAGTTCCCCGAGTCTATTAAATTATAATTAGGCAATATAGAACCTGCTATGGAATTTTCTATAGCGAGTACTCCAAAATCTGCATTAAAGTTTGATACTTCCTGTGTTACCTTTTCAAAAGAGTCGCACTTGATTAATTGTACTTCTCTATTCGGAAAAAGTTGTTGCACCGCCATATCGTGAAAAGAACTTTCTATTCCCTGTATTGCAATTCTCATACTCATAATTTTTAATTTTAGTGTATAAAAAAAGTCCCGGAAAAATTCCGAGACTTTCATAATAATTAATATGTTCATTAACTACATAACAATCCCGGATCTTTCCGTAAAATAGAAAAACCAAAAATTGAAATATGTACTTAATTTGTTCATTGTTCGTTTATGTATTGCTAAAGTAGCTAAAACTTTAAAAGGACAAAATCTTTTTTCAACTTTTTTATTTGCGTAGCTTTGAAAAACCAATTTCATGTCGATAAACGTACAAAATATCACTAAAGATTATAATGGGCAAAGAGCATTAAGCAATGTCTCTTTTTCAATTAAAAAAGGAGAGATTGTAGGCTTTTTGGGTCCTAATGGTGCCGGAAAATCCACAATGATGAAGATTCTTACTACGTTTTTGAATGCTACGGAAGGAACCGCAACTGTAAATAATTTTGCTGTTTCCGAAGAAGTTATCGATGTACAAAAAAGTGTCGGTTATTTAGCAGAACACAATCCGCTATACCTGGATATGTACGTTCGGGAATACCTTCGTTTTAATGCAGAGATTTACGGTACTTCCAAAAGGAGAGTTGAAACCATAATCGAGCGTACCGGACTCGCTCCCGAAGCACACAAAAAAATAGGGCAACTTTCCAAAGGGTATCGGCAACGTGTAGGACTTGCCAATGCATTATTGCACGATCCGGAGGTATTGATCCTCGATGAGCCCACAACCGGCCTGGATCCTAATCAATTAATAGAGATCCGTGAACTTATTAAAAGCATAGGCAAGGAAAAAACAGTGTTGCTTTCCACACACATTATGCAAGAAGTGGAAGCTATTTGCGACCGGGTGATCATAATCAATAAAGGAAAAATAGTCCTCGACAAGAAATTAAGCGAACTTAAAAACAGTAATGAACAGATAATTGAAGTTGAGTTTGATTATCGTGTAGAGGAGGTAGCTCTAAAGCAGTTGCCTAAGGTTTCAAAAGTAGATAACATCTCAGGGTTTATATACCAGCTATATTTTGATACAGATCAGGATATGCGTGGTAAGGTTTTTGATTATGCCCATGATAATGGATTGAGAATACTTCAATTGCACCAAAAGAATACTACTCTCGAAAAATTATTTATTGAACTAACTACTCAAAAATAAGCTGTCCTCTAAAAAATTCTTCTACTTCTACAATTGGAGGGTGGTTTTTAGATATTACATCTCCTAAGCCCCATATTTCTCCTCGAAGAGCAATTAACGGGTTAATAATGATCTTATTGGTACTTCTGTGATAAAAATAAATACCTCTAATTTCCAATTCGGCAGCTTCTACTCTCACATCGCCATCGTACAAAGCAAAATTAGCATGTCCAGCTTTTCCTTTTAAATAAAATTTAGAAAGTCCATTGGCTCTTATGCGTAATGTTGCAACATCCAAATCCAGTCTAAAATCACCATCTATATGATATTCGTCTTCATTAAGAGGGTCTTGCGAGATTAATGTTAATTCATCGAACCCAAGAACCCCTTCACTTTCTACTGTTAGTCCGGAACCATTTCTAATTTCAGTAATATTTGGTGAAGTCACAAATACTTTAGTAACATCATAATCTCTAACCAGGTTACAACTGTTTCTGTTGCTCACTGTCAAAATACTGTCCTTAACTTTTACTTGTATTTCGTTTAACAGGTTCTCACCTGTTTCTACAAGAACATTCTGTGTATCTCCCTGAGAAACGATTAATTGCACTCGTTCCCATACTTGGATTTTCTTAAACACAGGTACTGGAAATTCTTGTTGAACTATTTTTCCTGAAGCCTGAAAACAATCCAGACCGAATTCAGAATCACACCCCAATAAGGTCACTAAACTTAGTATAAATAGCATTTTCTTCATTTCATTCTTAATATTTCAATATAATCCTCCAAAGCCTGTAACATCATTTATAATCGTATCCCTGCCCCAAACTCAACGGCTTCTGCCTTGGCTCCATGAGATTTCACAGTTACTACACCAAAAAATTTATCCCTATAAAAATACCTTTTTAAACCTAATCTATTATAGATTTGATTCTCGAAATGGTAAGGCCAATATACATAATATCCTAATTGAGATACAAAGGCTACTCTGTTAAATCGCAATTCATGCCCAACAAAAACACCAATCCTCCTATAATCTTCATCACCGGTTAATCCATCTTCAGGGAAAACAGTCGCGCGATATCGAATAAGTTCTATCAAAAAATTAGCAAAAAAAACATCTATCCCTATTTGAAAAGTGCTTTTATAGTTAATTCGCTTATCTGCATAAGCAGAAAGAACATAAAAAGAATACTGTCCAAGACCATTTACATCGGCTTCATTTACACCCATTCTAAGCACAGCATTCACTGTTATTGGTTCTGCATAATTTGTACTTCTCCAAGATCCCACAGGGATACGGTTTGGAAAACTTAACGGGTCGAACTGATAACTCATTCCCGCATTGAAAAATACTGTATTTGTGCTATTATTTGGCGCTTTGAAATTTGCATTTGAATAATGTATAACCCCTAATCCTGCATGGAAACCAAATCCCTTATATAGATTTTCCCTTACATAATTTATTTTTAAAAGAGTAGAACTTAAAAAACGACTACCATATGCATTGTTCTGAAAATTTGTTTCAGGGTCATAAGGGTTTGAAGTATAAGCAATGCCCTGTCCCATTCTAATAGTTAGGTTTCGATTAAAGAGGTACCAGTTAAAATGACCATAGACAGAATAATTCTCTCCTAAAAAGGGGTTATTCATATCCTGATAAGCAAATGTAAAACCCCAATCCGGAAAGTTATAGCGGCCTTCCCATTCATTGAAGCCATATGTTTTACGATTGTAACTAAGAATTATACCTGTTGGATGGTCCGTTATTAAATGTGAAATATCCGGGTTATGCTCCATGATTGATCCGTAAAAATAATCGGCTTCGATGGAATGAAATTTTAATTCATTCTGTTGAGCAATGGTAAGTTGAAAAGAAAGAATTACGGTTAACAAGTAAAAAGTATTCTTCATGTCTTTTAAAGAACCGTAAATATACACTAATCCTAAAAATTGGAAAGGAAATAAAATTCATTTTAACTCAAAATGGCAGATGAGAAAAATCTACATTACCGCCTGAAAGAATTATACCTATCTTTTTGCCTTTGAACCTTTCTTTTTCACTAAGTAGTGCTGCAAACGAGACAGCACTCGAAGGTTCAACAATTATTTTTACCCGCTCCCATATATAACGCATCGCCGAAACGATTTCTTTTTCTTCTACTCTAATAATTTCACTTACCAATTGCTTAATAATAGGAAAATTAATGTCTCCCAGATTGGTTTTTAATCCATCTGCTATAGTGTTAGCCGATCTATTGACTTCAATTTTACCACTTTTTAAAGATCTGTAAGCGTCGTCTACCTCAAATGGTTCCCCACCAATAGTTTTGCAATTATTTCCAAAATAGTGAGTGGCTAATGAGGTACCTGCGATCAATCCTCCACCTCCAACGGGTGTGAAAACAAAATCCAGGTCCGGATACTCTTCCAGTAATTCCATAGCAGCCGTTGCGTTTCCTAAAATCACATCCATATTATTGGAGGGATGTAAAAAGGTCGCTCCTTTTTCTTCCCGGATCTTTTTAGCTTCAGCTTCGCGAGCTGTCAAGCTGGACTGAGATTCGGTAATTATCCCTCCATATCCTCTAACAGCATCCTTTTTAACCTGTGGTGCATCAAAAGGCATTACTATGTAAGCTTTCACCCCAAGATTTTTTGCTGCCAAAGAGACCGCCTGCCCAAAATTTCCCGAAGAATGTGTTACCACACCGGCCTGCTTTTGTTTTTCGGTTAATTGAAGAATTGCATTTGTAGCTCCACGCATCTTGAAAGCACCCATTTTTTGAAAATTCTCACATTTGAAGTAAACATTTGTCCCGGAAAGCGTGTTTAAGAATGATGAAGTGAAAACAGGAGTTCTATGAAGGTAAGGTTTGGTAATTCCGGATACGTAAATAAGAGTCTCCTTTGATGGAAGCGCATTGTTCATATTGTAAAAATAACAAAATTGCACTACAGTCAAATTCTGTATATTCTGTATTTTTTACTACTTCAACAGTGTTATAATAATAGAATTTTTAAAAGAAGTTTATTTTTTCTAAAGAGATATTTCCAGATCTCCTATCAATCCTTTATAAGATCGGCTAAACTCGTATTCTCAAAAATTTGCAATGTATTATCACGTACCCGTAGCATTAAATTATGGACACTGCATTTCTCTTCATCTTGGCAGTCATCACATTTCTTATAAAAGTTCAAGCTTACGCACGGTACCATTGCTATAGGGCCTTCCAAAACCCTATAGACCCCGGAAATTGGAATATCTTTAGCCTCTTTCAAGAGGTAATAGCCGCCACCTTTTCCCTTTTTAGATTCGAGATAACCGGCCTTACGAAGTAACAATAATATACTTTCCAAAAATTTTTGAGAGATGTTTTCAGATTCAGAAATCACAGAAATCTGCACAGGATCTTGCACTTTTTGTTTTGCAAGAAAGGTCAATGCCTTGAGTCCATATTTCGTTTTTCGAGATAACATACTTACAAAAATATTAATTAAACATACAATATTTTAGAATAATTGCGATGCAATTGCTTTAATATTGTCACTTTTACCCATAGAATAGTAATGTAAAAAAGGAATATCCTTTGTCATTAGTTCCTTACTTTGCATGGTACACCACTCAATTCCTATCTGTCGTACTTCTTTATTATTCTTACACTTTAAAACCTCTTTAATAAGGTCTTCCGGAAGGTCCGCATTAAACCGTTGCGGAATAATATTCAACTGCTTTTTTGAAGATAACGGCTTAAGCCCCGGAATTATTGGAACCGTAATTCCCGCTTCCCTACATTTAGCCACGAAACGAAAAAACTTCTCATTATCAAAAAACATTTGTGTTACAATATAAGATGCTCCGTTCTTAATCTTCCTTTTTAAAAAATGGATATCACTTTCCATATTAGGAGCTTCCACATGCTTTTCGGGGTAACCGGCTACACCTATACAAAAATCCGTTTGTGCCTGGTTTAATATCTCTTCATCCAGGTATTCCCCTTTATTAAGAGCTTCTACCTGCTTTACTAATTCTTCGGCATAGGTGTGCCCTTCTTTTTCCGGAGAGAAATAGGTCTCATTTTTAACAGCGTCTCCCCGAAGAGCCATTACATTATCAATTCCTAAAAAGTCCAGGTCGATCAAGAAGTTCTCCGTATCTTCTTTTGTAAAACCCCCACATAAAATATGAGGAATCGCATCCACTTGATATTTATTTTGAATAGCTGCACAAATTCCCACTGTGCCTGGTCTTTTCCTAACAATTTTCTTTTCCAAAAGTCCATTTTCGCGTTCCTTATAGACATATTCTTCCCTGTGATATGTTACGTCTATAAAAGGCGGGTTAAATTCCATTAAAGGGTCTATACTATCAAAGATAGATTGAATATTTTGTCCCTTTAAAGGTGGTAAAATCTCAAAAGAGAACTGTGTATTCCCGTTCCCGTTTTTTATATGTTCTGTTACTTTCATTAATCTGCAATGTTAGTTTTCAGCCATTTTTTAGCCAGTTCAAAATCAATTTCTTTTCGTTTTGCAAAATCTGCTACCTGATCTTCTTTTATTTTACCTACTCCAAAATAACGTGCTTCAGGGTTTCCAAAATAGTATCCCGAAACTGATGCTGCCGGCCACATTGCTAAGTTCTCTGTAAGTTCTACTCCAATACATTTCTTTACTTGCAATAGCTCCCAAATAGTTTCTTTTTCCAAATGATCCGGACAAGCAGGATATCCCGGAGCCGGACGAATCCCCTTGTAGTTTTCTTCAATTAGTTCCTGGTTAGAAAGCTCTTCTCGAGCTGCATATTCCCAATGGACCTTACGCACTCTTTCATGCAAATATTCTGCAAAAGCTTCGGCCAGACGATCTGCCAGGGCTTTTACCATAATAGCATTGTAGTCGTCGTGCTGGGTCTCATAGGTTAAAGCCAGGTCTTTAGAGCCAAATCCGGCGGAAACACAAAAACAGCCTATATGATCTTGTATCCCGGATTCCTTAGGTGCAATAAAATCCGACAACGCAATATTGGGCCTTCCTTCTGCCTTTTTACTTTGTTGACGCAGGGTACGGAAATATTTTTTTTCAGAAGCAATTGTCACTTCAATATCATCATCATTTACAGTATTAGCCTCAAATAATCCAAAGACTGCTCTGGCTTCAAGCAATTTTTCAGAAATAATTTTGTGAAGCATCTCCTGCGCGTCTTTAAATAATTCTGAAGCCTGTTCACCTACTACTTCGTCTTTTAATATTTCGGGGTATTTGCCATGTAGATCCCAGCTTCTAAAGAAAGGACTCCAATCTATATAGTCCTCCAAGGTTTTCAGGTCAAAATCTTCCAGTACCTGAATCCCAATTTCTTTGGGCCTTATAACTTCTATAGCCTTCCAATCTATATTGTATTTATTTGCACGGGCCTCTTCAATCGACAAATAACTTTTTGCTGTTTGACGTTCTAAAAAACGATTCCGAAAAACCTCATAATCATCCTTTAAACTTTCTTTATAGTATTGTGAGCTTTCTTCCTGTAACAGATCCCCGACAATGGTTACTGCTCTTGAAGCATCATTGACATGAACTACGGCATTCTCGTATTGAGGATCGATCTTTACAGCCGTGTGTGCTTTACTGGTAGTAGCTCCTCCAATTAACAGCGGAACTTTGAAATCTTGCCGTTGCATTTCCTTAGCCAAAAAGACCATTTCATCCAAAGAAGGGGTGATCAATCCGCTAAGTCCTATAATATCCACATTTTGTTGTTTTGCTTCTTCTATGATTTTTTCCGGAGGAACCATAACACCTAAATCGATAATATCATAATTATTACACCCTAACACAACTCCTACTATGTTCTTCCCTATATCGTGAACATCTCCTTTTACGGTTGCCATTAATATTTTTCCATTTGAGGAAGTTGTTCCATCTTTTTCTTCTTCAATAAAAGGTAATAAATAGGCAACCGCTTTTTTCATAACCCTGGCCGATTTAACTACTTGCGGCAAAAACATCTTTCCACTTCCAAAAAGATCTCCTACCACATTCATCCCAATCATTAAATGCCCTTCAATTACTTCAATTGGTTTGGTAACATTTAGCCGTGCTTCCTCCACATCTTCGATTATGTATTCATCTATGCCTTTTACCAGAGCCTTGGTGATCCTGTTTTGGAGGGGCTCTTTTCGCCAAGAATCGTCAACTGTCTTCTCTTTGGTTGTTTGTTTTACAGAGTCGGCAAAATCCAGCAAGCGTTCTGTTGCATCGTCTCTTCGATCCAACATTACATCTTCCACATATTCCAACAGGTCTTTTGGGATATCATCATATACTTCCAGCATTGTCGGGTTTACAATACCCATATTCATTCCCGCCTGAATAGCATGGTATAAAAAAACAGAATGCATGGCTTCACGTACGGTATTATTGCCCCTAAAGCTGAAAGAAACATTACTCACTCCCCCACTAACACTACAATAAGGCAGATTTTTACGTACCCAGCGAGTAGCCTCTATAAAATCAACTGCATTTTTTCTGTGTTCATCCATCCCTGTCGCGACAGGAAATATATTGAGGTCGAAAATGATGTCCTCCGGAGGAAAATTGACCTGATCTACCAAAATATCGTAACTGCGTTTTGCAATTTCAATACGGCGCTCATAATTATCTGCCTGCCCTACCTCATCAAAAGCCATAATGATAACAGCAGCTCCATAGCGTTTAATGAGTTTCGCCTGTCGTATAAACTCCTGCTCACCTTCTTTTAGACTAATAGAATTTACAACACACTTTCCTTGTACTACCTGTAATCCTGCTTCAATAATATCCCATTTAGAGCTATCGATCATGATAGGTACTCGTGCAATATCCGGCTCGGCAATAACAAGGTTCAAGAATTTAACCATAGCTTCTTTTCCGTCTATTAAACCATCATCCATGTTAACATCAATGATCTGTGCCCCACCTTCTACCTGATGCCGTGCAATGGATAATGCTTCTTCAAAATTTCCTTCTTTAATAAGCCTCAAAAATTTCCTGGAACCTGCAACATTGGTTCGTTCCCCCACATTTATAAAATTACTCTCCGGAGTAACTACCAAGGGTTCTAATCCGGAAAGCTTGAGGTATCTATTATTGTCAATATGTAATGGAACTGATTCTACCATTTATACAGTGATTGATTCTTCATTAATTTGAAAATTTCTGGGTTTATATTCCGAAGCAATCGTTGCTATGGCTCTAATATGTTCAGGAGTGGTTCCACAACAACCTCCGATAATATTAATTAACTTTTTATCCAGATATTCCTTGATCTGCGAAGCCATTTGTTCCGGAGTCTCATCATATGCTCCAAACGCATTTGGTAAGCCCGCATTTGGGTAGGCAGAGACCGCCAATTGAGTTTGTCTCGAAACAACTTCCAGATGAGGGGTTAGTTGTTTAGCCCCAAGAGCACAATTAAAGCCCACACTCAATAGTGGGATGTGCGAAACTGAAATTAAAAAAGCTTCCGCCGTTTGCCCGGAAAGAGTCCTCCCCGAAGCATCAGTGATCGTACCACTTATCATTACCGGAATATCTATGTTCCTTTCTTCTTTGATCTCCTCGATAGCAAATAGCGCTGCCTTAGCATTGAGCGTATCAAATACTGTTTCTACCAGTAAAATATCAACTCCTCCGTCAATAAGTGCTTCGGCCTGTTGTTTATAAGCTACCCGTAACTGGTCAAAGGAAATTGCTCTAAAACCCGGGTCATTTACATCCGGAGACATACTGGCCGTTTTATTGGTAGGCCCCATTGCTCCTGCAACAAATCTTGGTTTATAAGGTTCTTTTTGTGTAAACTCCAAAGCAACTTGTTTTGCGATCCTGGCAGATTCAAAATTCAATTCATAGACCAGGTCCTCCATATCGTAATCTGTCATTGCTATGGTTGTTCCCGAAAACGTATTGGTTTCCACAATATCTGCCCCGGCTTCAAAATACTTATAATGCACCTCGCCAATTGCCTGCGGCTGGGTAATGGATAGCAGATCATTATTCCCTTTTACAGCGGTATGAAAATCCTTAAAACGCTCTCCTCTAAAATCTTCTTCGGAAAAATTATAGCGTTGCAACATGGTCCCCATTGCTCCGTCGAGAATGAGAATTCTTTCCTGCAACGCTTTTTTTAATGCATTCATATTGCCTTTCCGTTTAACACTATTTG
This sequence comes from Altibacter sp., assembly GCA_028285705.1. Lineage (GTDB taxonomy): Bacteria > Bacteroidota > Bacteroidia > Flavobacteriales > Flavobacteriaceae > JANQOS01. Next base: position 17,623 of record JANQOS010000101.1, read on the forward strand.
ATATGTAACAGTAACAGCTCCTTCTAAGGTGATGGATACAGAACAATACTTTTCAAAACTCAAAGCAGCGGCCCGTTTTGCTTTTTCTTCTGTAATCTCTCCTTCCAACTCAATAATTACATGAATTGCTTCAAAAGGCTTAGCTTTTCTTACTTCTTTGCGTTTTCCGGTTACTTCTATCTTATAAGAGACAACCTCTTGCCTTTGCTTCTTAAGGATCGAAATAATATCAATTGCATTACACCCACCAACCGCCATGAGAAGAAGCTCCATGGGGCTTGCTCCCTTTACAGTATCTTCAGTTTTATTATCGATGAAAACTGAAACATCATTAGGGCCTTTGGCTTCAAAAAGATAATTCTCGTTAATTCTGTTAAGGGTTACTTTCATATGCTTTAATTTAATTTATCACTTAAGCGTAAAATATCTCCAAAAACACCTCTTGCTGTTACTGCTGCACCAGCTCCGGCTCCCTGAATTACTATAGGGTTTTCACCATAGCTTTCGGTATATATTTCGAAGATAGAGTCGCTACCTTTTACCTGTCCTAACATACTGTTTTTGGGAACCGAAACCAATTTAACTTCCAGAATAGCACCATCATTATTTGAAAGATCTCCATGTAGGTCCCCAACATACCTTAATACATGATCGGGCTTTTGATTGGTTTTAATATTATGATATATGCTGTCCAATTGTATAAGGTTATCTAAAAACTCATCACCGCTGACATCCTGAAGGTTTTCGGGAATCAGGTTTTCAATTTGTACATCTTTGAATTCGTTATGTAAATCCAGTTCTCTGGCCAGTATCAGCAATTTTCTTCCCACATCATTTCCGCAAAGGTCTTCACGAGGGTCAGGTTCGGTAAAACCTTCATTGATAGCTTCCTGAAGTATGCGGCTAAATGGTTCTTCTTTTTCTGAAAAGTGATTAAATAAATAACTCAGAGAGCCGGAAAAGATTCCTTTTATTCTTGTAATATTCTCTCCCGAAAGATGCAATAGCTTAATGGTGTCTATTAATGGTAAGCCTGCTCCTACATTGGTCTCATATAGATATTCTTTATTGTTTTCAGAAAGCAGCCCCCTCAATTCGTTATAAAAATTAAAATCCAGTGTGTTACCGATCTTATTTGAAGAAACCAGGCTAAAACCCTGTTCGACCAGAGATTTGTAATTAGATACAAAACTTTGGTTAGCAGTATTGTCTATTGCTATAAGGTTTTCCATATTATTGGCTTTTGCAAAAGCAATAACATCATTTACAGCATAAGAAACTCCTTTTCTGCTTTTTATTTCCTTCCAATTAGAACCAGCTCCATTCTTTTCCAACAAAACTGAAGTAGAATTAGCAATCGCAAAGATCTTTAGCTCAATGTCCCTTCTTTTCGAAATATCTTCACTGGATGCAATTATTTGATCAATTAAAATACTTCCAACATTTCCATGTCCAAAAATGGCAAGGTTGACCTTTTTCTTTTTTATCTGTTCCAAATCTATTAACGATTTAGGTTTATCTTTTAATAATACGCTCATAGTTTTAGGATTTAGACAAAAAGAACCTCTTTTGTGTTATTAATTTCTTTAAAAACCTGAGACAGGTCAGCTATAAGATCCTCTGCATTTTCAATACCGCAGGAGAGGCGTATCAAAGAATCTTTAATACCGGATTTTAAACGCACCTCTCTTGGAATAGAAGCATGTGTCATTTGCGCAGGATGACATAACAGGCTTTTAACTCCTCCAAGGCTTTCAGCCAATTTGAAATATTTTGTGCTCGTCACAAATTGATTAGCTGCTTCTTGAGTATCATTAAACAGACTAAAGGAAACAATACCTCCAAATAAACCGTTTTGTTGAATTTTTGCGATTTCATGATTTTTGTGACCCTCTAATCCCGGATAAAATACTTCCTGAACAGATTCCTGATCTTTCAAAAAAGTTGCAACTTTATAAGCGTTTTCACATTGTTTTTTGTACCTGATATCAAGTGTTTCTATTCCTCTTATTGTTAAAAAACAATCCCACGGGCCTAAAACTCCTCCCGAAGCATTTTGAATGAACTTCAGCTTTTCTGAAAGTGCTTCGGTCTTTGTAACAACCAGTCCTGCTACCAGGTCTGAGTGCCCGCCAATATATTTTGTTCCGCTGTGAATTATAATATCTGCCCCCAGAGAAATAGGTTTTTGAGCGATTGGAGAAGCAAATGTATTATCAACTACCAATAGGGCATTCACGCTTTTCGCAATATTCGCGATCGTTGCAATATCCGAGACCTTTAATGTTGGATTTGTAGGGGATTCGATCCAGATCAGCTTTGTTTTACTTGTTACGGCTTCGGCTACATTGTCTACATCGGTAGTATCTACATAGTTTACCGTGATTCCAAGTTTTTGGTACACATGTGTAAAGAGGCGATATGCTCCACCATATATATCATCTACGGCTACTATTTCGTCTCCCGCAGTCAGGAGCTTTAGGACAGCATCAATAGCTGCTAAACCGGTTGAAAATGCAAAACCGGAATGGCCGTTTTCCAGTTTTGCAACAACGTCTTCCAGTACTTTTCTGGTCGGGTTATTACTTCTGGCATAATCGAAACCTTTGTTAATACCAGGGGCTTCCTGGACAAAGGTTGATGTTTGGTAAACCGGCACCGATATGGCACCTGTTAACGGATCACTGGGGATCGAATGGATAATTTTTGTTGCACTCATTTTTCTTTCTTTTTGAGTTAATAAATAATTAAAACAAAAGTCAAAATGCACCCTAAGGTGTACTTTACCAGAAAAATGTTATAAAGAATGAGTAGACAATTAAAAAATTGTCGTTTCGTTATCTATCACTAATCTTCCTGTATGCGGAAAATTGTTGTAGAATGTAGCACCTTCTTTCAAGAGAAAGGGTTGCTAAGGCTTCATAGGGTCTAATCCCTCCACCTTTCTTGATAACATTTCAAT
>JANQOS010000111.1 GCA_028285705.1 Altibacter sp.
CCGTTAGAGCGCTTGTTTCATTGCCTAATACCCCCGGAATTAACCGTATGATGGCATCACAAAGTACTGCGGCTGCTAATTCACCTCCGCTCAATACAAAGTCACCTACTGAGAGTTCCCGGCTAATAAAATGATCCCGAACCCGTTGGTCCACTCCTTTGTAATGGCCACAGAGGATGATGATATTCTTTTTAATGGAGAGTTCGTTTGCAATGCCCTGATCCAGAGTTGTTCCGTCCGGGGTCATATAGATGACCTCATCATAGTCTCTTTCGGCTTTCAATTGAGAGATGCATTTATCGATAGGTTCTATCATCATCACCATTCCGGCACCTCCTCCAAATTGGTAGTCATCCACCTGTTTGTAATTATTGGAAGAGTAATCCCTTAGATTATGGGTATGTACTTCTACAATCCCTTTTTCGATGGCTCGCTTTAAAATTGAAGCTTCAAAAGGACTTTTTAGCAATTCCGGCAGTACGGTAATAATATCGATCCGCATCGCTACAAAAGTTCTTGTTTTAGCTTACAGCGATCGATAGAACCCTTAGCGCGTTCCAGTACATTTTTATCCAGTGTCTGCAAAGCTGCTTTCTTGTAATGTTCTATGGCTTCTTTCAGTTTTCCCTGCTGCTCATACATGATAGCATACTCATTATAAATAGTAGATTTTGTAATACCGGGTATATTCATGGCTTTGTCCAATAGCTCTTTTAGCTCGTCATATTTGCCTAAAGTGGAAAGTAAAATAGAATAGTTGTAATATACAGCCGGATACATAGGAGATTTTTCCAGGCATAGTTTATACAAGGTCTCTCCCTTTTCGTACTCTTTAAATTTTACTTCGTATAAATACCCCAGATGATTGTACGCCTTGCCAAAGCTGGGGTCCATATCTATTATTTTTTCCAGTTTGTTGGTCGCTTCATCATAGTGCCCGTTCTTAATATCGGAATTGGCCTGATCCAATAATTCTTCAAGTTTGGTAAGGTGATCCATAGTGTAAAATTTAGACTGTAAAAATACAAGAAATAGGTTAGATTATATCTCCCAGGTATAATGAAAAACTTTGGTGTCTTTTTTCCATCCCAAACGTTCATACAGTTTTTGTGCTGGATTGTCAAAATCGGTTTCAAGTGTGAGGCCACGGCTCCCTACCTTAACAGCAAATACTTTGGCTTCGTTCATAATTGCTTCACCAACTCCTTTTCCCCGTACTTCGGGAGAGACAAAGAGGTCATTTAAAATATAGGTACGCTGCATAGCTACGGAAGAAAAGCTTGGATACAACTGTGTAAAACCCACACCTTTTTCATTTTCATCCAGCGCCAAAAATATGACAGAATCGTTTTTCTTAAATCGTTCACTTAAGAATTCACTGACAGCTTCGGGATTGGATGCTTTTTTGTAGAATACCCGATACCCATCAAAAAGAGGAACTAACTGGTCAAGATTTTCCTGTGTGGCTTGTATTATTTTCATGTTTTAAAATTACTGTTTTTCTGAAAAAGAAAAGCCCATTGATCTCTCAACGGGCTTTTCAGAAATTATTTTAGTAACTATTAATAGTAGGTAAACCTTCTCACTTTTGCAATATGTTTTGCGAGCCTGATCACCTGATGGCTATACCCGTACTCATTATCGTACCAAACATACAGCACACAATTCTTACCGTCATTGGCTACGATAGTAGCATTGCTATCGAAAATTGAAGGAGCCGAAGAACCTACAATATCACTCGATACCAATTCATTGTTTAAAGAGTATTTGATCTGTTCTACTAAGTTTCCTTCCAAAGCATATTTCTTCATCATGGCATTCATACCTTCTTTAGAAGTCTTAGTTCCCAATTCCAGTTTCAATATGGCCAAGGATCCGTTAGGCACAGGAACACGGATCGCATTAGAGGTCAGTTTTCCTTCAAAAGAAGGTAATGCCTTTGAAACGGCACTTCCGGCACCGGTCTCTGTGATCACCATATTTAGTGCTGCTGCACGACCACGACGATATTTTTTATGCATATTGTCCACCAGGTTCTGGTCATTGGTATACGCATGGATAGTTTCCAAATGCCCTTGTACCACACCAAAGGAATCTTCTACTGCTTTTAAGATAGGAGTAATGGCATTGGTTGTACAGGAAGCTGCTGAGAATATATCTATTTTACTTGGGTCGTTCTCTTCGTGATTTACACCGTGTACAATATTTGGAACTCCTTTTCCGGGAGCTGTTAGCAATACCTTGGATGTACCTTTGGCCTTTAGGTGTCTGCCTAAGGCTTCTTCATCACGAAATGCTCCGGTGTTGTCAATGATCAAAGCATCGTCAATACCATATTGGGTATAGTCGATCTCTTCGGGAGCATTTGCAGAAATGATATATACAGTGGTTCCGTTAATGATCAGTGCTTTGTTTTCAATATCTGCACGAACTGTTCCGGGGAAATCTCCATGTACCGAATCATACTGAAGTAATGATGCTCTTTTTTCGAGAACTGTTTCATTAATGGCTCCGCGGGTAACGATAGCACGTAAGCGCATCTGACTTCCTTGTCCGGTACGTGTCATCAATTCTCTGGCCAACAAACGTCCAATTCTTCCGAAGCCATATAAAACAACATCTTTAGGTGAGATATTGTTTGTCTCTTTTGCATCTTTTAATTTATCAACAACAAATGCGACAGCATCTTTATATTGGTTGTCTTCCAAGTGGTACTCGAAAGTTAATTTTCCGATATCCAGTTTTGCAGGTGGGAGATCAAGAGTTTTAATTGCCTGTGCAATTTCTACGGAATCAAAAATAGAAATAGGTTTTTGTACAAACTCTCCGGCATATTCGTGAAGATTTAGGATCTCACTTACGTTCCTATCTATTAATTGATTTCTAAAAAGCACCAGTTCAATAGATTTGTCATACCATAGGTCACTAACGATCTTAATAAATTCTACGGTTGCTTTTCTGCGGTCGGTTTGAAAAGACAGTTCTTTTTCATAAACGTCATCAAAACTCATAGTTGTGTTGTTTTAGGGTTTAAAATTTTTTGCAAAAGTAGATATTTCAAACGGTTTGGTGAAGCATATTGGTAAAAATAAATACCCCTCCAAAAAAGAATTTTTAAGAGGGGTACCTTCTTCAGAAAGAAACAAACTACCTGAAGATGAACGAATTTAATTCGCCACGTTGATCTACAAAGGTCATCTTAATAGGTGTATTGTAGTCTCTGCGGTTCATAATACGTTTTACGTCATCGATATCTGTAATTTTTTGGTCATTGATCTTGGTGATCAAAATACCGGTAAGGTTGTATTGTGCCATATCTCTTGTTAAAGCACGGGTAACTAAAACACCGTTTTTAACTCCGCGCTCTTTTAGGTCTGAAGCATTGGCATTTTTCACTTCCAAACCAATATCTGTGATCTCAAAGGTTTCTAATTTTATAAGTGTGACCGGAATTCTCTTTTCTCTTCCATTACGAAGTACAGTTACTTCTACCACATCATTGGGTCGTTTGGAGCCTAGATATCCTACCAGGTCCGAAAATTTCCCAACTTTATAACCATCTAATTGTTTGATAATATCTCCTTCGTAGATCCCACTTTTTTCCGCACCACTGCCTTTTTCTACACTACTCACATAAACGCCTTCGGTCTCATCGGTTCCAATCTCGTCAGCTATTCTTGAATTAAGAGTACCTCCGGTAATTCCTAAAATTCCACGTTGTACATTACCAAACTCCATGATGTCCTCAATTACTTTTCGGGCATTGTTGGAAGGTACTGCAAAAGCATACCCAACATAAGAACCGGTCTCGGAAGTTATCGCGGTATTGATCCCAATAAGTTCTCCGCGTGTGTTTACCAAAGCGCCACCGCTATTACCGCGATTTACAGCTGCGTCAGTTTGTATGAATGATTGAGGGTTGCCATCAAATTCATTGAGGTCCCTGGCTTTAGCACTTACAATTCCGGCAGTTACCGTTGAAGTCAGATTAAATGGATTTCCAACAGCAAGCACCCATTCTCCAATTTTCACCTCGTTGGAATCTCCAAAAGGAACGTACGGGAATTTCTCGTTGCTGTCTAATTTGATCAATGCAATATCGGTTTTAGGATCTGTACCAACGAGTTCTGCACTATAGGTTTTGTTATTGTTAAGTGTAACAGATAATTCAGAAGCATTGGCAATAACATGATTGTTGGTAATGATGTAGCCGTCTGCAGAAATAATGACCCCACTTCCGGAACCGATCATTTCCCGGGTGGTTCCACTACCACTAAAATAATCCATGATACTTCTGGGTTGAGTGGATATGGTTCTGTTCTTAACATGAACTACGGAATTTACGGTCTTTTCTGCAGCTTCGGTGAAGTCTGTATTCATTTCTGCTGCAGTTGAAGCTGAAAAATTGGTCGGAATAAAAGAAGGTGTTTCATTTTCAGAGATCATTGAAACATTATCGGTTTCAACAAAAGCTTTGTATCCACCTAATGTTAACGCGCCAGCAACAAGCGCTACGGTAAATAATCGAAGTGTTTGTTTCATATTCTTTTACATTTATACATTAAAATTAACTATTAAATGACGAAAATATTTCTCAAAGGTTTCACTTTTAACTTCCATTTAACAGCAGTAAAAAGGGTAAACTAGAGTTGGCTTTTTATACCTTTGCGCAAATGGAATTTGAATTCTACAAATATCAAGGAACGGGCAATGACTTTGTGATGATCGATAATCGCCACAAAATTTTTCCCAAAAACAATACCAAATTGGTGGCGCAGATCTGTGACCGAAAATTTGGCGTAGGTGCGGACGGATTGATCTTATTGGAAGAACATCCTACTGTTAATTTTTCCATGGTGTATTATAATGCTGATGGAAATTTAAGTTCTATGTGTGGTAATGGCGGAAGGTGTATTGCTCACTTTTCAAGGTTTTTAGGGATCATTGATGACAAAGCGGTTTTTGAAGCAGTTGATGGTATGCATGAAGCCAGTATTCAGGGTGATATGGTTTCACTTAAAATGAATGATGTAACTTCTGTAAAAGTTTCAGATGGTTATGTGTTTTTGGACACCGGTTCACCACATCATGTGGAAATAGTTTCGAATTTAGAAGCATTTGATGTGTATTCAGAAGGAAAAACAATTCGGAATACCATATACGGAAAAGAAGGTTCTAACGTTAATTTTGTGGAAGCTATTGGAGATGAAGTCTTTTCCGTAAGAACCTATGAAAGAGGGGTAGAAGATGAAACATTATCCTGCGGAACAGGTGTAACCGCTGTAGCTTTAGCCATGTTTGAAACCGGCAATACACAAACAAATACTGTTAAATTACAAACTCCCGGAGGATTGCTTACGGTAGCTTTTACAAAAACAGACAAGGGGTATGAAAATATTTACTTAACGGGACCTGCAGCACAGGTCTTTAAAGGAATTTGGAAATGAAGACTTTAGTTGGAAATGATATACAGTTACGTGCTTTAGAACCTTCGGATCTAGATTTTCTATATGCCCTGGAAAATGATGAAACGGTTTGGGAAGTGAGTAATACAACGACTCCTTACTCCAAATTTGTATTGAAACAATATCTGGACAATGCACATCGTGATATCTATGATGTTAAGCAATTGCGACTGGTGATCTGTTCTGTTAAGGATAAGCACCCGATAGGTTTCATTGACCTTTTTGATTTTGACCCCAAACACAAAAGAGTAGGAGTTGGGATCGTTATTTTTAAGGAAGAAGACAGGGGGAAAGGTTATGCATTGCAATCACTCACATTGGTTTGTGATTATGCGTTCAAGCACTTGCAGGCGCATCAGGTCTATGCCAATATTACCGAAGACAACAAGAGGAGTATTCAATTGTTTGAAAAACTGGGTTTCAGTAAAGCAGGAGTGAAGAAAGACTGGATCTTTTCTGAAGGAAATTATAAGGACGAACATTTATATCAATTATTTGGCCATGTACATTAAGAAGATATTAGTAATCATATTGTTAATTGGTTTAGTAGGTATGGCAGGTTTTGCCTATTACGTATATAATAGTGTGTTCGTTTCAAATACTGCATTTAATAATGAAGAAGCACATATCTATATTTCTACAGGAGCAAGCTTTAGTGATGTGTTAGATGAATTACAACCTCTTTTGGAAGATGTTGTAGCATTTGAAGCTGTTGCAAACAGAAAAGGATATCCAACTAATATTAAACCCGGGCATTATATTATTAAGAAAGGGATGAATAATAACGATATCGTCAATACCATTCGCAGTAATAATGTTCCTATAAAGATCAAGTTCAATAACCAGGAACGACTGGAAAACCTTGCCGGGCATGTAGCCAATCAAATTGAAGCAGACAGCCTTTCGTTATTGAACGCTATGAGAGATAACGATTTTTTAGCGGAAGCTAAACTTGATAGTGACGAAGCTTTAGGTATGTATGTCCCTAATACGTATGAATTGTATTGGAACACATCTCCGGAAGACTTTTGTAAACGAATGCTTTCTGAATACCATCGTTTTTGGAATGAGGCCCGTACCCAAAAAGCTGAGGCTTTGAAGCTTACCAAAGAACAAGTAATGTCTTTGGCAGCCATTGTACAAAAGGAAACTGCTAAAACAGATGAACGGCCGCGTGTAGCAGGAGTTTATGTAAACCGCATTCAAAGAGGAATGCCATTACAGGCAGACCCAACCGTGATCTATGCTAAAAAGAAGGCAGAGAACGATTTTGACCAGGTCATTAAACGAGTATTGTACCGTGACCTGGAACAGGATTCTCCTTACAATACCTATAAATATACCGGTGTACCTCCGGGACCCATCACTATGCCGGATATTTCTTCCATAGATGCAGTATTGAATTATGAAAAGCATGACTACCTCTTTTTTGTAGCCGATGTCAGTAATTTTGGCTATCATAAGTTTGCAAAAACCCTAAGACAACACAATCGTAACAGAGCCGAATATGTACGTTGGGTGAATGCAAATGGAGTTAACAGATAGTCCAACAGCGTTTTATATCCCACAAATGTGAAGAAATTTGTTAATTAAAGAAATCTATTCTTCAGATTTCAATTACTTAAAAAACTATCTTGCATTAAAGAATTGTTAAAAAAAAGATCGGATAACCCTATTTTATTGTCAATTTAACAATTTTTAACAGGAATCATAGAAAAATATTGAAATAAGTCGTATTTTTGCACGCTGAAATGATAGGTGTAAGAAATTTCACCTGAATTTTTTAAAAAAATGAAACAGAGTCACTTACAAGTCGTTGTATTACTTTTAGTAACAATATTTGTTGCTTCAGGTTTTTCGTTTGGCAAACGTATTGACCTTTCTCATTATAAAGTGGATGAGACTGTTGAGGTTTGCTATCATGTTCCGAACGAATTTGATTTCGTAGATGCACAAGAGTCTGCTGTTTACAGCTTATTTCTTGGAAAGACATATGTTGGATTTAAAGAAGCTTTGGGTTTTAAAGAATCGAGAGGTGATTATGCCACTATAAACCAATATGGATATTTGGGAAAATATCAATTTGCAAAAGCAACTTTAAGAATGATCGGTGTTAAGAATGCTGAAGGTTTTCTGGAAGATACTTACTTGCAGGAAAAGGCTTTTAAAGCTTATACATCAAGAAATAAATGGATCTTGCGAAGAGATATTAAGAGATATAGCGGCAGATATATGAACGGTGTTAAAGTTACCGAATCCGGAATTTTGGCAGCAGCACATTTGGCCGGCGCAGGTAATGTGAAAAAATACCTGAGAAGTGGTGGCGAAATAGGTTTTGCAGATGCCAATGGAACTTCAATTAGATATTACCTAAAGAAATTTTCCGGTTACGATACTTCTTTTATAGTAGCAGATAAGAAAGCTAGGGTTTTATAAGAAGAAAATTATTTTTGAATAATAAATAAGGTGGGTCTTTTATTAAGGTCCACCTTTATTTTTTTCCATTCTTCTGCCGAAGTTGTTTTAATATATTCTGAAGGAAGTGTTATATCACAAGCAATACATAATTGGGTGTCTTTGTGTAATGTGTTTAATAAGCTTTCCATCATTTGATTGTTCCGATAGGGTGTTTCAATAAATAATTGAGACTGTTCTTGTTCTTTGGAAAGGCGTTCCAGGCGTTTAATTTCGGTTTTCCGCTCTCGTTTGTCAATGGGCAGATAGCCATTAAATGCAAAATTCTGACCGTTAAATCCACTGGCCATCATTGCCATTAATATTGAAGAAGGGCCTACTAAAGGCACTACTTTAATTCCTTTCATATGTGCTTGTTGTACTACTGCTGCTCCGGGGTCTGCAATTCCCGGGCAACCGGCATCAGAGATCACTCCTACATCGAAGCCTTCAAAACATGGAGCCAGCATCTCGGGAATTTCGGTCTCATGGGTAAATTTATTGATGAGTTGAAAATGCAGGTCGGGTTGTGATTTCCGTGGGACAATACTCTTAATGAAATGTCGGGCACTTTTTTCGTGCTCCACGATATAATGGTCAATGTGCTCCACAGCCTTCTTTACTAAAAGAGGTAGTACCTCCAGGGGAGGAGTCTCCCCCAGGGTACATGGTATTAAATACAAATTTCCTTTAGGAGGAAGCATTGGTACATTTTATTTGACCACTAATTTTTTAATACTAAAGGAACCGGTTTCAGAAAATACTTTTGCCAGATAAATCCCCTGACTTAAGCCGGCAACAGATATATTCTTGCTGGGTGCAAAGATATTTTCTTCAGAAATAAGAGTACTTCCTTTAAGATCTACAATTGTAATGGCTGCTATATTTTGGTTTTCAGAACTAAAAGTTACATTTTCCGAAGCCGGGTTAGGAACCATAGAGATTTTGGCAGTATTAAAATCTGTTACCCCTAAAGTGCTGGTAATTTTATAAATACGCCCGCCATGGTCAACAATATATAATTCTTCATCAACGTCAACACCAAATGAGGTCCAGGACCCTCCATAGGTACCGTGGTCTACCAGAGTACCACCACTGGTCACTGTGCCTATTCTTCCACTGCAAACATCGGCGTAAAAATACAGACCGACTAGGCTTGGATGGTCGCTTCCCCGGTACACGTACCCTCCGGTGATAGAACAATTACCACTTCCGGTACTTGATGAGTATTCTGCAATGGGGAAAGTAAGTTCACTGGGGTTGGGGCAACCTGTAGTATTATAC
>JANQOS010000115.1 GCA_028285705.1 Altibacter sp.
TTATAAGTGTGGTGACCAGGCACAGGCAGATGACCTTGTACAGGAAGCATTCATAAAACTATGGCAAAACTGTGCAAAAGTAAGTTTGGCGAAAGCAAAGTCTTTTTTATATACTGTTGCCAACAATACTTTTTTAAATGAGGTCGCTCATAAAAAAGTAGTGTTAAGGCATGCCCAATTACAGCCCAAAAAAGTGGACAATGAATCTCCGGAATTTTTACTGGAAGAAAGACAATATTTAAAGAAGTTAGAAAAGACCATAGGCAATCTCACTGAAGCACAGCGAACTGCATTTCTAATGAATAGAATTGAAGGAAAGAAGTATAGAGAAATTGCTGAGATCTTAGGAATTTCAATAAAGGCAGTGGAAAAACGAATGAGCCAGGCATTAGCTACCCTCCGACAAGAAATAGAAAATATTTAATATGTAAAGTAGGGTAAAAGTAAAGATAATTGTTTCACTAATAGGTATGAAATAAAGAAAAATGAACAAGAATTATATATTACATAAATTTTTAAATGGGGAAGCTACGAAGGATGAAATTGAAAAGTTAAAGGCTTCACCGGAATACGCTTCATATATAAAAATAGCTGAAGCGTCTTCGGGATTTGAGGCACCTCCTTTCAATTCGGAAGCTAATTTTGAAGCTATTTCATCTAAATTCAATACAAAAGAAAAATTTAGACGCCAGAGCCCATTAAAAAATATCCTTAGAATTGCTGCGGTTTTTGCAGTTATTTGTTTCGGGTATTTATATGTAAGTACCCTGGATACTTCAGTATCAACTCAAATTGCCGAAAAGGAGACATTTCAACTACCGGACAACTCACAGGTGGTGTTAAATGCAGATTCAGAAATTAATTATAACAAAAAAAGCTGGAAGAAAAACAGAGAATTATCATTGCAAGGTGAAGCTTATTTTAAAGTTACCAAAGGAAGCACTTTCAGCGTAAATACACCACAAGGTGTAGTAACTGTTCTAGGTACGCAATTCAATATATTTTCCAGAGGCGAGAGTTTTAATATAAACTGTTATGAAGGATTAGTAAGTGTACATTTTAATGATACACTTATTAAATTGCCTGTTGGAAACAAACTAAAAATTGAAAGTGGAACGTTGATAGAGCATATTAAAGAAAATGCAGCTGCTCCACAGTGGATTGCTAATGAAAGTCATTTTGAAAATGCTTCGTTATTTACAGTTTTAAACGAGCTGCAAAGACAATATCCAATAGAAATAATCTCACAAGATGATATAAATAAACGCTTTACAGGAAGTTTTACACATAATAACCTCAATATTGCGTTGAAATCGGTTTGTGATCCCTTACAATTAAACTTTACGGTTGATGGTAAGGAGGTAAAAATATATGCGAAGGGCAACTAGCAAACTACAATACTTATTGATTGCGCTATTATTCCTATTTTGGAACTATACTTCCTTTGCCCAAAACGAAAATCAGGTTTCGCTTCAACTTATCATAGAAGCAATTGAAAACGAGCACGATGTAAGAATATCTTATGCTTCTAATACTATTAAAAATATCTCGTTAATACCTCCTGCAGAAAACCTATCATTAGATGCTACCCTAAATTATTTAAATACAAATACTCCTTTGGTCTTTACAAAAATCAATAGCAGGTATATTACTGTTGTTTTAAAGACAGATGAAACTACTCGTTGTGGAAAGATCCATGATATTAGTAATGGGTCATCCCTTGAAGGGGCTACCATACAAGCCAATAATGGGAAATATGCTACTATCTCTGATGCTAAAGGTATGTTTTATATCCCGGATACTATAGAAGTTGAAACCTTGACCATAAGTTATGTTGGCTATGAGACCATTTCGTTTTCTGCAAAAAAACTCACGTCTACCTGTACCACCATTCTATTAATTCCTTCAGTAACTGAATTAAATTATATAACACTAAATACACTATTCACAAAAGGTATTGAGAAAGAGCTAGATGGTTCTATTAATATTAACACAGACAACTTTGGCTTATTACCGGGCCAAATAGAAAATGACGTGTTACAAATCTCACAGGTATTGCCCGGTGTGGAAAGTGTGGATGAAACTATCTCGAATATTAATATTCGGGGAGGAACACAAGATGAGAATTTAATACTTTGGGATGATATAAAAATGTATCAGAATGGTCACTTCTTTGGATTGATCTCTGCATTCAATCCGGACCTTACCAAAAAAGTGACCATCTATAAAAATGGAACTCCGGCACAATACGGTGAAAGTGTTTCCGGGGTGATAGCCATGCAATCCAAGAATACGGTCTCAGACATATTTTCGGGAGGAGTTGGGTTTAACCTTATTAACGGAAGTGCTTTTATAGATGTCCCTGTTTCAGAAAAGTTATCGATTCAGGTTTCCGGAAGGCGCTCTATCAATAATGTCCTGGAGACACCTGTATACAAAACCTATTCTGAAAGAATTTTCCAGGACAGTGAAATCACCAATGTTGTAAATAACAGTAGTGGAGCCACTGTCATCGCTAATGAAGACTTCAGTTTTTTTGATTTTAGTACAAAGTTATTGTGGGATATTTCAAAAAAAGATAAGGTGCGCCTTAATTTTTTGACCATAGACAACCAATTGGATTTCACCGAAAACCTGGAAGGTTCTCCTCAATCAACAACAAGCAAGTTGGGACAACAGAGTTCGGTTGGAGGTGTTTCATGGAATCGTACCTGGAATAATTCTTTAGAAACGACAGCTCTAGCTTATGGTTCATTTTATTTATTGGATGGCCTCAACAAAGATGTTTTCACTACTCAGGAACAGCTTCAGGAAAATGAAGTATTGGAAACCGGAGTAAAATTAAAAGCCAATTTTAAACTTTCCGAAAAAAACACAATACAAGGAGGATACCATTTTTCAGAAACAGGAATTGCGAACACCCAGGATGTCAACCTGCCCAGATTTAGAAGCTATGAAAAAAATGTGTTACGGACACATGCTGTTTTCGGAAACCTGAAATATGCCCCCAATGGCAAGCAAACTATTATCAATAGTGGGCTAAGAGTAAATTATTTTGACAAATTCAGTAAATTTATTTTTGAACCCAGATTGAGTCTGCACCAAAAATTGGGAAGTGGATTTGCATTAGAAGCTTTGGGTGAATTTAAAAGCCAAACCACAACGCAGCGTATTGATTTTGAAAGTGACTTCTTAGGGGTTGAAAAAAGGCGTTGGATATTGACCAATGATAAAGATATTCCGGTAATAGAAAGCAAGCAGGTTTCTTTGGGATTTGTCTATAATAAAAACAAATGGTTTGTGAATGCCGAAGGGTTTTATAAGCAAGTGAGTGGTATTACAACTACCAATCAAGGTTTTCAAAATCAATTTCAATTTGTACGCGCCACAGGAAGTTACACTGTTTCGGGAGCGGAGTTTGTTTTGAACAAAAAATTTAAATCTTTTAGTACATGGTTTAGCTACCTTTATTTAAAAAATGATTTCGAATTTAAAGAATTGATCCCCTCTTCTTTTCCAAATAACCTGGACATAAGGCATTCGGCAACCATAGCAGGTTCTTATTCTTTTAAGGACCTAAAAATTGCTTTAGGTTTTAACTGGCATAGTGGAAAACCCTATACCATACCTTTAATTGGTGATGAAATTGTTATAATTGATAACTTGCAGACCATTCAATATGATCGCCCAAATGCCGAAAGGCTCCCGGATTATTTTAGAGCAGATCTTTCTGTAGAATATCTTTGGAAAATTTCTAGCGGTATAGACGCAAAGATAAACGTGGCAATTATCAATCTTCTAAATACCAAAAATACGCTCAATGTGAAGTATGCCGTAGATACTAATGATACCGGGGAAACGCGTATTAATCAAATAGAAGAAATCTCTTTAGGGCTTACCCCTAATTTTTCTTTGCAGATGCTATTCTAAGTTCTTAGAACTTCCCGGATGATGTCATATTTCAACAGTTGATTTTTAAAGCAATTCTACTTTAATTTTTGTGTAAGAAATAGCTCTACAGGAATTCATACATTTTTTTACTCTCATGGAATTCCATGACGTTGAAAGTAGTAATGTGCTATAGATTAGCACCTTAATCAATAAAATTTCAAAGTCATGAAAAAATTAATTGTATTATTTGTACTTAGCTTATTCGTATTTAACTTTCAGGGAACAGCACAAAACTGTAATCAGGGAGCTAAGCTTGCAGAAAAGACATGGGAAAAATGGGGCCCATGGAAGCCAAACATTTCTTTAAACCCCTTTAAAAGTAAAGTGCAAGCCATAAAAAATGTATGGAATTGGATTGCTTCTAACGGAGGTGCAACTATTGGTCCGCGTTTTCTGGAATTAGATGGAGGGAATGAATCTGGAAATATTGCCGGACAGACCAAGAGTACCTTTGTAACACCACCGTCTTTCGACAATAGGGTAGAAATTACGATCAATAAATATGACGGAAAAGCTAGGACAGGTGTTGTTATTTGTGTGCAAGGACGCAACGGGGTAACAACTCAAAAGGCCACCTATGAGTTTCCCAATAACAAGAACGGAAAAGTAAAAAAGTTCGTCCTTAACAATGTAAAAGGAAAAATTATCATTGTTGCTATGAAAAACCTATCTGTAGGAAATAAATTCAAATATCGCATCAACGGAAAGAAAAAGTGATATAACATCTAAAACTTTCACTATGAAAACTACAATCTTTATTCTATCTCTTTTATTTCCTGTGATTCTAAAGGCGCAGCCCACAGTTTATGCTATAGAACCTATTCCTAATGATAAAGTCGCATATACTGGTAATCTGGCTGAAGGCATCTTGCTTGATGACTTGTCCTGGGCATGGAATAGCTCTAATGCATGTTTTCCCGAAACTCAAAAAAGTAAGTTTACCGGTAAACACCTCTTCTTTACGGGAATTATTCCAAGATATAGCGAAATGGAGGTTACAGTGATCCCAAAGGACCCAAATGCAAACTTTAGTATATATGCCTATGAAATTGGGGTAAATAGCAATGCCCTGGTTCCTAATTTACCTAGCTGCATTCGTTGTGAGGCTGACCATAAAAGGGAACGAAATTTCTCAGGAAAAGAGCCACAGGATCATACCCGGAAAGTAACAAATCTTGTTGCAATTAATAATCCTTATAGAGTAGTTATTGGAGTGACGGGAGCAGATGGTCTAAGTGAAGGTGAGTTTACTTTAGTGGTCTCTACGAATTCAAGATAACCTAATGTTCTAAAAAAGACTCATCAAAATTTTATATCTTTTAGGTATGCTAATTAACCAACCTTATTTTCCTTTATTAATTGCGGTATTTTTTACGGTACCGCAATTTTCCATTTCCAGATCCAAAATCAAATAGAAACCTTAATAATAAGATCAAATCCAAAGAAGGTAAACCTAATAATATGATAAGCAAAAAGAAATACCGGGTAAAGAAAATTTGGGTATTACAAATAATGTGCTTTTTGTTTATTGTATTTATAAGCTACAACAAAAGTAATGCTCAGGGAAATAAAGTAGCAGATAGTTTAAAACAATTATTGGTAACAGCATCAAATGATTCTGTAACAATGGGCCTTTACAATCAACTCCGGAGGGCTACTTATTATTCAGATCCGGTAACATCTAAAGATTATACACTTAAGATGTTGGAATATGCTATTAAAAGAAAAGACTCATTCCACATCGCACTATCCAATTACTATTTAGGAAACGCAAATATTACCGGTGGCAATTTTGTTGAGGCACTTCCCTACTATCTTAAAGCAGCTGAATATTTTGAAAGAAAAGAAGATCTTAACAGGTTAGGTTCGGTCTATAATGGTGTTGCTGCCGCTTATGAAAATAATGGAAATGATTCGCTTTCCTTAAAATATTTTAAAAAATCGTATGCAATTAGTAATAAAATAGGAGACAATAAGAAAATGGGTATTGCCTTGAACAACATTAGCAATATCTATAAACACCGAGGAGAATTGGATATTGCTATAGAGTACCTGGAAAAGGCTGTAACATATTTTGAAGACCCAAAACTGGATGTTTATTTAAAAACCATTTCATTAAATCTTGCCAACATATATATTGATGCTAATAGATATGAAGAAGCAAAAAACATATATGAGCGTGTAATAAAAAATGTGGATACTATCCAAGACGTTTACAACTATGCTACAGCTCTTCGAGGGTTGGGTAATGTATATTACGCACAAGGCGACAATAAAAAAAGCTTGTATTTTGTAAAAAAAGCTTTTAAAAAATACACAGACCATAATTTTAATGATGAACGCTACGAAACCATGAAAGACCTCGTAGATACATATTATAAAAATAATGAGTATAGAAAAGCCATCGAATTATATTATGAGTTCAACACGATAAAAGATTCTATTTTTAATAGTGATAAGGATAAAAATCTAACAGAGGCACTTCAGAAATATGAAGCTGAAAAAAAAGACAGAGAAATTATCGAACAAAACCTTATTATTGAAAAAAAGAACAAGCAAAAAAACAGAATTCTCTATGGTTTGATTGCTCTTGGTATTTTTTCAATACTCCTTCTTATCTTTTTTAGAAAAAGACTGAAATACAAAAATGCTATTGCATTTCAAAAAGAAACCCTTCAGAAACAAAAAATTACCGAACTTCAGCAAAAAAACAAATTACTTGCAATGAGCAGTATGATAGAAGGCCAGGAGGCAGAACGGCTTAGAATTGCAAAAGATCTACACGACAGCCTGGGTGGACTGTTAAGTACTGTAAAAGCACATTTCACAACAATTCAAAATGAAGTTAAGCAATTAAAGCAATTCGATTTAACCGATAAAACAAATGAACTAATTGACGAAGCTTGTTTGGAGGTGAGGCGTATCTCTCATAATATGATGCCCCATGCTTTAAGTATCGCCGGTTTAAAAGGAGCTATTGAAGACCTTGGAGAGCACCTCAACGAACAAGGATATATAGCAAATGTTGAAATAAAAAATCTACCTGAAAAGATGGAAAGCACTAAAGAGATCATCATTTATCGCCTAATTCAGGAGGTTATATCCAATATTAGAAAACATGCCAAGGCAAAATCAATACTAGTACAACTCATAGGACATAATAATGAAATTAGCCTGATCATTGTTGACGATGGAAAAGGTTTTAACTACTCAGAAGCAATTACCGGTAACGGTTTGGGGCTTAAAAGTATTAACAGCCGTGTGCAATTTTTAGATGGAATGATAGATTGGGATACACAACCTCATCGGGGGACATCATTAACTATTAATATTCCGGTATCATGATAAATGTATTTATTATAGACGACCATAAAATGGTTATTGAAGGCATGCAACTATTACTAAAAAATGAAAAAAACATTAAAGTTGTAGGTAATGCTTTAAGTGGTGAAGAAGGAATAGAACAAGTTAGTAAAACAAATGTTGATGTAGTATTACTGGATATTAATATGCCTGGTATTAATGGTATAGACACTTGCAAAAAATTACTAAAAAACAAACCGGCTCTAAAGATCATAGCTATTTCAATGCATAAAGAAAGCAGCCTTATTAAATTAATGTTGAGTAATGGTGCTAAAGGATATGTTCTCAAAAATGCAGGCCGGGATGAAGTAATTAAAGCCATAGAAACTGTCCAGGCCGGTAGTATCTATTTGGACGATACAGTTAACAATATTGTGGTCAATAGTGTTGCAGCAGGTAGCCGTAAAAAAATGGACAGCCCTTTCCCTACTTTGTCTCAAAGAGAAAAAGAAATTCTCAACCTTATTTTGGATGAATGTACCACACAGGAAATTGCTGAAAAGCTCTTCATTAGCTTTGGCACTGTAGAAACACACAGAAGAAATATGTTAATTAAGACCGGGGCGCGTAATACTGCCGGATTGGTACGTATTTCTTTAGAATACGAATTACATAAATAAAACAAAATATTTTATGAAACCGCTAATTTACTTTGCTGTCTTCCTATTCTTAATAGGGTGTGCTTCTGAAACTGAACAAAAAGGTCTAGACGATATTGCCAAATTATACAATGCAAAAACGTCCTATTCCAAGGGATTCAACAGTTCCCCCGGCCAGGAAACTGTACGCCAATTCAATGTAAAAGTATCCGAAAGTAAATTAATTGACAGCTTAGCTCCAACAGTGACTTCAGCAAATATAGCTTTATTGGTATATGAAAGCCTAACCAAAAGTGAACAAGAAAAATATAACGGAATTGAAGTAGAACTGGTTAATTTAAAACAAGATACCGCTGCGTATTTTTACCCAAGAGAGGTTTTGGAAAAAATCAGTAAAAAATCTATACTTTATAAAGAGTTTTCGGAAAACCTGGTTACACGAGATTTCAAAAAGATCGTACCTCTTTTAAGTACCGAAATATTGGAAAATTCCAATATAATTTCGGGAATAGAAGGTAAAATTAAAGGAGATAGTGAACGTTTTGGAAAACTCATTTCATATTCTCCTTTTGGAATTTCTGAAGTGGCTGATGCCGACTATGTAATGCTTCAATTTCAGGGGTTTTTAAATTATTATAACAAACGTATTCCCTATTTTGTAAATATAAATGACGAAACAGGGAATGATATCATTTTAGGTTTCAGGTTTACAAAATAGATCACATACGCTCAGGGACATCGATACCCAACAAGCCAAAGGCAGTTCTTATAACATCTCCCACTGCTTTAGAAAGTTGAATCCTGAAGTTTTTTTCTGAATTGGAATCTGCTCCAAAGATGGGTATATTCTGAAAAAATGAATTATACAGTTTAACCAATTCATAGGTATAGTTAGCAATCAATGCCGGGCTATATTGATCTGCCGCTTGCTGTATTATTGCAGGGAACAACTGTAGCTGTTTCAACAGCTCTTTCTCTTTACCTTGTAGAATAATTTCATCGATCTGTAGCGAATCTAATGCATCACTGTCTGCCTTTCTCAATATAGATTGAATCCTGGCATATGTATACTGAATGAAGGGGCCTGTATTTCCTTGAAAATCCACACTCTCTTCAGGGTTAAAAAGGATTCTTTTTTTAGGATCAACTTTCAAAATATAATACTTCAAAGCACCCAAACCAATAGTTTTATAGAGTTGTTCTTTCTCTGTATCAGAGAAATCATCTATTTTACCCAGGTCTTCACTTATAGTCTTTGCCGTTTGTGCCATATCATCTATCAGGTCGTCTGCATCTACCACCGTCCCTTCACGGCTTTTCATTTTTCCGGAAGGTAGGTCCACCATTCCATAACTTAAATGATATAAGTTCTCTGCCCAGGAATAGCCAAGCTTTTTCAGAATTAAGAACAATACCTTAAAGTGATAGTCCTGTTCATTTCCAACCGTATAGATCATCCCACTTACATCCGGGTGGTCCTTCACACGTTGTATTGCCGTACCAATATCTTGCGTCATATATACTGCCGTACCATCACTTCTTAGTACGATCTTCTCATCCAGACCTTCGTCTGTAAGGTCACACCAAACCGAACCATCCTCTTTTTTAAAGAAAACACCTCTTTCCAAACCTTCAACTATATTGTCCTTTCCCAGTAAATAAGTATCACTTTCGTAATAGTAGCTGTCAAAATCTACTCCCAGTGCTTTGTATGTTTTTTCAAACCCTTCATATACCCAGCCATTCATGGTTTTCCAAAGAGCAACTGTTTCAGCATCTCCCGCTTCCCATTTACGAAGCATTTCCTGAGCTTCCAGCAAAGAAGGCGCCTGTGTTTTTGCTTCTTCCTCGGTTTTACCATCGGCCATCAACTGTGCTATTTCGTTTTTATACTCCTGATCAAATTTCACATAGTAATTACCTACCAGCTTATCTCCCTTTATTCCTGTACTTTGTGGAGTTTCTCCATTTCCAAAACGCTTCCAGGCCAGCATACTCTTACAAATGTGAATTCCTCGATCGTTAATGATCTGGGTCTTGTATACTTTCTTTCCGGCTGCCTTAACAATTTCGGCAACACTAAAGCCCAATAATATATTTCGAATATGTCCCAGGTGTAACGGCTTATTTGTGTTAGGTGAAGAATACTCCACGATCATCGCATCCTTCCCTTGGGCGTTTTTTCCAAAATCTGAAAAATTTGAGACGCTTTCAAAAAATTGTAAATAGTAGGCATCACTTAACACTAAGTTCAAAAATCCTTTTACCACATTATATTTGGAAACTTCAGCCACATTATCAACTAAATAGCTACCAATAGCTTCTCCAATTTGCACTGGATTTCCTTTTACCACACGGAGCATTGGGAATACCACTACAGTGATATCGCCTTCAAAATCCTTGCGTGTGGCCTGAAATTCTACTGTTTCCAGGGTAGCACCATATAATTGGCCTACCGCTTTTATAATTTCTTTTTCTAGAGTTTCCTGCAAATTCATATTATAATTTTGATGTGGTTCCCGAACACTAAAGTTTTCAGAAAGCGATGGCAAAGATACAAGAAATTTTAGCTACGTATTATGTAGAAGCTTCCAATAAAGGCCTATTTAGTAATTTTTATTGAACTCTTTGGTAAACTACTAAATGTGCCTCCATCCGTTCTTTGCCGAAAAAACCATGGACATTTTTTTATATGTATTCGCAGCTCTTTTTTCTGTAATAAATCCGCTAGGCACAGTACCCGTATTTGTGGGTTTAACAAGTCACGAAACTCTAAATGAAAGAAACAGAACTTCGTTGCTAACTTCGGTAAATGTAGTTGTGATCCTGATAATTTCATTCTTTGCCGGCAGATATCTACTGGAATTTTTTGGAATTAGCCTCAATGCCTTACGTATTGCAGGCGGAATGATCATAGTAACTTCGGGCTTTGCCTTACTAACAGGCACTTTTTCCAAGCACAAGGGAATGAAGAACAAAAGAGTAAAAAAGGATCTGGACAACAGAGAGAAGTTTTCTCTTACACCACTGGCAATTCCCATGCTAGCAGGACCAGGGTCAATTTCATTGTTAATTACCTTCAATCAGGAATATGTATCTGTTCAAAATATATCTATTGTAGTACTTGCTGTATTTTCGGTGGGTATTGCAACCCTTTTTATATTGAGAAGTGCGCATTATATCACCCGCTTTTTAGGAGCATCAGGGATCAATGCCATTTCCAGGATCGTTGGGTTCATTGTGATATCGATTGGAGTAGAATATATTTCGATGGCAATAATCGCTATTGTAAATTCATTAAGATTGCCTTAATTGAAATTTCACCAAGGTATCATTTCGCTCACCTTAGGTTTTTGGCAAATACAGCAGCAAGTAATGCTAGAATACCCAAACCCATGAGGCCAAGTATTTGATTGTTCTCATTACCATTAACAGTTATATATTGGGGAAACAGCAAGCTACAAAGACCATAAGCAATTAAGAATATACCCGCCAACAACAATATGCCTCTTAAAATCTTCATGAAACCGGTAGAAAAACTTCTGCCATCATACAACGTGCGCTTCCACCGCCACAAGTTTCAATGGTCTCCAAGTCACTGCTAAGTATTTCACAATGTTTTTCAATGGCTGCAACCTGCTCAGTTGTTAAGCTCTTATGTGCTGCAAGACTCATTACCATATATTTTTTATTATTGGCACCTCTTACCTGCAACATATTTCCGGCAAATTGGTGCATTTGCGCTTCAGTAATAGCAATAATCTCTTTACCATCTTCTTTTAAATGTTGCACCACATTCTTCTTCTCAGTTTTGTCATCGATGGCATCCAAACAAATAACTGCGAAATTTTCTGCCAGGGCCATCATAACATTTGTATGATAGATAGGCATACGTTTGTTGTTCACAGTTTGGTTGGCAGTAAATATGACGGGTGTATATTCAAAATCTTCACAAAATTCTATCATTAGACCTTCTTCTGCCCTGGGTGACAACGCACAATATGCCTTACGGTTAACTCTATCCAATAAAAGGCTTCCGGTGCCTTCCAGGAAAATATCTTCTTCTTCGGCACTGGTATAGTCCATATATCCTTCAATTAAAAAGCCTTCGCTTTCCAAACGATTCATCACTTCTTCACGGCGTTCACGACGCCTGTTTTCGGCAAACATAGGATACAAACCAACAATTCCATTAGCATGAAAACTCACCCAATTGTTGGGAAAAATAGAATCCGGTGTATCCATCCTTAAGTCGTCATTCTCAACAATTACATTCACACCTACAGCACGTAATTTTGCAACAAAAGCATCGAACTCTGCCTGAGCTTTGGTATTAATATCATTGTTTTCAAGGTCGATCGTTGCCTGAAAATAGTTATTTACTGCTGTTTCCTCGTTCATACGAAACGCCACCGGGCGTATCATTAAAATAGTGTCTGTGATTTGCTGTGCCAATTGGATAAATTTAGGCTACAAATTTAAGTGTTTTTCTCATTGAAAAAGCGTTTTAAATATGGTAAATTAGTACATTGGTTTATATTATTTTTGGACTGAAGAATTAAACGAACAATCATGACAATAAGAGACACTTCTCAATTGCGGGATATCTATGGATTTCCTAAAGGCAGGGCAAAAGACAAAGTTTTGGATACGCTGGAAGTGCATTCAAAACACTTTATTAATCGTTCACCTTTTATTGTTCTGTCTACTGTAGGTCAATCCGGAAAGATGGATGCTTCACCAAGAGGGGGCGAACCGGGCTTTGTGAAAATTTCTAATGACCGGGAACTTATAATTCCGGATTATAAAGGAAACAATCGTGTTGACAGTTTAACCAATATTGTTGAGACCGCTACTGTTGGTATACTATTCCTGATCCCAGGCATAGATGAGACGTTAAGAGTAAATGGTAGAGCCTCTGTTTCCACTTCAGATGAAATAATAAACCTCTTTTCTACAGAACCAAAATTGCCCATCTCATGTATTGTAGTTTCCGTAGAAGAAATCTTTCTTCATTGTGCAAAAGCATTTATGCGTTCGAAGCTCTGGAGTAAAGAGAACTCAATTCATCCTTCTGAATTTCCTTCTATGGGACAAATGCTTAAAGACCAGCTAAATACTTCCGGCAAACCTGAAACACGTGAAGAAATGACCGAACGGTATCTCAAAGATATATAGACAACCCTCCTAACTATTTGCCAGCTTTACCAGATTAATAAAGGTTTTCTGAAATATTTTTTAACACCAGTATATTTCCAGGAGATTTAAGTTTATAATGGATTAGTCGCGAACCAAAGGCATTGTAGAACATCTTAGAAGTCCTTCTTGCTTTGCAATTTCGGCGTATGGTACTTCTTCTACTGTAAATCCTTCAGAACGAAGCCAGGTGTTAAGACGGGTAAAGTTTTTTTCTGAAATAATCACTTCCGGAGAAATAGAGAAAATGTTACTGTTCATGTGATACATTTCATCTTTATCGATATGAAAGCAATTTTCTTTTCCGAAGAAATCAACCAACCATTCGTACTCTTCCTCTTCTAAAAAGCCTTCTTTATGAATGATGCATTTTCCATTTCCAATAGGTTGAAAACAACAATCCAGGTGCAGGGCATTATCATGCGCTACCGTATTAGATTTTCTAAGGTTGAAGCTTTTCACTTTTTTATGTGGAAACAAATCCTGCAGGGCAGTTACTGCCTGCATATTAGTGCGTGCCGTTATATAATCCGGATAATCATCACCACGATACGTACCAACAAAAATATAATCTCCCCATGGCATTACGTCTCCTCCTTCAATATGTGCTTCTTCCGGAAGTATGATCCTGTTCTCTTTAGGAACCTGGGACCAGACATGTTCTATGGCATCAATCTCCCGTTCACGGTCCGGTAAGATATTTGAGATAATAAGTTTATCCTCTATTACAAAAGCAATATCCCTGGAAAATATCTGATTGTAATTTTCTATGATCTCCGGGCGATACACTTTCACATCATATTTTTTGAAAACAGCAGCTACAGCCTCCATTTCCTTTACCATATCTGCTTCCTTCGGATACGTTCCGGCTTTAATATGTGCTGCAGATTTTGGGTCGTAAGTATCTTCCAGGTTTGGAGTTGGCCCATTACTCACTGCGGTTCCCAAAACCACTTCACGAAGGCGGGAAATTTCATCGGTAACATTTAATTGAATCATGATATGGCAAATATAGAAAAAGCATCCTGATATAGTCAGGATGCTTTTGCATTATTAAAGTTTGATCTTTATCTTTTTCCTATAGGCTTAAACTCTCTGTATGTTTCACCAATATACACTTGTCTTGGTCTTCCAATAGGCTCTTTGCGCAAACGCATCTCTCGCCATTGTGCGATCCAGCCCGGTAAACGTCCTAATGCGAACATGGGCGTGAACATTTCAACAGGAATCCCCAGAGAACGGTAGATGATCCCCGAGTAGAAATCTACATTAGGATACAATCTTCTATCAACAAAATATTGATCTTCCAGAGCCTCTTTTTCCAATCCTTTGGCAATATCCAGAACAGGATCATCAACACCGAGGTCTTCCAATACGGCATCTGCAGACTTTTTTATGATCTTGGCCCGGGGGTCAAAATTCTTATATACCCTATGTCCAAATCCCATTAAGCGGAAAGGGTCACTTTTGTCCTTTGCCTTCGCCATAAACTTCTTAGTATCGCCTCCATCTTCTTTAATTGCTTCGAGCATCTCGATCACCGCTTGATTGGCACCCCCATGGAGTGGTCCCCATAGCGCATTAATTCCTGCAGAAATAGAGACAAATAATCCAGCCTGTGAAGATCCAACGATCCGTACCGTAGAGGTTGAACAGTTTTGTTCATGGTCTGCATGCAGGATCAACAATTTATCCAGTGCATCAACGATTACTTTATTGGAAGTATATTCTCCACTCGGCTTCTTGAACATCATTTTCAGGAAATTGTCCACATATCCTAAAGAATCGTCACCATAATCAAGTGGTAAACCGGCGCGCTTCCTGTATGCCCAGGCCGTTAGCACGGGAAACTTTCCTAAAATACGGCAAATGGCATTATACATTTCTTCTTCGCTATCTACATTCACCGAAGAAGGATTAAAAGCAACCAGTGCGGATGTCAATGAAGACAGTACCCCCATAGGGTGAGCAGATTTCGGAAAACCATCTATTATCTTTTTTACATCTTCATCTACATGAGATTGCGCTTTTATATCTGTGTGAAATTTTTCAAGTTCTTCTTTTGTAGGCAACTCTCCAAAAATAAGTAAGTAAGCAACCTCTAAGAAATCTGCCTTTTCAGCAAGGTCTTCAATAGCATATCCTCTATATCTCAATACCCCTTCTTCTCCATTTAAAAATGTAATAGCACTTTCACAAGACCCGGTATTTTTATATCCGGGATCGATGGTAGTGATTCCATTCGTTACTCCGCGTAAGGTCTTAATATCTATGGCATACTCATTTTCGGTTCCTTTAACTAAAGGAAATTCATATTTTTTACCATCGATTTCGAGTGATGCTGTTCTTGACATATAGTTCATTTAATTTTAAAAATTCGGAATTGTAAATTTACAAAATATTGGACGATTTTTTAACATAAACTAACACTTGTTAGGTTAAAAAAACCTTAAATCCATACTTTTTCCTGAATAAAATGACGACTCAATAATATGAGCAGTTAATTTCAGTCGAATTTTGCTAAATCTTAAAAGCTTTTCGCTGGGGATAGTAAGCAACTTCAGCTAATTCTTCTTCAATACGAAGTAATTGATTGTACTTTGCCATACGATCACTCCGTGAAGCCGAACCGGTCTTAATTTGACCACAATTCAATGCAACTGCCAAATCTGCAATTGTATTGTCTTCTGTTTCACCACTTCGATGCGACATCACAGATGTATAACCTGCATTATGTGCCATATTCACCGCTGCGATCGTTTCGGTCAATGTACCGATCTGGTTCACCTTAATTAGAATTGAATTAGCTATATTTTCAGATATTCCTTTAGATAGTCTTTCTACACTGGTTACAAATAGGTCATCTCCAACTAATTGAACTGTCTCCCCTACTCTTTCCGTAAGGTATTTCCATCCTTCCCAATCATTCTCGTCCATACCGTCTTCAATAGAAATAATTGGGTAGTTTGCACATAGTTCGGCCAAATAATCTGCCTGTTCTTTGGAACTGCGTATCTTTCCGCTATCACCTTCAAACTTGGTATAGTTGTATTGTCCGTCGATATAGAATTCTGCCGAAGCACAATCCAAAGCAATCATAATCTCTTCACCAAATTTGTATCCCGCTTTCTCGGTAGCTATCTTAATGGTATCCAAGGCATCTTCAGTTCCATCCAGGGTTGGGGCAAATCCACCTTCATCGCCTACAGCTGTACTTAACCCACGGTCATGTAGTACTTTCTTTAAGTTGTGAAAGATCTCACTTCCCATTTGCATGGCATGTGTAAAGCTTTCGGCCTTTATTGGCATTATCATAAACTCCTGAAATGCAATAGGAGCATCGCTATGGGAGCCGCCATTAATGATATTCATCATAGGAACGGGAAGTGTTTTAGCACTAACACCGCCTATGTAACGGTATAACGGCATTCCCAATTCATTAGCCGCAGCTTTTGCACAAGCCAGAGAAACTCCCAAAATAGCATTGGCTCCTAACTTCGACTTGTTGGAAGTACCATCCAGATCAATCATTATTTGATCGATCTGATTTTGTTCAAAAACTGAAACTCCTAATAACGTTCCTGCAATTTTTCCATTTACATTTTCAATTGCATTGAGCACACCTTTTCCCATATAATCCTTACCGCCATCACGTTTTTCTACAGCTTCATGCTCCCCAGTAGAAGCACCCGAAGGTACAGCTGCACGCCCTAAATACCCATTTTCGGTGATAACGTCTACCTCAACAGTCGGATTACCTCGTGAATCAAAAATCTGTCGTGCGTGAATGTCTATAATAATGCTCATGCGGTTTGTAGTTTGTGGTTCTTTATGGTTTCAATAAATTGATCGAATAAATATGTTGCGTCATGTGGCCCGGGGCTCGCTTCGGGATGGTATTGTACCGAGAATACCGGTTTGTCCTTCATACGTATTCCGGCCGCTGTTTTATCATTTAGATGCACATGGGTAACTTCGATATCGGGATGTGCTTCTGCTTCTTCTCTATTAATAGCAAAACCATGGTTTTGGGAGGTTATTTCTCCTTTTCCAGTCAATAAATTCATAATAGGGTGATTGATCCCTCTATGTCCATGGTGCATTTTATAAGTGGAAATTCCATTGGCAAGCGCCAATACCTGATGCCCAAGGCAAATTCCAAATAAAGGGGCTCCTGATTTAATGATCTGTTTTGTAGTTTCAATAGAACTATGAAGTGGTTCCGGGTCACCTGGGCCATTCGATAAGAAATATCCATCCGGGTTAAAAGCTTCCATCTCACCAAAATCTGTATCGTATGGAAAAACTTTAATATAGCAATCCCTTTCAGCCAGATTTCGAAGTATATTCTTTTTGATGCCTATATCCAAAGCAGAAATCTTATAAGTAGCGTCCTCTTTTCCGAAGAAATAAGGTTCTTTGGTAGAGACTTTACTTGCTAATTCCAGTCCAACCATATCCGGCACTTCTGCCAATTGCTTTTTAAGTTCCTGGATGTTGTCAACTTCAGTGGTGATCACAGCGTTCATTGCTCCGTTATCGCGTATATAATTTACCAGAGCACGTGTATCTACATCACTAATTGCTAAAAGATTATTCTTATCCAGAAATGCTTCCAGGGAATCATCTGCAGCAGGGCGTGAATAATGATAACTGAAATTCCTGCAGATCAATCCGGAAATTTTAATTCCTTCAGATTCTATTTCTTCTGCATTGGTTCCGTAATTTCCAATATGCGCATTGGTAGTGACCATTAACTGGCCAAAGTAAGATGGATCCGTAAAAATTTCCTGGTACCCGGTCATCCCGGTGTTAAAACAAACTTCTCCAAAGGCAGAGCCTTCTTTACCTCCAACAGCTTTCCCATGGAAAATGGTTCCGTCCGCTAATAAAATGAGTGCTTTTTTTCGTGTGGTATACTTCATGTCGTTAAAAAAGTTTTACAAAAATACTTTAAAAGTGCATGGTAATAAAATTCAGTTTTTAGAACTTTTAAACAATACTTCGGCATTAAAAAATAACTTATAAAAAAAGGGACAAACATTGAATGTTTATCCCTTTATAATTTATAAATGATGTTTCATTTATTCTTCTTCTTTAGTTGCTTTAGTTTCAACAACCGGAGGAACATTAGAAGAACCTCCACGACGACTACGACGTGTAGATTTTTTCTTCTTAGCTTTTCCGGCATTGTACAACTCATTGTAATCTACCAATTCGATCATTGCCATATCTGCATTATCTCCTAGACGATTACCTAATTTGATAATACGTGTATATCCTCCCGGACGGTCTCCAACCTTTACAGCAACTTCTCTAAACAATTCACTAACTGCTTCTTTTTGACGCAGCCTTGAGAATACAATACGACGATTGTGTGTAGTATCTTCTTTAGATTTTGTGATCATTGGTTCTACAAATCGTTTTAAAGCTTTTGCTTTAGCAACTGTAGTATTTATTCTTTTATGCTCAATTAGGGAACAAGCCATATTAGCCAACATAGCTTTTCTATGCGCTGTCTTTCTTCCTAAGTGATTTGTTTTCTTTCCGTGTCTCATGACATTTTAAAATTTACTCATCATCTTGCTCAACCCGCTTTGAGGAGCAAAATATGATGGATTAGTCTTTATCTAATTTATATTTTGAAAGATCCATTCCAAAATTTAGTCCCTTCACGTTAACCAGCTCTTCCAATTCGGTAAGAGATTTTTTTCCGAAGTTTCTAAATTTCATTAAATCGTTCTTGTTATAGGATACCAGATCACCCAATGTATCAACTTCAGCAGCTTTTAAACAGTTAAGTGCACGAACCGAAAGGTCCATATCTATTAATTTTGTTTTAAGCAACTGTCGCATATGTAGTGATTCCTCATCATATGTTTCCGTTTGAGCGATCTCATCAGCTTCCAAAGTGATTCGTTCGTCACTAAATAACATAAAGTGGTGAATCAACGTTTTTGCAGCTTCTGTTAAAGCATCTTTTGGGTGAATAGAACCATCCGTCATGATCTCAAAAACCAGTTTTTCATAATCGGTCTTTTGTTCTACACGGAAATTCTCGATACTATACTTCACATTTTTAATAGGTGTATAGATAGAATCTGTAAAAATGGTCCCCAAAGGAGCATTTGCTTTTTTATTTTCTTCGGCAGGAACATACCCTCTACCTTTTTCGATAGTGATTTCGAAGTTAAGGTTTACTTTAGTATCCATGTTACAAATCACCAATTCCGGGTTTAACACCTGAAATCCTGAAATGAATTTTTGGAAATCTCCTGCAGTTAATTGCTCTGCTCCATTCACAGAAATTGTAACAGTTTCGTTATCGATCTCATCTATTTGTCTCTTAAAACGAACTTGCTTTAAGTTTAAGATAATCTCGGTTACATCTTCTACAACTCCAGCAATGGTTGAAAATTCGTGGTCAACACCTTCGATACGTACCGAAGTTATTGCAAATCCTTCCAATGAAGAAAGTAATACACGTCTTAATGCGTTACCAACAGTTAATCCGTAACCAGGCTCCAAAGGGCGAAATTCAAATTTCCCTTCGAAATCTGTGGAATTAATCATTATAACTTTATCAGGCTTCTGAAAACTAAATACTGCCATAGTGTGACTCGTGTGTTTTTAATTATTTAGAATATAATTCGACGATGAACTGCTCGTTAATGTTTTCCGGAATTTGAAGACGTTGTGGAACAGAAACATACGTTCCTTCCTTTGTTTCTCCATTCCAGGTGATCCATTCATAAACATGACTTGCATTATCCAACGAATTTTGAATAGCTTCAAGAGATTTTGATTTCTCTCTTACTGCAACAACATCACCTGCTTTTAATTGATAAGAAGGGATGTTTACTTTTTCACCATTAACGGTGATATGACGGTGAGACACCAATTGTCTTGCTGCCGGACGGCTTGAAGCAATACCCATACGGTATACTACATTATCAAGACGTGACTCACACAATTGTAACAACACCTCACCGGTAATTCCGGGAGCTGCAGTCGCTTTTTTAAACATGTTTCTAAATTGACGCTCTAAAATACCATAGGTATATTTTGCCTTTTGCTTTTCAGCTAATTGGATTGCGTATTCAGATTTTTTTCCGCGACGACGGTTATTCCCGTGCTGTC
This sequence comes from Altibacter sp., assembly GCA_028285705.1. Classification (GTDB taxonomy): domain Bacteria; phylum Bacteroidota; class Bacteroidia; order Flavobacteriales; family Flavobacteriaceae; genus JANQOS01. The sequence goes on from JANQOS010000115.1 coordinate 20,250, forward strand.
CAGGAGGGTAATTTCTCTTTTCGAAGGATTTGTCTTCTCCGAAGATAGCTTCGCCAAACTTACGAGCTATTTTAGTTTTAGGACCGGTATATCTTGCCATTTTAATTTGATTTTGAAGGAAAAACTAAATTAAGGTCTAACTATCCTCTAGCTTTATATGCCCTTCAGGTTGATATTTATTTATACTTAAACTCTTCTTCTTTTTGGAGGTCTGCACCCATTGTGCGGCATTGGCGTAACATCGATGATTTCGGTTACTTCAATACCTGAGTTATGAATTGAACGTATTGCAGATTCTCTACCATTACCTGGCCCTTTTACGTAAACTTTCACTTTACGTAAACCGGCAGCATGTGCCACAGCAGAAGCATCTTCAGCAGCCAACTGTGCAGCATAAGGAGTATTCTTCTTAGATCCTCTAAAGCCCATTTTACCGGCAGATGACCAAGAGATAACGTCCCCGTTCTTGTTTGTTAACGATATAATGATGTTGTTAAAGGAAGCTGTTACGTGTGCTGCACCAACAGACTCAACATTAACTTTGCGTTTTTTTGTACTTTTTGAGCTAGTCTTTGCCATATCTCTAGGTATTATTTAGTTGCCTTCTTCTTGTTAGCAACTGTTTTACGTTTTCCTTTTCTGGTTCTTGAGTTGTTCTTCGTACGTTGTCCTCTTAAAGGAAGTCCTGTTCTGTGACGAATACCTCTGTAACAACCAATATCCATTAAGCGCTTGATGCTCAATTGGACTTCACTACGTAATTCACCTTCGATTTTGAAAGACCCAACAGTTTCACGAATTGCCCCGATTTCATCATCGTTCCATTCGCTTACTTTTTTGTCTTCGCTAACTCCGGCTTTGTTCAATATATCTTTCGCTCGGCTTTTACCAATTCCGAAGATATACGTTAACGCGATTACACCCCTTTTTTGTTTTGGGATATCTACACCTGCGATTCTTGCCATAATTTATCCTTGTCTTTGTTTGAACCTTGGGTTCTTTTTGTTAATTACATATAATCTACCTTTTCTGCGTACAATTTTGCAGTCGGCACTTCTTTTCTTAACGGATGCTCTAACTTTCATCTCTATTAGTATCTATAAGTTATACGAGCCTTTGTTAAATCGTAAGGGCTCATTTCTAATTTTACTTTGTCTCCGGGTAATAATTTAATATAGTGCATACGCATCTTCCCCGAAATATGTGCAGTGACAATATGACCGTTTTCCAATTCCACACGAAACATTGCATTAGACAATGCTTCTACTATAGTTCCATCTTGTTCTATTGCGGGTTGTTTTGCCATAATTATGCTACTGCTTTTCTGTTTTTACCGGACTTCATTAGACCATCGTAATGACGGTTTAATAAGTACGAATTAATTTGTTGCATTGTATCTATCGCCACCCCTACCATAATTAGTAGTGAGGTTCCTCCATAAAATAGTGCCCATCCTTGCTGAATACCCATTAACTTCACAACAAATGCAGGGAATACTGCAATTAGTGCTAAGAAAATAGAACCTGGCAAGGTAATTTGAGACATAATTCTATCCAACAATTCTGCTGTATCAGTACCTGGTTTAATTCCCGGAATAAATCCACCGCTACGTTTCAGATCGTCTGCCATCTTATTGGTTGGTACTGTAATTGCCGTATAGAAATAGGTAAATACTATGATCAATGCTGCAAATACAATATTGTACCAAAGGCCAAATATATCACTAAATGCTGCCTGAATCGACTGTGCCATTTCACTTTCTGAAAGACTAGCCACTGCAGACGGTACAAACATAATAGCCTGTGCGAAAATAATAGGCATTACTCCTGAAGCATTCAGTTTTAATGGAATAAATTGTCTGGCTCCAAAGATGTTCTTTTCGTATCCTCCGCTGGCAGTTCTGCGAGCGTATTGCACCGGTATCTTTCGTACTGCCATAACAAGCATTACAGATGCCAGTATGATCACAAACCAAATTACCAATTCAATAAGGATCATGATCAATCCTCCATTAGATTCTAATACTCTTGAAGCAAATTCCTGTGCAAAAGACAGTGGTAAAGTTGCAATAATACCTACCATAATTAAGATAGATATACCATTACCAATTCCTTTGTCGGTGATCTTCTCTCCCAGCCACATTGCAAAAATACATCCTGTTACAAGAATGATTGTTGACGATACATAGAACATAGGAGTTTGCCCTAAGATAAATGCTTCAACCGGCACTCCTAATGCAGGTAGCCCAAATAAATAACTTGGTGCCTGAACCAAACAGATTCCAATGGTTAACCAACGTGTTATTTGATTGATTTTCTTTCTACCACTTTCACCTTCTTTTTGTAATTTCTGAAGGTAAGGAACAGCAATCTGCATTAATTGAACCACAATCGAAGCTGATATATAAGGCATAATACCTAATGCGAAAACAGATGCGTTAGCAAATGCTCCACCTGTAAATGCATTCAATAGTCCTCCTATTCCACCTGCATCAAATTTACCGGCAAAATCAGCAAGTTTAGATGCATCAATACCAGGCAATACAACCTGTGCACCAAAACGGTATACAAGTAATAGTCCCAGAGTAACCATGATTCGGTTTCTCAGCTCCTCTATTTTAAAAACGTTTTTTATGGTATCAATAAATTTCATTGGTGTGCTGGAATTACAAAGTTACTACTTCACCACCGGCAGCTTCAATTGCTTTTTGAGCTGTAGCAGTAAATTTGTGTGCTGTTACTGTTAATTTAGCGGTCAATTCTCCTCTTCCTAAAATTTTCACCATTTCATTTTTACCGACAAGACCCAAACCAACCAGAGTATCAAAGTCTAGAGTACCTTTTATTTTTTTATCATCCACTAATTGCTGGATAACATCAAGATTAACTCCTTGATATTCTTTACGGTTAATGTTTGTAAATCCAAACTTAGGAACTCGACGTTGCAATGGCATTTGTCCTCCTTCAAATCCAATTTTCTTAGAATATCCGGAACGGGACTTAGCTCCTTTATGTCCGCGAGTAGCAGTTCCTCCTTTACCAGAACCCTGACCACGCCCTACACGTTTTCCTTTATTACTAACCGAACCTTTTGCAGGTTTTAAGTTACTTAAATCCATTATATATATCTTATTTAGTTTCTACTGAAACTAAGTGTTTAACTTTAGTTACCATACCAAGAATGTTTGGCGTGTCTTCATGCTCAACCGTTTGACCTATCTTGTGAAGGCCTAACGCTTCCAGCGTTCTTTTTTGGTTCTTTGTGCGGTTAATTGCACTCTTTACCTTTGTTACCTTAATTTTTGCCATCTTCTAGTTTCTTAAATCGTTTATCCTTTATACAATTTCTCCAAAGAGATACCGCGTTGTTTTGCTACAGTTTGTGCACTACGTAATTGTAATAATGCATCAAAAGTTGCTTTAACCACATTGTGAGGGTTAGAGGATCCTTGAGACTTAGACAATACATCATGCACTCCCACTGCTTCCAACACAGCACGTACAGCTCCACCGGCAATTACTCCGGTACCGGGAGCAGCTGGTAAAAGATTTACTCTTGCACCGCCATATTTTCCCTTTTGTTCATGGGGAAGGGTTGCTCTATTCAATGGAATTCGAACCAGGTTCTTTTTAGCGTCTTCAATAGCTTTTGCAATTGCACTTGCTACATCTTTAGACTTTCCAAGGCCATGTCCTACAACTCCGTTTTCATCACCAACTACAACAATAGCTGAAAATCCGAAGGCTCTACCCCCTTTAGTTACTTTAGTAACACGTTGTACACCTACTAAACGGTCTTTTAATTCCAGACCTCCTGGTTTTACTAATTCTACGTTTTTATAATCTTGATACATACTACTTAGAATTTAAGGCCGCCTTCGCGAGCTCCTTCAGCTAATGATTTTACTCTTCCGTGATATAGGTAACCGCCTCTGTCAAAAGATACGGTTTCAACACCTGCTTTTGTAGCTTTTTCGGCAATTGCTTTTCCTACTAATTTTGCTGCTTCGGTCTTATTGACCTTTGAAGCATCAATATCTTTGTCTCTTGATGATGCGGCGGTTATTGTTTTTCCGGTTACATCGTCAATAAGTTGCGCATAAATCTCTTTATTACTTCGAAAAACAGCCAAACGCGGACGTTGCTCTGTTCCTGAAACAGTTTTTCTTATTCTGAAACGAATACGATCTCTTCTATCGTTCTTTGATAATGCCATAACTATATTTGTTATGCAGATTTACCTGCTTTTCTTCTTATTTGTTCACCTACAAACTTGATTCCTTTTCCTTTATAAGGTTCCGGCTTACGGAAGGCACGAATTTTCGCAGCTACCTGTCCAACCAATTGTTTGTCGTGAGATGTTAATTTTACTATTGGGTTCTTTCCTTTTTCAGAAACAGTTTCCACTTTTACTTCCGGTGCAATGTCTAACACAATGTTGTGAGAGAAGCCAATTGCCAAATCTAATTTTTGTCCTTGGTTGGTAGCACGATATCCTACACCAACTAGTTCCAGTTCTTTAGACCATCCCTTGGATACACCTTCGATCATATTATAAATCAAAGATCTATATAAACCGTGTTTTGCTCTGTGATCTTTTGCTTCTGAAGAGCGCGTTACCTGTACATTTCCATCTTCAACTTTAATGTTCACGTCAGAGTACTCTTGAGTTAACTCACCTAATTTTCCCTTTACTGTTATTACGTTGTCTTTTATATCGACTGTAACTCCTTCTGGGATCGCTACCGGGTTATTACCTATTCTTGACATTTCTTTATTGTCTTTAAATTATTAGTATACGTAACACAATACTTCACCGCCAACGTTCTGTGCCTGTGCCTGCTTTCCTGTCATTACTCCTGCTGAAGTAGAAACAATAGCAATACCCAAACCATTTAAGATACGTGGCAATTCTGATGAACCTGCATATTTACGTAAACCTGGTTTACTAATTCTTTGAATCTTTTTGATAACAGGGTCTTTAGTAAGCTTGTCATACTTTAAAGCGATCTTGATAGTTCCTTGTGGTCCTTTATCGTCTTCAAACTTGTAGCTTAGTATATAACCCTGGTCAAATAAGATCTTTGTGATCTCCTTTTTAAGGTTCGAAGCGGGCACTTCTACTACTCTGTGTCCTGCTTTGACTGCATTTCTAACTCTGGTTAGAAAATCTGCGATTGGATCTGTTGTCATTTGTTTTAGTTTACGGAAGTGGTTTTCGGTATGTACCGAACCTGCAACCTGTTTATAATTTTACCAACTAGCCTTACGAACTCCTGGAATTAAACCTTGATTGGCCATTTCACGGAAAGTTACACGTGAAATTCCAAACGTTCTCATATAGCCTTTAGGTCTTCCGGTTAATTTACAACGGTTATGTTGACGTACCGGTGAAGCATTTTTTGGCAACTTTTGCAAGCCTTCCCAATCGCCAGCTTCTTTTAAAGCTTTGCGTTTTTCAGCATACTTAGCAACCATTTTTGCTCTTTTAACCTCACGGGCTTTCATTGATTCTTTAGCCATCTCTTAGTTCTTTTTAAAAGGTAATCCTAGTTCAGTTAGTAATGATTTTGCTTCTTTATCTGTTTCGGCAGAAGTTACAAATGTAATATTCATCCCTTCGATCTTCTTTACTTTATCGATATCGATCTCAGGAAAGATGATCTGTTCAGTAATCCCTAAAGAGTAATTACCTCTACCATCAAAACCAGTAGCTTTTATTCCGTTAAAATCACGTACCCTTGGCAATGCAGATGTTACCAGTCTATCTAAAAACTCATACATTCGCTCACCACGTAACGTAACCATAGCACCAATTGGCATTCCTTTACGAAGTTTAAAACTTGCAACATCCTTTTTAGAGATCGTTGCAATTGCTTTTTGACCGGTAATATTGGTCAATTCTTCTACAGAATAGTCAATTAATTTTTTGTCAGCTACGGCAGCACCTACTCCACGAGACACAACAATGCGCTCTAGTTTTGGTACCTGCATCACATTTTTGTAGCCAAACTCGTCTGTAAGAGCATTTATTACTCTGCTCTTGTATTCTTCCTTAAGTCTTGGTGTATATCCCATAACTATAATACTTGATTCGATTTTTTAGAAAATCGTACTTTTTTACCATCTTCCATTCTATATCCCACACGTGTTGCTTCTCCGGATTTTGGATCTAACAATGCAAGATTAGAAATATGAATAGGAGCTTCTTTCTCTGTGATTCCACCCTGAGGATTTGCAGCGCTTGGCTTCTCATGTTTCTTCACAGTATTCACTCCTTCTACTATTGCTTTGTTTTTGTCAAGAAATACTTTCATCACTTTACCTTCAGAACCTTTATGTTCTCCGGTAGTAACAACTACTGTATCTCCAGATTTTATTTTAAGCTTTGCCATCTTAATTTTCGTATTAAAGCACTTCTGGTGCCAATGATACTATTTTCATAAATTGTTTATCACGAAGTTCTCTGGCAACCGGGCCAAAAACACGAGTTCCTCTCATTTCCCCTTGTGGGTTTAAAAGCACACATGCATTGTCGTCAAAACGGATGTATGACCCATCCGGTCTTCTAACTTCTTTCACGGTACGCACCACTACTGCAGTAGAAACGGCTCCTTTTTTAATAGTTCCATTGGGAGTAGCTTCTTTTACAGTAACTACAATTTTATCTCCGATAGAAGCGTATCTCTTTTTTGTACCGCCCAACACTCTAATTGTAAGCACTTCTTTAGCACCGGTGTTGTCTGCTACTTTTAGTCTTGATTCTTGTTGTATCATGATTACTTCGCTCTTTCAATTATTTCTACTAACCTCCAACATTTGGTTTTACTTAAAGGTCTTGTTTCCATGATCTTTACAGTATCTCCTTCGTTACAGTCGTTTTTCTCATCGTGTGCAACGTATTTTTTCGTTTTTAACACGAACTTTCCGTACATAGGGTGTTTTACTTTTTTTACTTCTGCAACGACAATGGACTTTTCCATTTTGCTACTGGTAACTACCCCGATACGTTCTTTTCTTAAGTTTCTTTTTTCCATCTTTCAGCTTCGCACAGTTATTGTACTTCTCTTTTAGTTAGTTCTGTCGCAATTCTCGCAATGGTTCTTCTATGCGATCTTAGTTGAATTGGATTTTCCAACGGTGAAATGGCATGTGCCATTTTTAGGTCTGAATATGCTTTTTTAGATTCAGTTAGTTTTTCCTGAAGCTCCGCTGTTGATGTCTCGTTTATCTCTGATTGTTTCATTTTTCAAAAAAATTAAGCTTGATAATCTCTAGACATGACAAATTTTGTTTTTACCGGAAGCTTTTGAGCCGCAAGACGTAAAGCTTCTTTTGCAGTTTCCAAAGAAACTCCGGAAACTTCAAACAATATTCTACCAGGTTTAACAACAGCTGCCCAATATTCTACAGCACCTTTACCTTTACCCATACGTACCTCCAGAGGTTTCTTAGTAATAGGTTTATCCGGGAATATCATAATCCAGATAGAACCTTCCCTTTTCATATAACGGGTAGCAGCAATACGTGCAGCTTCTATTTGACGTGCTGTCAAGAAATTTGAATCTAAAGACTTAATACCAAAGGTTCCGTAGGCAAGTTGGTTACCACGTCCGGCATTCCCTTTCATACGGCCTTTTTGTTGTTTACGGTATTTTGTTCTCTTAGGTTGTAACATTTTCTCTTATTTAAAAAATTACTTTCTACGACGTGATTTGTTATTACCACCTCGTCCGGATCCACCTTTTCCACCTTTTTTGGCTAAACCAACAAGGGGAGAAAGCTCTCTTTTTCCATATACTTCACCTTTCATAATCCACACTTTAACACCCAATCTACCATAAGTAGTGTGTGCCTCAACTAAAGCATAGTCTATATCGGCTCTAAATGTTGATAAAGGAATACGTCCGTCCTTATAAGATTCTGAACGCGCCATCTCAGCTCCATTTAAACGGCCAGAAATTTGAATTTTAATCCCCTCTGCATTCATACGCATTGCAGCAGCAATAGCCATTTTTATTGCTCGACGATAAGAAATTCTGTTTTCTATTTGTCTTGCAACACTGGCTCCTACTAAAAAGGCATCTAATTCCGGTCTTTTAATCTCATGGATGTTGATCTGAACCTCTTTACCGGTAATTTTCTTAAGCTCCTCTTTTAGCTTGTCTACTTCCTGGCCACCTTTTCCGATAATGATACCGGGACGGGCAGTGGTAATAGTAACGGTTACAAGCTTAAGTGTACGCTCAATAATTACTCTGGACACACTAGCCTTACTTAAACGAGCGTGAACATATTTTCTAATCTTGTCGTCTTCGGCTAATTTATCACCGTAGTCGTTACCTCCGTACCAGTTGGATTCCCATCCTCTAATAATACCCAGGCGATTCCCGATTGGATTTGTCTTTTGTCCCATTTATTAATTGCTTTGTGTGTTATCGTTAGCTCCCAACACGAGTGTTACGTGATTGGAACGTTTTCTAATTCTGTGTGCGCGGCCTTGCGGAGCAGGACGAAGTCTTTTCAACATCGTTCCGCTATCCACACGGATTTCTTTAATAAAAAGATCTGCATCTTCTACAGAAGCATCTTCGTTTTTAGCTTGCCAGTTTGCAATTGCAGACAATACAAGTTTTTCTAAACGGCGAGATGATTCTTTAGAACTGAACTTTAAAATATTAAGCGCTTTGTCTACTTTTTCCCCTCTAATTAAATCCGCCATTAGACGCATTTTTCTTGGTGATGTAGGGCAATTGTTCAATTTAGCAAAGTACATTGTCTTTTTTGCTTCCTTGATCTGTTCTGCTCTTTCTCTTTTACGAACTCCCATGGCCTATTATTTTTTTCCTTTATTTTTTGCACCAGCGTGACCACGGAATGATCTTGTAGGTGAAAATTCTCCTAATTTATGCCCTACCATATTCTCAGTAACATATACCGGTACGAATTGACGTCCGTTATGTACTGCTATGGTTTGTCCAACAAAATCCGGAGTAATCATTGAAGCTCGTGACCAGGTCTTGATCACAGTCTTTTTTTTAGACTCAACATTTTGTTGTACTTTCTGTTCTAACTTATAGTGAACGTAAGGTCCTTTTTTTAATGATCTTGCCATAGCTTATTTCTTTCTACGTTCGATTATATATTTATTACTAGCTTTAGTTTTAGAACGGGTTCTATATCCTTTTGCAGGAATACCGTTTCTAGAACGTGGGTGACCTCCTGAAGACTTTCCTTCACCACCACCCATTGGGTGATCAACAGGGTTCATTACCACAGGTCTTGTACGAGGCCTTCTTCCTAACCATCTTGATCTACCTGCTTTACCAGATACTAACAATTGGTGGTCACTGTTTGAAACAGCTCCAATTGTTGCCATACAGGTAACTAAGATCAATCGTGTTTCTCCAGAAGGTAATTTAACGGTTGCATATTTTCCGTCTCTAGCCATAAGTTGAGCAAATGCTCCTGCACTACGTGCTAAAACAGCTCCCTGGCCGGGACGTAATTCTATACAAGATATTATGGTACCTAATGGAATATTGGCAAGTGTCATTGCGTTTCCTATTTCGGGAGCAACTTTCTCTCCGGAAACTATATTTTGCCCAACTTGAAGACCGTTCTGTGCAATTACATAGCGCTTCTCACCATCCTGGTAATTCACCAATGCTATAAATGCTGTACGGTTTGGATCATATTCTATGGACACAACCGTTGCAGGGATTCCTGCTTTGTCACGTTTAAAATCGATAATTCGATATTTTCTTTTATGACCACCACCTATGTAGCGCATGGTCATTTTTCCTTGACTATTTCTACCACCAGATCTCTTATTCGGAGCTAATAAACTTTTCTCCGGCTTATCAGTTGTTATGGCGTCAAATCCATTTACAACTCTAAAACGCTGACCTGGGGTGATAGGTTTTAATTTTCTTACTGACATTTTTGTCTAATTAAATCTAAGCGAACTTAGATGTTACTGTAAAAATCTATTGTATCACCTTCCGCCACCTGTACAATTGCCTTTTTATAAGCATTTGTTTTACCAGTTTGGATACCCGTTTTTGTATAGCGGGTTTTCCTGTTTGGGCGGACATTCATTGTACGAACCTTTTCAACAGAAACTCCGTAAGCAGCTTCCACCGCTTTCTTGATCTCTACCTTGTTCGCCTTTGGGTTTACTACAAAACCGTATCGGTTATTTATTTCCGCATCGGTAGTAGCTTTTTCCGTAATAATAGGTTTTATTAAGATATTCATCTTGTTTCTATTTACTTAAGTTTGTTTCAATTCCTTCCAAAGAACTTTCAAACAGCACAAGACTGTTTGCATTCATAATTTTATAAGTACTTAATTCTGAGTTAGTTACAACTTCAGTACCTTTCAAATTGCGAGACGACAAATATACATTATTATTTAACTCTCCCAACACAAACAAAGATTTTTTGTTTTCAAGTCCTAGCGACTTTAAAACAGATGTAAAATTCTTGGTTTTAGGTTCCTCAAAATTAAGGTTTTCCAGCACCACAATTGCTTTGTCATTTGCCTTGATACTCAATGCAGAACGACGTGCCAGACGCTTCAAATTCTTGTTCAGTTTAAAGGAATAGTTTCTTGGTCTTGGACCAAACATTCTACCACCTCCTTTAAATATACCAGACTTTATACTTCCTGCTCGGGCAGTACCAGTCCCCTTTTGTTTTTTGATCTTTCTGGTTGAACCAGTAATCTCAGCACGCTCTTTTGCTTTATGTGTTCCTTGTCTTTGATTGGCAAGGTATTGCTTCACATCAAGGTAAACAGCATGATTGTTAGGCTCTATTCCAAACACATCTTTAGAAAGTTCTACTTTCCTACCGGTGTCTTTTCCGTTAATATCTAATACAGCTACCTTCATTATTTCTGAATCATTACGTAAGCGTTTTTGTGACCGGGAACACACCCTTTCACAACAAGCAGGTTCTTTTCAGCAACTACTTTTAACACTTTCAAGTTTTGTACTTTCACTTTCTCATTCCCCATTTGTCCAGCCATTTTCATTCCTTTGAATACTCTCGCAGGATAGGATGCTGCACCAATAGAACCAGGAGCTCTTAAACGGTTATGTTGTCCGTGAGTAGCTTGACCTACACCGGCAAAACCATGGCGTTTTACAACTCCCTGGAATCCTTTACCTTTTGAAGTTCCGGAAACGTCCACAAACTCGCCTTCGATAAAGTGCTCTACAGTGATCGTATCACCTAATTTATATTCTTCTTCAAATCCTTGGAATTCGGCGACTTTACGTTTTGCAACGGTTCCTGCTTTTTTAGCATGCCCTTCGGCAGCTTTTGTAACAGTCTTCTTGTCATCGAAACCAAGTTGAAGAGCTTCGTACCCGTCAACCTCTTTGGTTCTGACTTGGGTAACAACACAGGGGCCTGCTTCAATAACGGTACACGGTAAATTTTTACCGTTCTCGTCAAAGATGCTGGTCATCCCTATCTTTCTTCCAATTAACCCAGACATATTTAATTATTATTTAGTTATTAATTATTCTTTAAATATTACTTCTAAAAGGAAACCCTTTTAGAAAAAAACAGGGTCAAAATAAATTCAACCCTGAATTGTATTTTGTTCCGTTTTTCCTTCGCTCACAGCTCCGGACATGTTACTGAAACTATAGTGTTTCAGAAAAAGTACTTATACTTTGATCTCTACTTCTACACCACTTGGCAACTCTAATTTCATTAGAGCGTCAATTGTTTTTGAAGAAGAGCTATAGATATCCAATAATCTTTTATAAGAGCTTAATTGAAATTGCTCTCTACTCTTCTTGTTCACGTGTGGTGAACGCAATACTGTAAAAATCTTTTTGTGAGTAGGCAGTGGAATTGGCCCCGTTACTACTGCACCTGTACTTTTTACGGTCTTAACGATTTTTTCAGCAGATTTGTCCACTAAATTGTGATCGTATGATTTAAGTTTTATTCTTATTTTTTGACTCATTGCTGAAATATTATACGTTAGCGGTTCCTCTTGCTGCTGCGATCACTTCTTCAGAAATATTTGAAGGAGTTTCAGCATAGTGTGAAAATTCCATAGTTGAAGTTGCACGACCTGAAGACAATGTTCTCAATGTTGTTACATAACCAAACATTTCAGAAAGCGGTACTTCAGCTTTAACAACTTTAGCTCCTGCTCTATCGCTCATGTCATTTACCTGTCCGCGACGACGGTTCAAATCACCTACGATATCACCCATATTTTCTTCCGGCGTAATTACCTCCAGCTTCATAATAGGCTCAAGGATTACCGCTCCGGCTTGTTTTGCAACAGCCTTAAAGCCCATTTTAGCAGCAAGCTCAAAAGACAGCGCATCAGAATCCACAGGGTGGAAAGATCCATCCTTAAGAGTTACCTTTAAACTATCTACTTCAAATCCTGCTAAGGGACCATTGATCATTGCTTGTTTGAATCCTTTTTCTACAGATGGGATAAATTCCTTGGGAACATTACCACCTTTTACTTCATTTACAAATTCAAGCCCGTCTTTTCCATCTTCGGAAGGCCCTAATGTAAATACGATATCAGCAAACTTACCACGACCACCAGATTGTTTCTTGTACACTTCTCTATGGTCTGCATTGCGTGTTACAGCTTCTTTGTATTCTACTTGAGGCTGTCCTTGATTTACTTCTACTTTGAACTCACGTTTCAATCGGTCAACAATAATATCTAAGTGAAGCTCACCCATTCCGGAAATAATCGTCTGTCCTGAAGCTTCGTCCGTACGAACTGTAAACGTAGGGTCTTCTTCAGCAAGTTTAGCCAAAGCCATTCCCAGTTTGTCTACGTCTGCTTTTGTCTTAGGCTCCACGGCAATACCAATTACCGGATCCGGGAAGTCCATAGATTCAAGAACGATAGGATGTTTCTCGTCAGACATAGTATCACCTGTCTTAATATCTTTAAATCCTACTGCTGCTCCAATATCTCCTGCTTCGATGTAGTCAATAGCATTTTGTTTATTAGAGTGCATCTGGTAGATACGTGAGATTCGTTCTTTTTTACCTGAACGGTTATTTAAGATGTAAGAACCTGCATCCAAACGACCAGAATACGCACGGAAAAATGCTAAACGTCCCACAAAAGGATCTGTAGCAATTTTAAATGCCAATGCTGAAAAAGGAGCAGTTACATCCGGTTTTCTTATTTCTTCCTGGTTAGTATCCGGATTAATTCCAACAATACCTTCCTTATCTACCGGTGAAGGCAAATAACGACATACTGCATCCAAAAGGAATTGAACTCCTTTATTTTTAAATGCCGATCCACAGATCATTGGAATGATAGACATATCCATTACGGCAGCACGAAGTGCAGCATGCACTTCATCTTCGGTAATAGAATCTTCATCTTCCATATATTTTTCAAGCAAGTTCTCATCATATGCAGCAACTTCTTCAATAAGAAGTCCTCTGTATTTTCTTGCTTCTTCTTTCATGTCTTCAGGAATATCGATCACATCGAAAGTAGAACCCATAGTTTCATCATGCCAAATAATAGCACGGTTCTTTACCAGGTCGATCACTCCTTTAAAGTCTGCTTCATCACCAATATTCAATACAATAGGTACTGCATTAGACTTCAACATATCTTTTACTTGTTGGCAAACAGCCAAAAAGTTAGATCCCTGACGGTCCATTTTATTTACAAAACCAATACGCGGTACTTTGTAATTATCTGCAAGTCTCCAGTTAGTTTCGGATTGTGGTTCAACACCATCCACCGCGCTAAAAAGAAAAACCAGACCATCCAAAACACGTAATGAACGATTTACCTCTACAGTAAAGTCTACGTGACCCGGGGTATCAATTATGTTAAAGTGGTATCCTTTGGTTTCGTTAACAGGTTCTCCATTTTTTAAAGGAAAGTTCCATGTACAGGTAGTTGCAGCAGAAGTAATTGTAATACCTCTTTCCTGTTCTTGCTCCATCCAGTCCATGGTTGCAGCTCCGTCATGAACTTCACCAATTTTATGACTTACTCCTGTATAATAAAGAATACGTTCTGTTGTAGTGGTTTTACCGGCATCAATATGCGCAGCAATTCCTATGTTTCTAGTATATTTTAAATCTCTTTGTGCCATTTTTTAGAATCTGAAATGTGAGAATGCTTTATTGGCTTCGGCCATTTTGTGTGTGTCCACACGTTTCTTAACCGCAGCGCCTTCTTCTTTTGCAGCTGCAAGAATCTCTGCAGCAAGTTTTTGTGCCATAGACTTTTCATTTCTCTTTCTTGAATAGCTAATAAGCCATTTCATTGCTGTAGAAATTTTGCGGTCCGGACGTATTTGCATTGGAATTTGAAAGGTAGCCCCTCCAACTCTTCGGCTACGAACCTCTACGTGAGGCATTACATTGGAAAGAGCATCTTTCCAAATCTCTAGAGCCGTTTTTTCATCGTCTTGTTTTTTCTCATCTACGATATCAATTGCATCGTAAAATACTTTAAAAGCCACCGACTTTTTTCCATCCCACATCATGTTGTTCACAAAACGTGTTACCAACTGGTCGTTAAACCTTGGGTCTGGTAAAAGTGGTCTTTTCTTGGCCTGTCTTTTTCTCATGTCTTCTCTTTAAAAGTTTTTAAATTACTTTTTAGGGCGTTTTGCACCGTACTTAGATCTACGTTGTGTTCTACCTTCAACACCAGCGGTGTCTAAAGCGCCACGAACAATATGATACCTAACTCCTGGCAAATCTTTTACCCTTCCGCCTCTAACCAATACTATCGAGTGCTCTTGCAAGTTGTGACCTTCACCAGGGATGTATGCGTTTACTTCCTTACCGTTTGTTAACCTTACCCTTGCAACTTTACGCATTGCAGAGTTTGGTTTCTTTGGTGTAGTAGTATATACACGCGTACACACACCTCGTCTTTGAGGGCACGAATCTAAAGCAGCCGATTTACTCTTCTTGGTTATTTTGGCTCTTCCTTTTCGTACTAATTGTGAAATTGTTGGCATATAAAATATGTATTACACTTTATTTAATAATAAAATACCCCTTTTTAAGGGGTTGCAAAGGTAGAAATAAAAATCAATTAATCAAACGTTACTATATTAATTTTAGACTCGCCTTCATTATTTTAAGATTAAAATATTAAAAGCCGCTTTGAAGCGTTAGTTTTACAGCATAAAAAACAATGTTTTTGAAACATATTTTTCACATATTTTTATACCTTAATATATATATAGCATTTTCGCTAACTGCAAATGCACAAAATTTAACACTTGAAATTGAGGCTGAAACTACTGTTTCGGAAGCATTTTTAGATAGCTTGGATTTTCAAAAATCGTTCAAAGATTATTTATCATTAAAAAAGGAAGCTGACACCCTAACAGTGAAGCTACAAAAAGCAGGTTTTATAGAAAGTGAGTTAAAGGATCTTTATAAAAAAAATGACAGCGGTTATTCAGCTAGGTATTTTTTTGGAAACAGATACCAATATATAAAGGTATACTATCAAAAAAAAGATTTCAGTAAAAATGAATTAAACAGAGTTTCAGGGGAAGTTACTGACGATTATTTTATATTACCATTTTCAACTATTGAAACTGCTCTCATAAAATTAAATTCTTTTAGAACAGAAGAAGGAAATACTTTTGCCAGAACCAGATTGCAGGAAATTTCTAAAGTCGATGAAAAGTCTCTTAGTGCCCGGCTCATTTTAGAAGGAAATAGTGAACGAACAATAGATTCTATTGTAATTAAAGGGTATGATAAATTCCCCAGATCTTACCTAAAATATTACGCCGGAGTTAAAACTGGAAAGATATTTAGCCAAAAGAAATTAATATCTCAAAATGACGTAATAAACAATCTGGGGTTTGCTTCAACCATTAAAGCTCCGGAAGCTTTATTCAGAAAAAAAACAACCACTGTCTATTTTTATTTAAAAAAACAAAACAATAATCTTTTCGATGGTATTTTGGGGTTTGCAACTAATGAAGATACTCAAAATTTAGAATTTAACGGGTACCTTAATTTAGAACTTAACAATAATTTGAACTACGGTGAGCAATTAATTATTAATTATAAGGCAGATGGAAAAGAGCAGCAAAATTTTAGAGTAAAAATGGGCCTGCCTTACCTTTTTGGATCTCCTTTTGGAGTAAGTGCCGAGCTTAAAATATTTAAACGTGACAGTTCGTTTGTTACTACAGAACAACAAGCACGAGTGACCTATCAATTGAATCCTGCCTCAAATATGTATGGCGGCTATAAAGGATACGAATCGAGCAATTTGCTCAACGAAGTAATTGCCGGAAATGCAATAGAGGACTACACTTCACGAAATGCAATTTTTGGTGCCAATTACAGCAAGCAACAAAACAATCCTCTTTTCCCAATAAAAACCCTTTTTTCTTTAGATGCGGAAATTGGTACTCGCGAGCTAAAAAGCAAAAAAGAGGACCAACAAAGACTTTCTTCACATACAAGCCATATTTTCAATCTTAACTTTAAAAATTCAATTTTTATTCAAAACAATTCCAGTATTTTATTTAGCGATACTTATTTGGTTAATGAGTTATTTAGATTTGGAGGGATTAATAGTATTCGAGGGTTTGACGAAAATAGCATAGACGCATCGTTCTATTCGGTTTTAAATACAGAATATCGCTATATTTTCAACCCTTCCATTTATATTCACAGTATTATTGATTTAGGTTATTTTGAAAATCAGTCTTTTTCTCAAAAAGAAAAATTATATAGTTTTGGACTAGGACTGGGATTACAAACAAAAGCAGGTATTTTTAAGTTCAATATCGCTAATGGAAATTCAGATAGCCAGGACTTTAGTTTCTCAAATACTAAAATACATTTGAGTTTATCTACCAGATTTTAAACAAGAAAAGTAAGTCCTGATAAGATAATACCCCATAAACATTCATTTTTAAGTTCAAAAACTTGCCAGTTTAACATTTTATTGGCATTTTTGGGTATCATTAATTAAACACTAATAATATGAATCAAAAATTACGTGGAATCCTAATGCTATTCCTAGCATTAGTAGTGCAAATATCGTTTGCACAAGAAAAGACGATCTCAGGTACAGTATCCGATGATGTAGGATTACCATTACCAGGAGCGAATATTATTATAAAAGAAACAAATACAGGTACCCAATCTGACTTTGACGGAAATTACTCCCTTACTGTTAATGTTGGGCAAACCTTAGTATTTAGCTATGTAGGATTTGAGACTCAAGAAATCACAGTTGGAGTCGCAAATACAATTAACATTGCAATGGTAGCAGGAGCACTTCTTGAAGAAGTTGTTGTTACCGGGTATTCGACAAGAAATAAAACGGTT
>JANQOS010000158.1 GCA_028285705.1 Altibacter sp.
TTCTAACCTTCCGGAAAGATTTTGTCCTTCCTTATTTTTAAAAGAAACTTTTTGAATATTCATAAGAGCAATTATATCATTGACCTTGGTTAAGTCGCCAAAAGTTTAAAAACTTGCACCAATGATAGGTCGGCCACTATTAATTTGTCTTAAATGTCTTTACATCTTTAAAAGGGGAAAGGTCCACTTTCTCTATATTAGATTGGTACTCGGCCCATTGGGTTGTAAAGAATTCATTGGTTTGCTCTAAAGCATCATCCAGTTGGTTCCGGGCATGTTGTACCAAAGTTTCTTCGGTCTTTGTCATTCCATTAGGGCGGCTGCCACTATACCAATTTGCAGTACCTATACGTTGCATAACATTTACTTCTGGGTTACGTGTAATGCCTTGCCGCGTGTCTTCTTTACCTAGATACAAAGCAACAAGTGAATCTACTTTCTTTACTACTTCCTTGCTGAGTTTTATTTCCTCTTTGTATTTTTCATCATCTTTCTTCTTCATCTTCTTACTGAGGTCTTGGGCGGTATTTTTACTCTCGACCAGTTGTTTCACTGCATCGGCAGCAAGCTGGGTAAGCGTTTCCAGCTTTTTGGAAGTTGCATAACTTTCATCAATGGCTTTTTGTGAAATTTGCAATCTTGGATCACTCTCCACTGTAACATTGGTGGTAGCTGTTTTATCCATATACTGAAGCTCAATTTTATAGGTTCCCGGTTTTACATCGGTACCTCCCGGCTCTTCTTCCCGGTTTCGGATTTCACGTGAAGGCCTGTCGACTCCGGCTTCATCCAGGGACCAGGTCCATTTATAAATTCCGGTACTATCCGGAAGCTTTTCCTTAAGTGTACGTATCAATTGATCACCGTTATAGACCTTCATATAAATGGAGTCTTTGCTAGGTTTCCCTTTTTCTTCGGAAGCTTCCGTATCTTCTTTTTCTTCATCGGTATCACTTTCATCTTTAACTTCTTTTTTCTGAAAATAATAAGTTATATGTGCACCGTAATCTCTATTTTCTCCATTGTACAAAGCATCGCCTCCAAAACGGCTTCCGGTAGGTTGCTGGTAAGCTGCCTGGTAAACAGTTGGAGGGTTAAAGACTGCCAGCTCTGAAGCTAAAACAGAACGGTTCTTTGTAATTTCCCTTAGTGGGCGAATATCATCCAGCACCCATGCAGCCCGTCCAAAGGTACCTATTACCAGGTCATGTTCACGTGACTGGATCACCAGATCTTTTACCGAAACAGTAGGAAAGCCATTGGTCCACTTTGTCCATGAATTTCCTGCATCAATAGAAATATACAGCCCATCATCGGTACCTAAGAACAATAGATTCTTTTCTATAGGGTCTTCTACAATACTTAGCGTATAACTAATAACATCATTGCTGTCTACAATACGTTTCCAGGTTTTTCCGTAGTCGGTGGTGCGATAAGCGTAAGGAGTATAATTAAACCTTCGGTAATCATTGGCAACCAATAAAGCCTCCCCTTTATTTTTGTTGGAAGCTTTTATCTGGGTGATCCAACTTCCTGAAGGTAATCCAACAAGATTGTTTGTAACATCATTCCAGTTTTGACCACCATTTTGAGTATAATGTACCTTTCCGTCATCTGTAGCTACCCACAACATGTTCTGCTCCAAGGGAGATGGTTCTATTACAAGTATAGTTGTATAATTTTCGGCACCTGTAGCATCCATGGTTAAACCACCACTTTCACTTTGTTTTTGTTTTTCGGGGTCGTTAGAAGTAAGGTCCGGAGATATAATTTCCCATGTTAACCCCTTGTCTGTACTTTTGTGCACAAACTGACTTCCGAAGTAAACAGTATTATTGTTGAACGGGTCTATGTTAATGGCCGAATTCCAGTTAAAACGCAACCTTACTTCAGGATCGGGGTGGGTTGGCCTAACGGTATAGTTATTACCGGTTATCCAGTCATACCGGCTTACATAGCCTTGTTGACTCATACTCCAGCCATAACGGCTGTCATCTTTATCCGGCACAACATCAAATCCATCTCCAAAAGAGATTTCCTGCCAGTAATCATTGCGAATCCCCTGAGCTTTCCAGACATAGGCCGGCCCTCTCCAGCTGCCGTTATCCTGCATTCCACCATACACATTGTATGGAAATTCATTATCTACATTGATATGATAAAATTGAGCCACCGGAAGGTTCCCTACAAAGCGCCAGCTTTTACCTCCGTCATGAGTGATATTCAATCCTCCGTCATTTCCATCGATCATAAAGCTTCCATCTGTTGGATGCATCCACCAGGCATGATGGTCCGGATGTACTCCATTGGTGACTCCATATGCAGGCATTAACTGATGGAAATTCTTTCCTCCGTCTTCCGACACATTCACATAGGTGTAAATGGAATATACCCTGTTCTCATTTTCGGGGTCCACATAGATCTCGGAATAGTAGAATGGACGGTTGCCAATATCATTTTTATCGTTGATCTTTTTCCACGTAAATCCACCATCTTCACTTCTATACAATGCATTCTTTTTGGCTTCTACCAGTGCATAGACAATATTTGGTTTGTTTCTCGCTATGGCAACTCCTATTCTCCCAAGTTCGCCTTTTGGCAAGCCATCTTTATCGGTTCTTTCTTCCCAGGTTGCTCCACCGTCATGTGTAATGAAAATTCCCGACCCTTCTCCTCCGGATGTAAAGAACCAGGGGTCTCTTTTATGTTCCCATAATGCAACGATCAACTTATTTGGGTTACTTGGGTCCATTACGATATCTGCGGCGCCGGTCTTGTTATTGGCGAACAGGATCTTATTCCAGGTTTTACCTCCGTCTGTAGTTTTATAGACACCGCGCTCGGGATGCTCGCCCCAGGGTGAGCCAATAGCTCCTACATATACAGTATTCGGATCTGTAGGGTCAATGATCACACGATGAATATGACGTGTCTTTTCCAGGCCCATTAGTTTCCAGGTTTTTCCGGCATCCAAGGACCTGTAAATTCCATAACCTCCGTTTAAACTGTTTCTGGGATTACCTTCTCCCGTACCTACCCATAGTACGGATGGATTTGATTGCTGGATGGCAACCGCACCAATTGAGGCAGTTGCTTCGTTATCGAAAATGGGTTTCCATTTAATCCCGCCGCTGGTCGATTTCCAAAGTCCTCCGGAAGCTGTACCCACATACATTATGTCCGGGTTGTTTATCACTACATCAATGGCTGTAACCCGTCCGGACATTCCCCCGGGACCTATATTCCGGGGTCTTATATCTTTAAGTATATCCATTGAAAATTGTTGCGCGGAAAGTGTTGTTGCAATGCAAAGCAAAGCAAGGAGTATTAATTTTTTCATTGATTTATTGATTGATTGGTTTTTTTGAAAAAAATTGAATTTCTAAAGTTACTAAAATGTTAGTAGAAGAAATGCTTATGAAATGTTAAGAAAGAAATGCTTTAACTAACAAGACAAATCCACTTATCACCATTATTGCGATCACCCATTGCCTGAAAGACCGTTTGCTCATTCGTTTTAGTAGTTGCCTGCCAATAACGTTGCCCAAAGTAGCTCCCAGGCCAACTGCAATTCCGTAGATCCAGAGTTCTTTGGTAAGTAATCCAAAGAATGTATAACTTCCTACCTGGGCAATTCCTAAAAAGAATGCTTGTGCTGCTTTGGTCCCAATGAGTTCTTCTTTTTCAATTCCGGCATTCAGTAAAAAGGGATTGAGAATAGGTCCCATTCCACCGGTAAATGTTCCTATAACAGAAATAGTGAACCCTAAAGGAATAAAATACCAATACTTCACCGGAAAAGAGCGTTCTTTTTTCCCAAATCGGTATTGAAAGAATGTACTTATTAGGAAGAGGCCTACCAGAATTTGTATCCAAAGTATCTTAACTTCAGTAAAGAGCCAGGCTGCTATGATCGCTCCAATGATGGCGGCAGGAACGTAATACCAAAATACCTTCCAGACAATATGCTTCCAAAACAAAATGATACGTGATGGACGGCTTATCATGGTCCCCAGATTAATTACCGGAGCAGTTTGTGAGGTTCCAATTAAAAAATTCAGCACAGGAATTTGCATTAAAGCACCGCCGCCGCCACTAATTGTTGAAAGCGTAAATGCTGCAGCTCCCAGAACAAAGAGGGTTAACAATAACCAGATCGATATTTCAGAAAAAATTTCAGCCATAAAAAAACTGCCCCAAAAGGCAGTTTTAAATTACTATTTTATTTTGAACTATAGATTAGGAATAACTAATTCCTGTCCGGGATGTATCATGTCCGGATTGTTTAGGATGTTTCTATTCGCTTCAAAAATTGCATTATACTTCATAGGGTCTTTGTAATAGTGCTTGGCAATCTTACTTAAAGATTCCCCGCTTGCAACAGTATGACGGGCATAGATAGATTCATCTGCAACAGTGATATCTGCCATGATATCACTAGGATTATCACCGCCTATACGCTTTATCTCGTCCCAAATAATATTTTTTTCGTAAGGAGTAGCAGCAACACCCCATACTTGTAGTTGTCCGTTTTCTTCTTTAACATCTCCATTTTGGATGTTCAATTTTTCTCCTAAATCCAAAACACTTTGATATTTTGCTCTAACCATTTTTGTAAATTTTATGTTTATAATCTTAAAGATACAAATTTTGTGATCTTGCCACTAAATTAAAAGGACTTTTAATGTCAGTAAATATTGTTTTTCGTTATGTTACGTATATTTTTAGTTAAACAGTATTGTACAAATCATATAAAAGAACCGATGGAATAAAATAGATGTATGTAACTTATATACTTGAATTTAAGTGCTTAGAAATATAATCAATTACCTGCTGTTGGGATAAAGCAGAAAAATTGGCATATCTTTTTTCGCTGTGAACATCTATAATCTCATCAATAGCATCATGCACCAGTACCTTATTTTCCCAATTCTTTAATGCGGAGATCACTTTAGGCAGGCATCCCTCTTTATAACTTATTTGTCCCAGAACATGGATAAGAGTACTTCTAACCCGCCTGGTTTCTTCAAACTGAAGTACTTTCAGCAGAGGCAGGATCTCTTCAGGATGGGTACGACCTCTTAGCTCAATTCCATGGCACACCTGCCTGCGGATTTCTTTATCGGGATGTGTTAGAAATTGCTTTGCCCAGACAAGGGAAGGTTTCGGATTTTTTTGGCTCATTTTTTTGAGGGACCCTATTACGGCATTTCTCACTTTGTGATGTACATCGAACAAAGCCTTATCAAATATCTTAGAAACTTTTTGAAATTGAAACATTCCTATTTCTCCGGCAGTATTTACTGCGGTCTGTCGAACATGTTCATCTTTATCGGATATTAGTTTCTGAAGTAATAAAAGTATAGGTTCTCTCAAAGCTACCTCACTATTATAGATTCTTCCAACACCCAAATAGGCAGCTTTCCGTGTGTAAAGGTCTTCATCTGAAAAATAGGCCAGGAATGTATCTTCATTTGTGTTTTTGATAGCTTCCCGGAGTTGAAACTGTATCTCTGCAACTTTTTTTACACGTTCTTCTTTCGATAGGTCATAAAACGCCATTCCATTGGTATTTACTCTTGAAAGTAAAGGCATAGGCACTCTCTCCTTTTTTCCGAAGATATCCTAAGCGCTCTTTGGCTTCTTCCAGTGTTGGTATGTGCCCTTCTTCCACATACCAAAGGACCATATACATTTTTGGCATTTTGCGGAACCATTCCTTTTTTCGCTTAAAGATCTCCGCATGTTCCGACTTGTAAACGAAATCAAACAAACTTTCCCAGCTTTTCCAGATACTCATATTTACTAGAATAAATTCTGAATCGAAAGCCTGCACCGAATAGGGATTATCGCTTTCATCACCTGTAAAACGCCAGACAAACCCCGGACTCTTATCTGCCAAAGCATTGATACGTTCCGTATTGTTCACAAAATCTGCCATGACAGGGCTGTCAATGGGAGCTATAGCTTCTGCAATATTGAATTGTGCAAGGTGCATATCAAATTAATTGTGCCCAACATGGCAACCACACCCACCATACATAAAGCTCTGTGTTTCTTCATGCCACGGAAATGCCTGATTATAGTTGTTTTGCTCCCAATAAAACGGTTTACGTTCTTTGGAATAATTTCCTATTTCGTTCATGGTAGCAGCATCGTACAAACG
>JANQOS010000164.1 GCA_028285705.1 Altibacter sp.
TATCTCAATGACCTTTCAAAGAATGATTTTGGCGAGGTTCATTCGTGCGAGATTGAAAATGCCGATTTCTATGTAGGTTCCTATTCTATTGGAGACCGTACCCGGGCTTTTTTGAAAGTACAAGATGGCTGCGATTACAAATGCACCTATTGTACTATTCCGCTGGCACGTGGAATTTCCCGTAGTGATACCCTGCAAAACGTATTAAAGAACGCTCAAGAGATCTCTAAACAAGATATTAAGGAGATCGTGTTAACAGGTGTAAATATTGGAGATTACGGTAAGGGGGAATTTGGGAATAAAAAACATGAGCATACCTTTTTGGAACTGGTGAAAGCGTTAGACAAAGTTCCGGGAATCGAGCGCTTGCGAATTTCATCTATCGAGCCTAATTTATTGAAGAATGAAACCATAGAGTTTGTTTCACGTTCAAGAACATTTGTGCCGCATTTCCATATACCGCTACAAAGTGGAAGCAATGACATTCTCAAATTAATGCGCCGTAGGTATATGAGTGAATTATATGTTGATCGTGTAGCTAAAATAAAAGAAGTATTGCCCCATGCGTGTATTGGCGTAGATGTGATTGTTGGTTTTCCGGGTGAAACCGAAGAACATTTTTTGAAAACATATCATTTTTTGAATGAATTGGATATCTCTTATCTGCATGTGTTCACCTATTCTGAAAGAGATAATACTCCTGCTGCAACCATGGAGGGCGTAGTATCAAAGAATGTGAGAAATAAACGAAGTAAGATGTTACGGGGGCTTTCGGTGAAAAAACGACGTGCTTTCTATGAGAACCAGTTAGGAAGTATCCGAACCGTATTGTTTGAAGGAGAAAACAAACAGGGTTACATTCATGGTTTTACCGAAAACTATATAAAAGTGAAGACACCCTGGAATCCGGAATTAGTAAATACCTTGCATACTGTAGAGCTCACGAAAATAGATGAGGACGGATTGGTGCGTTTTAATTTTGTGGAAGAAAATGTCTTTATTTAAATACTTATCCCTACCGGTAGAAGGTCCTTATAAACCCTTCTGTTCTTACGCATAAAGCCGGCAATTTCCGGACTGGTAGGAACGAGGCTGATACCGCGGCTTTTCACCTCTTCGAAAACAGCTTTTATAAAAATATCCCGGAAACCCTGATCCTCCATATCCTGTGGCATATCATATTTGGTAAGAAATATTTTTCGATCCTGGAGGGCATACTCGATACGTGCCATATTATCGCCCACCTCAAGTTCAAATTGTCTCAAAAATTCATTGTCGGTTATTTGCACATCTTCAATCATGGGAGTTAATTTTAATTAGTTCATAGGGACTTCGATCAACAATACTTTACTGTCTTTCCCGGCAGAGACATCGACGGTTTGAGTGTCCCAGATGGCTATAGCATCTCTGTCGCTAAGCGTTTCATTATCAATAAAAACGGTTCCATTAATTACAAAAACATAGGCGCCGTGATTTTTATTGTGTAAAGTATATGTTGTTTCGGTTTTTTCGGAAAATTCACCAATGTTGAAATAAGCTTGTTGATGGATCCACAGGTCTCCGTTCGCAGCTTCAGACCTGGGTTTTACCACTGTACTAAAACTGTTGGGAACAAGTAATGGAGCTATTTGTTTTTGATCGTAGCGGGGAGGTACGTTTTCAGTTTCGGGCAGTACCCATATCTGAAAGAGTTTTACAGGTTCTGTTGTACTGGCGTTTACTTCACTGTGCTCAACACCGCTTCCTGCACTCATTACCTGAATGTCCCCAGACCGTATTACACCTTCGTGCCCTAAAGAATCTTTATGCTTAAGTGCTCCGGATTGAGGAATGGTTATAATTTCCATATTGTTGTGAGGATGTCTTCCAAATCCCATGGCAGGTGCAATATCATCGTCATTTAAAACATGCAACACTCCAAATCGCAATCGTTCCGGATTAAAATAATTTGCAAAGCTGAAGGAGTATTTTGCCTTTAGCCATCCGTAATTTGCATTTCCTCTGGTAGCTGCCGGATGTAGTATCTTCTTCATTAATATATCCCCAATTAGAACTAGATAATGGTATCTTTA
The DNA here is from genome assembly GCA_028285705.1 of Altibacter sp. Classification (GTDB taxonomy): domain Bacteria; phylum Bacteroidota; class Bacteroidia; order Flavobacteriales; family Flavobacteriaceae; genus JANQOS01. Next base: position 2,073 of record JANQOS010000164.1, read on the forward strand.
TTTTGTAAATTTACGAATAATCTTTGGGCGAACCTTATTTCTCTTGTTAAAGCCTTATGACTAATACTAAAACACATGTATATTTTGTTCCGGGAATGGCTGCAGGAGCAGAGATATTTAGAAATATAACCTTACCGGAAGAACGATATACCATCCATATTTTACAATGGTTGATACCTGAGAAAAAGGAATCTTTAAGAGCCTATGCAAAACGAATGGCATCTCTAGTAAAAGAAGAGGGTAGTGTATTGGTAGGAGTTTCTTTTGGTGGTGTGGTCGTACAGGAAATGAGTCAGTTTTTAAAATTGAAAAGCCTCATAATAATATCCAGTGTTAAGACCATGGAGGAGTTGCCAAAGCGCATAAAATTTGCTCGAAAGACCTTTTTTTATAAATTAATTCCAACCAGCCTTGTTTTAAGCGCCGAAGACCTTACCAAATTTGCAATTGGGCCTAAAACCGAAAAAAAATTAAAAGTTTACCAGGAATATTTAAATGTTAGGGACAAACAGTATTTGGACTGGGCTATTAAGAATATGGTATGCTGGGACCGAAAAACCCCTGTAAAGGATGTGGTACACATTCATGGAAATAAAGATGTTGTATTTCCTATCAAACAAATTGAAAACTGTAAAATTATAAATGGCGGTACCCATATCATGATACTGAACAAAGGAAAGAGGCTTTCTGAAGAAATATTGGAAATAATAGAAAAATAAGTAAGGTCTTAATAAACGGAGCCCTTAATTTTCTATCTTTAATAAAAATTTTGAGATATGAGTGTTTTATCAAAAATAGGATTGGCCACGGTACTTATTGGGGTAGGTAGTTTGTGTATTAACGCCGTACAAGAAGCCCCTTCCGATGAAACCATGGAGAAAAAAATAATTAACGATTATAATGTATACGCATTACCACTACCGGAGGCTATGGATTTTGCCGGCGAGCCTGTTCCTTTGGATAACCCGGATATTAGGGAGCGAATGGACCGGGAACTGTTGGTAAATACCTATTGGCAGTCTAACGGGTTGCTTATTTTTAAGCGTGCACATAAGTATTTTCCAATTATAGAACCTTTGCTGGAAAAGTATGGATTACCGGATGATTTTAAATATCTGGCAGTTGCTGAAAGTGGTTTACAAAATAACCGTTCTCCTGCCGGAGCTGCCGGTTTTTGGCACTTTCTGAAAGGTACCGGTAGAGAATACGGACTGGAAATAAATGATTATGTGGATGAACGCTACAATTTGGAAATGGCAACCAGAGTGGCAGCAGAATACCTTAAGAGCTCCAAAGAACGGTTTGGAAGCTGGACCATGGCTGCAGCTGCGTATAATGCAGGAAATGGAGGCATAAGCAAACAGGTCAAACGGCAAAAATCTGACAATAATTATTACAACTTGTTATTGAATGATGAGACCAGCCGTTATATTTTCAGGATACTGGCCTTTAAAGAAATTTTATCGAACCCTAAGAAATACGGTTTTAATTTTAGAAGTAAAGACCTGTACAAGAATATACCTACCTATAAAGTGAAAGTTGATACTGCGGTAACAGATTTCGCAGATTTCGCAAAACACTTTGGGATTAGTTATAAAGTTCTAAAGATACATAATCCCTGGCTGCGTGACACCTATCTGAAGAATACTTCCGGTAAAGAATATTTTATTGAAATTCCCGAGAAGGGGTATTATAACTTGGGACAATAGTTGGGGCTTGGGTACAAATCCTGAAATAATCCTATGTAGTATTTTCAGTAAATTAAAATTTGGTTTTTAGAGTATGTTAGTTAGCATAGTGTCTAAATTCAATTGGAATAAAGTACCGTCAATAAGATCTTTTACTTGTGTTAATTCATGATAACTCATAACAAAACTAATTTGGGGTGCAGGAGAATTCACAAGTAATGATTTTACATTTTTGTTTACCTTACAATCATTACATAAAGATGTTTGCGTAAAAAGTGAGTCGATTCTTTTTGAAAATTCCTGTAACTCATGGTCAGTTAAAAATAAACTAATATCTCTGAATACCAATTGTGTTTTTTTTATGTCTTGAGCTGCGCATCTTTTCCATTGAAAAGCAATCCCGACATTATTATAATAAATTGCGTTAATATCGTCCATCATTTCTTTTACGGCTTTTAGTTATACAACATTTCTTTAGTTAATAAGTTTACAGCTTCCAATACACCTCCAACAGCTTTGGTCATTGAGGAAGCTGAAATAGTGGCTCCGGAAATAGCATCTATATCCTTACCATAAACTATCGTATCCTCGGGAGATAAGCCTATGAACTGTTTTAGCCAACGTTGACTTCCTATTTCCCGTCCATAGTTTTCGCGATAGATCAACACTTTAGATTTTTTGACTGTAAGGTCAGGCTGAAACATAACTATATAATCAAATATCTTTTTTTTACTTGGTGCCTGGCCGAGGTATAAAAAACCGAACGCCGTACCTTCATTTTCCAGCCTAAAAATGTTTTCGGGGCCAAGTTTGGTCTTTACTTTTGCCTGTAACTCTTCAGGTACATGTATCTCTAACATTTCAAAGCTTTCGATTGAATAAGTATCTTTTACGGCTTTGTCAATTTTAGCTTGTAAAACCTTGGAAATACCATTTCCGTTAAATGAAAATAAAAGTACAGCGACACCAGCTATCACTGTACTTTTATATAAGCTCTTTACCCACTTCATGAACTGATGAATTTTTCAATTAAAGCTCTGATCTCTTCTTCAGTACTGTCATTGTTCAATTTATAGAAGTGCCTAAACATGGGAACGTCGTCTACCTTATTTTTAAGAGTAAGTGTACCTTTTCTATTGTAGACCTCTGCCCATACCTTGCGTACTTTTTTCCAAAGCTGCTTGTTTTCTTTCCACCAATTTTGCGCAATGATACATTTTTCGTCGGCTACCTTTGTATATGTGTTGTACCCTTTTTCTTGTGCTAGCAGTACATCTTCTTCACCTTCTTTACGGATAACCTTATCATTGTCTTGCTCATGTATCCAGCCATAATTAGTAATTTCCTGCCGGTTGCCACGTTTCATTACATTGTAATCATCCCGTTTGGAATATTCTCGCCTTGGTAAAGGAGCATCTGTTATGTTTTCCCAATAGTTTTTGCCGTCTTCATGGATCCATGTGGCGGAACCCGAATAACGTGGGCTATCATCTACCTGATATACTTTCTGTGTCCATTGACCTTTTACAGAATCATCAGACAAAGATTGAAACACCCAGGAATTATCTTTTTCATAATAAAAGACTTCTGTATTCTCATAGTCCCAGTCCTGTCTCCAGTGCTTAATTACCATAGTATCATTAACTACTAACAAATGTTGAATAGCTATATGATTTTTACTTTCTTCTATTACCTGAGCCCATTCCAATGCATAAGCAGTGTAGTCAAGCTTTTTTTCATAATCGATCTCAGGGGCAAAAGTTTCGGTATATTTGAATGTTACTTCATAACAACCGCACATATCTTTAATAGATTCACGATCTAATTTTTTTTTGCTTTGGGCCAGTAGGCTACTTACCGAAACGGTTGTCAGTATCAATAAAAAAGTGATTTTTTTCATTTTGATTAAATTAATTTAAGATGAGTTTTTTTGAAATACTGCCGGTTCCTGAAGTAACATGTACCAGGTATATTCCACTTTGTAATTCGGATAGGTCAAGTTGCCTGTTATAGAACCCGGGGGAGTTTGTCAATTTTTCAGAAAATACCTTGACACCATTCATTGCATATATTTCTACTTTATTTTCTTCTATTATTTCGGCAACATCGTATACAATACTTACAACTTTGTTAGTTGTTGGGTTAGGGTACATTCCAAATGAAATATTCTCTGTTACATCTTCAAGCCCTAATAAGTTTGAAACATCTTCGAAATTGAACGTTAAATTTCCGGTAGAAGAACCTTCAAAATCTGTGAATGACATACGGTACACTGTATTGGCATCATACTTCACATAGTATGCCATATCACTGTTTACGTCAAAACTGGTTCCGTTGAAAGTTTTCCAGTCATATCCAATGGTATTAATTTCCTCCGAATAGTTTAAACCATTTGGGTCTCCGCCACCTCCGGGCTCTTCATTTTGAGCAACGGTAACTCCCGGATTATGTAGAACACCGGTAACTGCATAAAACGTTCCGCCTCCAAGGTCAGTTACATATCTTCTGAAAACCATATCCCAATCACTGGCCGAAGGCTCTGAAATAACTTCTTGATTATTCTGAAGAGAGTAGTAATTATATCTGTTGTCCGGATTACTGGAGTTTGCAATGGTTACTGTATTTTCGCCTACCCAATTGGCACCATCCCAGGTAGCATATTTAAATGTGTATTCACCAAAGTAATCTTCATTAATGAATTTTCTGTATGTGCCGTTAGCATATTTTAATACGAAAATGATCGTACCTTCTACATGGTGCGTAATAGGATTGTATTCTCCCCAACCATAGGTAGCCGAACCTTGCATAAAAGCTCCGTTGTCCCAGTTTGTATCATCATTGTATAAAGGTGTCCAACTTCCTTCATCTGCAACATCAATTGCATTCCAGTCTGCGGGATCATTTGAAGCTTCAAAGACCTGAATACCTATACCACCATTTACCCGTATACCATGGGTAAAAGAATCTACTCTCAAAAAGGCTATGTCCCAATTATTGGCTAAGTATGTGTTTTCAGTTCCTGTAGAAAGTTTGTAATAAACCTCATTGGCGTAATTGGAGTCCATAGAGAGGTTCACTGTAGTTTGAGCTGTTATGCTCATTGAGCAAAATATAAATAATGCTATTTGTAGTAATCGTTTCATTTTTTTGGTTTTTAATGTTAAATATTTAAGTTATTGTAAAAGGCGGTATTTAAATTCCGGGTAACCGCGCTCACCACTTTCACTAAGAAGCGCGGTAAATTTTAATTTGTAGATGTTTCCGTTGGGATCTTTGATAACATAGAAGATGTTGTCAACGAGAACTTTATCATCACTAATGACATCTCTCCAACTGCTTCCAATAGCACGTTGATCTTGTTGAAAGTCACCGGAATTCACGTTTGAGAGAGAGAAGCTGTCATATTCAAAATCATCGGTGCTGACACTATAGGCAACAACTCCTCCTTTACGGTTGTGCAGGACCCCATCTGAAAACCCATACGAACCGGCATTTTGGATTATATTAGTAAATACGGTAAAGTAAATGTCCCATTGATTCGCCTGAGGCTCCACATTTATTGTACTGTTGCTATTGAAACTGAAAAAAGTAAAATTAAAATCTGTCCTTTTTTCAATGATTACTTCTTGATGCGAATTGTCGTCTAAATCAGCGTATTGCAACAGATATGAATCTCCGTTTCTAAGGATACGTATTTTCTTCCAACCTCTTGCATCGCCGGCTACGGCTACACTTCCGGGGCTTGGAGTTTCTGTTCCCACCTCATACCCGAGGTTTATCAGGTACACTTTGTTTTCAGCATCATTAGTACTAATATTTGTGATAGCTGTCTTTGTGATATCACCATCAGGATGATCAATATACTCCTCATTTGCAGGGTCAAAAGTTCCTACAGCGACCTGTGATTGCAGATCAATTACGTCATCGGCAGTAACTTCGTCTATATTAGTACTTTCCAGTTGTGCGGCAGCCATGTAAATTGAGCCGTTAATACTTACCCGAAATTCATTCCCGGAATAAAAACCGAGATCCCAATGATCCCGTTGTATGACAGTTTGTACTTCACTACTTAGGTCAATATATACTTGATTTTGCTGGTTAGGGCCTCCAACTTGCGGGCTAAAACCTCTTCCTAAAGAAGGGGTGTTGCCTAATAAGAATGTAGTGTTCCCTTGTATTTGAGAAGACGGGTATTCTATAGCGATAATGGTAAAAGATATTTTAACGGTTTCATCTAAACTGCTATTCAGTTTTTTAAACAATACTGTTTTTCCATTTTCTCCCGAATTAATTGGTAGCGTGATAGTGTTATTTTCAATAGGGGGTGTTGTTGTAAAATCCTCACCATAGGTGGCATTGTCAATTTCAACAGCGATAGTTATCAACCCATTTTGAGTTGCTGTTTCAGAATATACAAGTACAATATCCTCACTGTCATCAATTTCACTAAGGTTACTTGAAAGATTTTCAAATGCTACTACAAAAGGGTCCCCTGTTGTAGTGTTATCATCTTCATTACTACAGGATATAAACAAAAATGCCAGTGCAAATAAAAATCCGATTGTGTGTTTTTTATGGTAGTGCATAATTTATAGTGTTAGATTGTATGTTAGCTTTAAAAAGTAGGACCTTCCGTACCCCAATGGAATTTGAGCAGGCGGTCCGTTATGTGCTCCACCTTCAAAGGCAGTAGTATTTACAGAAGTAACATCGAAAAGGTTTCTGGCTCCTAGTGTTGTTACCAATTTTTCATTAAAAAATGATTTTTTGACAGTAAGGTCCATCCAACTATAGGCATCGGTTTCTCCTGTTACAAATTCCTGGTTGTTTTCTGCATTGGTTTTTTCTACAAACTGCTGCTGCTTGCCTATATATTTAAAGAAAGCAGAAAAAGTAGTGTTCCATTTCTGAAGGGTATAGGCAACATTTGCATTTAACTGAAGGTTAAATAGAAAATCATCATTACTGTTTGTATTACTGTCCAGTATTTTTGAAATTCCCTGGACCGATGCGCCAATTTGGCCTTTAAAGTCTTTATAATAGATATCATTCTCTGAAAATGCTCCAATAGCTTTATAACTATCTATATTATTGTATTGAAAGGCAAGAGGATTCTGTTGTACTACAATCAATTCGATACGGTCCTTTAGCCCCAGGTAGTTTAAACTGAGCTTATTTTTTAAGCGAAGACTTCCATCTAATAAACTTGTCCTCTTTTTTACATGTATGAAGGCAGAAATACCCTTTTCAGGATTGAGGTCCGGGTTTCCCTGTACATCATGGTTTACATCTACAAAATAGGTATATAATTCGTCATAGTTTGGAGTACGGTTAGCAGAGCCTACAATCGCACGTAATTCCCAATCATCACTTATAGTTTGCTTAACACTTAAAGATCCTATGTATTGATTTTCAAATAAATTGGTAAAAGAGATGCGAGCACCCGGTCTAATAAAAAACCGTTTGGTCAATTGTATTTCCGAAGAGGCAAAAAAGTCATAATTATCAAGATTCTGGGTTACTTCATTTGATCCGGGCTCTATAATAACAGCTATCGAAGAACCTCTTCCTTTTTCATTTAAAACCTCGTATCCGGCTTGAAGGTTAACAAAAGAAGTTTTTACTATGTTGCTGAAGGTCCCCCTGGAAAAAAAAGCACTTCGGCTTTGGTATTCTCCTTTTTCAATGTTCTGTTTTTCCTGTTTTCTAATGCGATAGGTATAACGCTCCAGGTCTTTAGTCTGTCTTTGGTATGAAAGAGAAATATTGTAAGCAATATTCTTAAAGATGTTTCCGGCAGAATTTAAATGATGGTAAAAACGTTTATTGGTATAGATCTCGTCCTGTGCTATGGGATCGGTCGTATTAGTAGCAGGATTCTCATTTATGTCTACATTCTCATCGTAACGTTCAATATCTTCATTTAAGTAGTCAAAACGATAGAATATATTAAAATGGTTTTTCTTGTAAGAAAATAGTGCTTTCGTATTTTGCTGTAATTTTGGCAACCATTCATGGCCTCTTAATCCATCATTTTGGTCGTAATTCTTTCCTTGTTTTTCATCCCAAAACCCACCAAAATCATTGCGGGTGTAAGCGAGGTTCGCATAAATGGATTCAGAAAGATTATGACCTACTTTTAATGATTGAATATGGCGACCTTTGTCAAACCATTCATATTCTTTTCCAACTGTTTCTTCCTGTAAGTTTATCGTAATATCCCAATCGTTTCGGGAAGACTTTTTGGTAACAATATTAATAATACCGGAGACAGCGTTTGCTCCATATTGAACCCCCATAGCTCCTTCCACAATTTCAATACGTTCAATATCATCAATGTTTATAAGAGTTAGGTCTGTATTGTTTCCTATCCCTTCTTCGTTAATTATGGGGATATTATCAATTAGTACCTTAAAATATTGACTGTCAAGTCCAAAAAGGCTTACCCCGCTTTTTCCGGTTGATGTATTGGGTGTAATATTAAGGTTTAACGTGCTATTCAATACATCGGCAAGATTATTACCTGCCTGCCTTTCGATGTCTTTACGTGTAATTACTTTTACTTCAACTACGGATTTTTCAACAGATTGCGGACTTATTTGTCCGGTTATAACTACTTCTTTAAGCTTCTCTACGTTGGTTGTATCCTTTAGTGCTTCATTTTGAGAAAAAGCACTTGAAATAGATAAAAGAAAAATGAAAACAATTGTTACTAGTTTCATAGGTGTTTCATTGATGAAGCAAAATTATAAATTATTTTTATTTAGAA
>JANQOS010000167.1 GCA_028285705.1 Altibacter sp.
CTTTACCTTTTCTTCCCTGCAATTTCATACATTAGCAATTAATGGTCTTCTTAAAAAAAATAAAGGCATCTGCTTTACAATTTGCGATTTTGGTTTCCACAATTGTAGCAGTACTTCTTGCTTCATTTTTGGCACTTACTCAAACCCATCGTTTTTTTAAAACCCAATCTCAATTTATTTTTTCTGTTGTTGACGGTGCTAATAATGGAATAACGTATAGCCTTCAATCCAAAAACAGTTTTAAGGATTCTATTGTTTTAGAGAATGATACTTTGAGAACTGTCATCAAAAAAAATATTTGGGGAGGCTTCGAAAAAGTAACAGCTACAGCATCTGTAAAAACCAAAACATTTTCTAAAACCGCGATCATTGGCGGTAACATTTCGGCTCCATTCACAAGTATTTATATTGCAGACGAAACATTACCTCTTGTTCTTGTTGGAGATACCAAGATAGAAGGAACTGCTTATATTTCGCGTAAGGGCATAAAACCCGGGGTAATTTCGGGTCACTATTTCAATGGAAAAGAACTTATAGACGGAAACATAAAAATAAGTGATGGAAAACTTCCTAAACTCAGTTCCCAATGGATCCGTGATACAAGGTCACTTATAAACCACATACCTTCCAATCATGATATAGTAATTGGCAAAGAACAACTCAACACCAATTCCTTTTTTGATAAAACACAGTTTGTTTACAGTGACAAAGAATTAATAATAACAGAAAGTTTTACCGGCAACATTATCATTAAAAGTGAAGATAGTCTAACTGTATCCTCAAATGCCAAGCTTACTGACGTAACGGTAGTAGCTCCAAAAATTATTATAGAGAGTGGGTTTAGAGGGAACGCAAGTTTTATAGCGACCGAAAATATTAAATTAGAAAATGATGTTCACTTGTCGTACCCTTCCGCACTCATAATAATAGGCAATGAGATCGATCCTGAAAAAAATGTTCCTTTGGGAGAAGAGCCTATTTATATATCGGACAATTCATTTGTAAAAGGGGTTGTTGTATATCTTCCTAAAAAGATCCCCGAAACAAAGCAAAAGACACATGTTCACATTACAGTTGAACCCCTGGCAACCATAGAGGGTTCCGTATATAGTGATGGAAATACAGAACTATACGGAACTGTTCTCGGGACAGTTTATACACAACGGTTCATCACCAACAAGTTCGGCTCCAAATATATAAACCACATCTATAACGGAAAGGTATTGGGGAACGATATTTCACCGGAATTTTGCGGACTCCCATTTGACACTGTTCAAAAAGGAGTTGTTAAGTGGTTGTACTAAACTCTGAAGGAGAATAACCAAAATTATTTTTAAAAGCTTTTGAGAAAGAACGTCTGTCAGAAAAATTGACCATGTCAGCAACTTCAATTATTTTAATTCCTTCTTTAAGCAGTTCTTTTGATTTTAATAGTCTTAATTGAATAATTTTTTGATAGGGAGAACATCTAAATATCTTTTGGTAACTTCTAATTGCATGAAATTTGGACAAATTTGAAGCTCTTGCAATATCATCCAAGCTTATGTCATTTAAAAACATATCATGGATAAAATTATTCATTACATCTAAGCGTTTATACAACTCTTCTTTATAGGCTTTTCTAACTAAATCTAATCTGTTGAGCTTATTAAATGTTTCATTTTGATGACATAGAATAATCTCACCCAAATCATAAAAAAACATTTCACTTTCTATACTTGAAACTCCAAAATTCTTTGAAAAAAAGAGTTTTTTTATTTTTTTGATCGTACTACTTAATTGGTCATTATTAATTCTATATGTATGTTCCAAAAAATGGATTCCATCGGCTTCTTCATTTTCGCTTTCCGTAATATCTATTGTTTTTTCACAATCCAGGGTATTTGCCAATTTCCTTATAAAAGATTTTTCAAATGCAATACATAATCCCCTCACTGTTTCTTTTGAATCGACTTTTGCATATAATTCATTATCCGGGTTCAATAATAAAAAAGAATCATTATTCACCGTATTTTTTGTCCCATTAATGTAGTAGCACTCTTGGCCGGTTAGAGGAACTTTCAAATTGTAAAAACACCTGGAAAGCTCACCTTCAAACTTCTTCACTTCTGAAATGAATACCGAGTTCCTGGGTCGTTCACTATTATTTTTAACAGTAGAAGCTCCATTAAAAGTATTAATATTGAGGTGTTCCAAAAAATTTAGATTAAATAATAAATCATTTTAAAAACGATTTAATATTAGTTAATATTATCTTGAACAATTAAGTATAAGAAAACGAAGCATTATTTAATGCCGCTACCCTTATTTTTTAATTATTTTGAATGTTTGTAACCCCATAGAGGAAAACACCTTAACCAAATATAGCCCTAATGTTCGATCGCTTAGGTCAATTTGAGTTGAATTATCAAATATTGAATCGTATTTAGCTACTAATCTACCGGAAATATCATAAACTTCTATAGATGAAACTACTTCTTTAAAATTCGAAAAAGTAACTATTCCCTTTGTTGGATTTGGATATACCATAAAATTAGAGGCTGTTTCATTTTCTACTATTGAGAGGTTAGCGTCCAAAACTATTTGCCGTAATCTACCTGAGCTAGTCGTGTAACCGGCCTCGGCAATATATATAGTATTTTCATCCAAGGAGAAGTCAATCCCTAATGGGTTTCTAAAAAGGGCATTTGCCAAATCACCATCTTGATACCCGGCAACTGATCCTGCAAAAATACTTACTGTCCCATTTTCATCAATCTTAAGTATTTGATGATTCTGTGGAGAAGTAGCATATATACAATTATCTTCTTCTCTAAAAGTCATATTTCCAATACTTTTTCCAACAGAAACCCAAAATGTAAGATCCCCTGTTACGGGATCTACCTTATACAGTTTTTGCTCTGAATGGATAATAAGATCTCCTTCATTATTAATGGTAATTGCTTGTAACATATTCAATGTTACAGCATCATCGACCAAAATCGTAACATCTCCATTTGAACTTATTTTATGAATTTGATGGCCTGAAAACGGCGCTTGTGACCCAAAATTAGTCACATAAACAGCATCGTTATCATCAACAACCAAGCCGGCAGGACCATCCAATCCGGAAGCTATCAAAGTAGAAACTCCTGTTATGGGGTCGACTTCAGATACTGTATTATTGTCAAAATTAGTTACAACTAAAGTTCCATCTTGTTTTTCTCCAACCTCTATGGGGCCGGAAACCGAACTAATAAATGAAGGATCAAAAGTTTCACTCCCAACATCATACTTCCCCAGAGTAACTCCTCCAACAAATCCACCGGAAGTTGTATAAATATCTCCATTATCGTCTACATGCACCCCATCCCTTATTGTTGGGTGGGACGCAAGGGTCTCTGTAATTTGAGCATTAATTGATACAGAAATTAAAAAAATAGTTAGTGAGATCTTTAATGATATATTTCTTTTCATAATAAGTCAATTTTAAGGTTATTGTAAAATTACGTTTGACTTATAAAACAAAATTGTAAAAATGTCAACCTGCTATTGAAACTGGGTCGTATGAATTATTAAATCGATTTTTTATTGTTTGCACATGACTAACAATAGTGCTTCTTTTTATAGTTTTTGGAGAACTATAGAAGTATTCTTTAAAATATTTTATTGAATGAGCCTGATCAAAATATCCACTTTCCAAAGCAGCATCGGTAAGGTTATTGGAATTACTCATTAACAATAATAGATTATTGAACTTCCATATATCTGCAAGTCTTTTGGGAGATAATTTAATATGTTCATAAAAATATTTGTGAAGGGCCTGACGGCTTATATTAAAATCATTGGCCATTTCATTAATCCTTAGATTCCCCTTTCTTTCCAGAATATAATTAATCTTATTCCTCAATACATAATCAACTTTTGTATCTCTAAGTAATATGCTTTTTAAAATGGGCTCAATAAGTTTTTCAATATTAGAACCATTCACAACACTTATTGTATGTAGTTTTTTTGAAATGTTCAGTTCTTCGGCTTCATATTTATATATGTTGGTCTCACTATCGATCAAATCCAGGGCATCATTTCTTTCAAATATATTTTTATGCGCAAAAGCTTTAAATCGAATACCTATTACCCTTCCAGTTATTTTTAATTTTACAGGAGCCAAAATTAAAGGTATTAAATACATGCCGATGGGTATGTCCTTTTCTTTGTTAATATAAGATGCCGTTAAACGGTTATTTGTAATAAGGATATTGAAAGTCCCATCCGGAATGATTTCAATTGATTCTTCATTTGTTGAAATCCAATATGCTTCAATAAGGTTGGAATAGTGGTTGGTGGGCTTAAACTCAGTAGGCATAGCATTAATATCAAAAAGTAATAACTAGATACATTACTTTTTTATGGGAAGGGGGTGATTTATTGCTTTTTTGCTGGTAAGAATGATTAAACATACATGGAAAAAGAACAAAAACTCCTCAGAATCGAGAAGTTCTTGTTTGTAGTATAGTAATTGAACAACTAATAAGTCAATTACTAAAAAACTTATAGTTTAAATAATTTTCTTTTGTGGAATAAAAAATATAAACCACAAAAACCATAATAAATGGATCAGTGCCAAAGCCGAGCCTTTCCCATAGAAATACTCTAAAGGCAGTGGTAGTTTATAGATTCCTATAAAGCCCAGAAAACCTAAATACCAATATTTATCGAATTTATATTTTTTCATTGTTTTTATTGCGCCTATAAAAATGCCAGCACAAGAATACTAATAGTAAATAGTACTAAAACCCAGGTGATCACCCATTGCGATCCATTTGGTCTTATATGGCTTTTAAATTGAGTGTTTATAAATAACCACAACGCCATGAACCCTGCCCATATATACCATAACTGTATACGGTAATAAATCATTACTCCATATATTGTTAGAAACAGAATATTGACAACTGCAAATACAATATGGTCTTTAGTAATTTTCACGGCCCGTGACAGTGCTTCTAATCACTCAGTTTATACGCTTCCATTTTTCTGTATTGGAATAACCCCAATATGAATAGCTAATATGTAAGGTATTTGCATTTTCAAAATGAAGTTTGGCTTTTAGCACATAATTTTCCCCTTCTTCATTATACATGTATTTTGCATTCCCTTTTCCTTTTTTTATACTTATATCTTCCATTGCCAAAGATTCGTAGTTTTCTTCTCCTTCATTATTTTTAACGGATGTTGTATAACATTTAAGTTTTCCTTTTACATTTTTAAACTCATAAGTTATATAGGTTTTTTTACCATCTTCCTCATAAGTGGTTTCCCACTTACCTAGTAAAGCATCATTGGTTTGGGCATTAACCACAGTTGTTGTAGCAATGAATAGTATCGCTATTGCTGTTTTTAGTGTATTCATCTTTAATTTATTTTTAGATTAACAATGTAAAAGTACCCGGCTAATCTTATAGAAATGCATTTCCCTATAATCCTATACACAATAAAATGTCTCGATTTATCGGGAGGGTGATTTTAAGCAGGTAATACTAGATTTTATTGCTTTTTTTAAACTCTGTAGGAGTTTGTGAAGTGCTTTTTTTAAATGCAGAGTAGAAAGCAGCCTTACTATTAAAGCCTACATCCAAAGATATTGCAAAAATAGTGTCTGGCTTTGGCTCTAGTAATTTCTTTTTGGCTTCTTCAATTCTAAAACTATTGATAAAATCCGGAAAGCTCATATGAGCGTTTTGGTTGATTGCTTGCGAAATATGATGGACAGATTTTCCTAGCTTTTCTGAAATAGTGTTTAATTTTATATCAAAATCCAAATAGAGCTTTTCATCTTTCACCAGGGAATTTATTTCATTAAAAAGTTCTGAAGAATCTGTTAATGAAGACTTGGCATATTTATTTTTTGTGGATTTGGGTAAATCTTCAAAATTTCCGGTAAAAGCAAATACCGGAAAATGTATAATTGAAAAAGTAAATACAAAGAAGAATATTGTAATTAGCAGTGTTTCAAATTTCATATAGGCCTCATAGCTTTCAAATTCTTCGTAGTTTTCGATTTTAAAACTCCCTACAATATCGCTTATTAGAATCCCCACCTGCAATACAACAAATGCAATCAATACTAGTTTTATCCATCTATATTTAAGGTTTTCCTTTTCATTCAAATCCAACACCAGCGGAGATTGTTTTAAGCGGAAAAAGGCCAAAATAAATAACAAAATACTAACCAGCCTCATTATAATATATTCCCAATCCAACCATTCATCATATTTGGATTGTTCAACAAAACTTATAAATTCTTCGAGCGTTTCATATTTAAAAAGAGGGAATAAAAATACCCATCGTAAAATAGTATAGCCAATAACAATTAGCAGCCATTTTTTTAGACTGATCGCCGTATTTGTAAACAATGCAACAAAATAATACAGTAAAAAGCCTATTAGATGTGTAAATAAATAGGATATACCAAAATAAGAAGTACTTCCTTTATTATTTATTGTTATGTAATAGTCAAAAGCTGTAAACGTATAGAGGAAGACAATTGTAGCTAAAACGAATCTAATTTTTTTGTCCTTCCCTAAACCGGATCTTCTAAATAGAATAAATACCAATAACAATAGTCCTATTATCAGGCATAATAAAGGCGCTATGTCCAATAGATTCATCTAACAAAACTAACATTTTGAATTACAAAATAAAAAGCAAAGTTTTCGGGATGCCTTTCAATAACTCTTCAAAGCTGTATTACAATTTGACCATATATAAGATTTTTTTTATGCCAAATAGTAAATTACTATTAGATCGATAACAATAATCGCTGCAATAATCAATATCCAGGCCCACCATATAAGGTGAAAGTTTTTTACAACTTTCATTTCAACCCAGGTCCAAAGCGTCACATAACCAATCCATATCCAAATGTTGCCTATTTTATTAATAAGCATAATGATCATTCCTATTAAAAAAATGATCATGACCGCTGAGAATTTAAACAATTCGCTTTTCGATGGCTTCATATTCTATATCACTTTTTTGTTCTTCGGCTTTTGATCACATAAAATACTGATGGAATTAAAAACAGGGTCAATACCGTTGATGTGATCATTCCTCCAATAGTTACAATGGCCATTGGCGTACGAAATTCTGCACCGGCATCACCAATACCCAAAGCATTTGGAAGCATCCCAAAAATAATGGCCACAGTAGTCATGATAACTGTTTTCATTTTTGTTTTACCTGCAGTTACTGTTGCGTTATACAGATCCATTTTTTTCTTATACATTAAATGATCGGTGTAATCGTGTATTAGAATATCATCATTAACCACCAGGCCTAATAGTGTTACTATAGCCATTAAAGACATGATATTCATGGTTGAACCGAAACCATACATAAAAATGAATACACCGATCATTGCCATTGGAACAGTTGTAAATATGACAACAGGCTGCCAAAAACTTTCAACCAGAGAGGCCAATAACATATACATTAACAGGAAAGCAATAAAAAAGGTTATGGTCATATCTGTTGTAGCTTCATTTAATTCTTTGATATTCCCGGCCCATGAGAACTTTACCGAATTTGGCAGTTCAATTTCTTCCATTACTGTATTAATTGTATTTTGTACATCACCTTGTAGGACACCTGGTGACAAACTTGCCATGACGTTTATGGTTTTTACTTTATTATCGTGCTGTATTTGTGAGGGTGATTCTTTATAAAACACATTAGCAAGTTGTCCTACAGTATACATCCCCTGTTCGGTAAAAATTGGTAACTGTTCAATTTTGTTAACCGAATTTATTTGATCGTTCGGATAGCTTATGGTAATATCATATTCTTTACCATTTTCTTTTAAAACACTGGCTTTTAAACCATTTACGGCATTTCTAACGGTCATTGCCACCGCTAAAGGAGTTAAATTTAATTCGGCGAGTAATCTGTTATCAGGTTTAAAATGAATCAGCGGATTTCCTTTTCGTAAACTTGTTTCAAAATTTAACAATCCGTCTACATTTTCAAGAGCATTCAAAACAATTCTGTTTGCTTCATTTAAGTCTTCCTGGCTTTCAGACTTTAACATAAATTGAATAGGAGCTCCATCTTCTGCACTTACGGTAGAAACAGAAGAAATAACCTCCGGTATTTGCTCTAATCTGTTTTTTAATCGTTCGGCAAATTCTGCATTAGAAAAAGAACGTTGGTCCTTTTTCACCAATTTCAATTTAGTGTTGGCAAAATGCTCTCCTACCGTATTATCATCTTTTTCTCCTATTATTGTTAAAACCGACGCGACGCCATCTAATTTGTCTATCTCACTTTCAACAAGCTTAATAATGCTTTCCGATTTTTGCACATTGCTACCGGACGGCATCTCCATTTGCACAAAAACATCTCCGTTATCTTCTTGCGGTTGAAATTCAAATCCTATATAAGGCAGCAGTGTGATCGTGCCTAAAAAAAGGGTGAACATTACGGCAAAGAGAGCCAGGGGTTTCCATTTTTTAGAGAGCAGTTTAATCAATGACTTTTCGTAAACATTCTCTAACCATCGAAAAAACCTAATGGACAATTGAGCCAATTTATTTGGTTTACGTTCTTTTTTCAGTAAAACACTCGCCAACATTGGTGTTAACATAAACGAAACTATCATAGAAAATATGGTCGCTGCCGAAATTGTAAGTGCATACTCTTTAAAGAATGCTCCTGTTATAGACGTCATGGAGGCAATGGGTAAAAACACCACCAGGTTGGTACCGGTGGACGCAATGACCGCCATCATAACCTCCTGGGTACCTTGAACAGCAGCTTCTTTAATTTCTAAACCGGAATTCCGTAAACGAATAATATTCTCAATAACGACAATGGAATTGGAAACCAATGCGCCAATCGCAACAGAGAAGCTCATCAGGGTCATCATATTAAGTGACCCGCCAAATGCATTGATGGCCATAAATGTTCCCATTAATGAAACCGGTATTGATATGCTTACAATGACCGTAGTTCTTATATCGTTCAGGAAAAAAAATAGAATGATCCCGGTAAATAGTATTCCCAGAATAATATTGTTAAGCGCATCATCTACAGCACTCTCTATATACTCCGACGTATCAAACGGAATACTTACAGAAACCCCTTCCGGTAGCTCGTTTTGCAATTCAGCCACCAATTCTTTTACTCCGTGTGCTACTATAACCGCATTGGCATCGGTAGTTTTCATAATACCTACACTTACTATATTTTGATGGCGTTCATTATTAGCTACATCATAGAAAATGGCCTTGCCACTAACGGTTTTAACCGAATCTTTGACCGTCGCAAAATCCGTCACTTTCTTTATTCCAAACGGAGTAGATACATAGGAGTTTTTAATATCGGCTGCATTTTTATAGTTTTTACCAACCTCAATAGAAGAAACACGATCTCTATTGATATAACTACCTCCGGATATTTTGTTATTAACGGCATTCAGGTATTGTGAAACTTCCTGAATTCCCATACCCATTTCATACATGGCCTTCTTGTCAACCAGTACTTTTATCTCTCTTTCTTCTCCGCCATAGACATCAATCTTAGAAACGCCTTCCAACTGGCTTAACTTGTTTTTCATAACCCTGTCCACATAATCATATAACTCACTACCCGAAAGCTTATCTGAAGAAACCACCAAATCAATCACCGGTGTGTCCGAAAGCTTATATTTTAATACCAATGGACGGTCTGCTTCTTTTGGCAGAAATGGAATTACAACATCTAATTTTGTCTTAACATCATTTAGTGCTTGATCCGGATCGATACCGTTATTAAATTCAATTGTGATCAAGGAGGCATCCGGCATTGAAAATGATTTCAACTCTTTCAATCCACTTAGGGTAGCGACTTCTTTTTCTATCTTATCTGTGATCTCTTTTTCAATCTCCTCGGGTGTAGCGCCAATATGTGTTGTATTTATAATTACAGCAGGGATCTTTAAGTCCGGAAATAGATTGACAGCAAGTTTTGTATATGTCATATAACCAAACACAACCAAAGCTAAAAATAACATGGTAGTTGTTATGGGCCTGTCTATGGCAAATTTTGTGATCTTCATTTTAACTTGGTTTAGTTTATGGATTGATTATAACCTTTGTACTATCTTTTATTTTATCAATACCGCCAATTATTAATTGATCGCCGGTTTTTAAACCCTCGGTTATCTGTGCAAATTGCTCATTACGTTTACCAATGCTTATTTCCTTTTTTATAGCTGTCCCTGCATCCTCAACATATACATAAAATGTATTCCCTTGTTTTCTAAAAGCATCTATTGGGATCCAGACACTTTCTACTTCTTTGCCGGTTTCTACTAAAATATCCACGGTACTTCCAACAAAAAGGATATCATTACTATCAAATGTAGCAGTGACCAAATAAGCCCTTCTTCTTTCGTCCAATTGAATAGATTTTTTGCTGATCACGCCTTCAATTCTTTTTCCATCTTTCATGAAGAATACGGGTGAATTGAGTTTTATTTCTGAAATGTCTTTAGGAGTTACATAGAACCTTACTTCTACATTCCCGGTTTGCGCCATACTAAAAATTGGCATACCCATTTCTATCTCTTGCCCAACATTAGCATGCACCCGGGTTATAATGCCACTAAAAGGAGCTGTTATAATATTAACACGTTGAAGTTGCTGAATGGCTTTTGCTTCAATATCAAGTTGTGCTTTAAAGTCTTCTACGGAAACCTTTGTTACAGCACCGGCTTCATACAGCTCTTTTTGACGATTATAATCTTGCTGTGTTTTGTTTTGCTGAATTTTAGCCTGCTCTATTTGTAGCTGGTGGTTCATTGGAGGATAGACAGCAATGACTTCACCTTGTTTTACCTTTTGTCCGGGTACAACATTAAGCCTTGTAATAATGCCAGACTGCTGTGCTACAAAATTGGTTGATTTTGAAAATTCAAGAGTTCCAAAATACGATTTGGTGTCTTTTAAAGCCACACTTTTAAGTTGCATGGTTTTTACAACAACTTCTTTGGTTTTTTGTTTCTCCTCTTTTTTATTTTCTGAAATACAGGAGGCTAAAATGAATAGCGACAATAGTACGGTATATAGTTTCATTCTTTTCATCATTATATTCTTGACAGGTTGATTATGAATTAATTTTCTGTTCCTAAAACTCTTTTGATCTGTAGCTTAGCTACGTGTAGATCGAGATAGTCGTTTAGGAGATCCAGCCTACTCCGGGTTAACCGAAGCCTTGCTTCCTTGAATTCAATTGGTGTTACCACTCCCAGTTTCAATTGCTTATTGAAGACCTCTATTTCCTTTTCGTTAAGCAATACTGTTTCTCTATGGATCGTGATATTTTCAATTGCATTGTTATAATTGTTCCCGGCGATCTCTAACTGTTTTAGAAGTTCTTTCTTTTTGTTTTTCAGATGAAGCTCTGCTGTTTCTTTTTCAATTTTAGCTTTCGTTATTTCCGCTTTATTACTCCCTCCGGAAAATATTGGAATACTTGCTCTTAATTGTCCAAAGAAAAGCTTGTTCTCATTATTATTGAACTTGAAGTTATTGTCTTGGCCATTGTAGTTATAGCCTGCAATAAGGTTTAGTTTTGGATACCAAAATTTCTTTTTGGAAGCTATTTGTTTATCAATGATCTCTGCCTCTTTTTTTATCGCTTTGACCTCAGATTGGTTGTCCAAATTGATCTCACTTTTATTGAAGTAATCACTAAACTCAATTGTTTCCAGGTTATCGGTAACTATAAGGTCTTCAGAAACAGGAATATCGGCTAATGCTTTTAGCTCGTTCAATATATTTTTATATTGGTTTTGGGCATTGTTAAGAACTGGTATCGTTTTTTTATACAATGCTTCGGTTTGATGTAACTGCAGATCGCTAACCAAACCCTTATCATAGATCTTTTTTACTTGATCTATTTGTTCTTTTGCCAGTTTTGAATTTTCATCTAGAACTTTAATGCTTTCTTTTATAAAGACGGCCTGCCAGTATAAAGATGAAGCTTCCGTAACAAGTTGATCGGAAACACTTTCATTGTTTAACTTATATAGCTCTTCGGCTAATTTTGCAATTCTCACAGCAGAAAAAGCAACTGGGTCGAATACTGTCTGACTAACCGTAGCATTGAAATCAATGGTATTATTAAAGTTTGTTCTAAACCGGGTAATGCTCCCGTCAAAGTCATTAATAAAAAGGAAGTTCTTACTAAAATCCCGCTGGTAAGAACCATCTGCTGACATATTGGGTAGTACCAAGGCCCTTGCAATTTTGGTTTCTTCTTTAGCTATTCTTACTCGATTGCTCCCTTGCTTTAGGTCAATATTGTTCTTTTTAACTAAATCGATATATGAATTTAAATCCAGCTCTTGCGAATAAGAGTCATTACCAATTATTAAAAAGGCACAAATAAGAATAGCATTAAAAAAGTGAAATTTATAATTCATTTACTTCGATTTTTAAAAACAAACATGGTTTGCATTATTTTCGAAGCAAATGTAGAGTTGCTATATACTATAGTAGACTTGCCCTATAAATCAAGACAAAGTTCTCATTAAAAAAGTGTCTTGATTCATCGGGATTGGCAAAAAATCAAGGAATTCTATTGGATTGCGATTAAGAATTAAAAAAGAGTTTAGCACCTGAGATAATGTTGTCTGAAAATAAAAAAGCTTCTCAAAATTAAGAAGCTTTTTGTTGCTTTATTATGGCTAAATATGTGCGGGCGGGGAGACTCGAACTCCCACACCTTGCGGCACTAGATCCTAAGTCTAGCGTGTCTACCAATTCCACCACGCCCGCTAAAGGACTGCAAATATAAATAATCCTAGTGAATCCAAAAGCAGTTCTATTATTTTTTTAAAAAATCATTACCTCTTAGCTTTTAATTCAGATCGTAGCTGCTTCAATAAACTTCTGGAAGCTTCCGTATCCAAATGCTCCAAAGCTTCAATCATTTTGAGTTTTGTTTCATCTGTATACTCAACAGGTTTATGTTCTTCTTCAAAATCATAGCCCATTTCTTTAAATAATTCATCAGACCATGCATTCCTTTTACAATCCATAACCAAATGAATGCGGTCCGTATCACTGTGATTCTCTACTTTATGTGGCAGATTAAAATTACCGTACCAACAACTACCCGCTTCCATTTCAACTCTTTTATCCTGAATGTAAAAATATACCTGGTTATTGGTCAAGATAGGAACATGGATCCTAAAAAGGCCGTCTTCATAAGAAAGATTATAATCACTATGTTCTTTGATCTTACTATGCGAAGCCAACTTAAGCAACCGAATAGACTCCTTCTCACATTGAAACATATCAACGACTTCCTTAAAATAATGACATTTCTCCATTAGTAGGGTATCCTTATACTCTTTGGTATTTGCCGAATGTGCCCAAATATTATCCATTTCACCGGAAGGTGACCGCAGTGATATAGAGGTCCAGTCTCCATCATAATCTGCAGTATTGAAATGAGGAGTATATTGATATTGGTCACAGATCTGAAGATTGGATACAAGTAATTTTTCTGAAAAAATAAATGGTAATTTAAAAAATATATTCTTCATATAAACAACGGAAATTGGCCTTCTAATTTAGCTCAATTTTAGTACTTTTAAGCAAATTTTATCTCTATTCCATGAAAAGCGCAAAACCTTATATAGAAAAACATAAAGAACGTTTCCTGAACGAATTGATAGAACTTCTTAAAATTCCTTCAATAAGTGCAGATTCGGCCTATAAAAATGATGTTATAAAAACCGCTGAAGCTGTTAAAGAAAGTCTTTTAAAAGCAGGTTGTGATACTGTTGAGATCTGTGAAACACCCGGATATCCAATTGTTTACGGAGAAAAACTCATAGATCCATCCTTACCGACCATTCTGGTATATGGACATTATGACGTACAACCACCGGATCCTTTAGATCTATGGGACAGTCCTCCGTTTGAGCCTGTTATTAAAAAAACCGAACTACATCCCGAAGGTGCCATTTTTGCCCGTGGAAGTTGTGATGATAAAGGACAAATGTATATGCATGTAAAGGCATTGGAATATATGACACAGACGGGGCAGCTTCCCTGTAACGTGAAGTTCATGATTGAAGGTGAAGAAGAGGTTGGCAGTGAAAGCCTGGGATGGTTCGTAGAGCGAAATCGTGAGAAACTTGCGAATGATGTTATTCTAATTAGTGATACGGGAATGATAGCACCGGATGTTCCATCCATCACTACAGGATTACGCGGTCTAAGCTATGTGGAAGTAGAAGTTACCGGACCTAACCGCGACTTGCATAGCGGTTTGTATGGCGGTGCCGTAGCAAATCCAATTAATGTTTTAACCAAAATGATCGCTTCTTTGCATGATGAAAATAAACACATTACCATTCCCGGGTTTTATGATGATGTAGAAGAATTATCTGCCGAAGAAAGAGCTAAAATGGCAGAAGCTCCGTTTAGCAAGGAAGCTTATAAAAAAGCCTTGGATATTGATGATGTATACGGGGAAACGGGTTATACAACGAACGAGCGAAATTCTATTCGCCCAACTTTAGATGTAAACGGAATCTGGGGAGGGTATATAGGCGAAGGTGCTAAAACCGTAATTGCAAGTAAAGCATTTGCTAAGATCAGTATGCGTTTGGTACCGGATCAGGATTGGGAAAAGATCACTCAATTATTCGCTTCTCATTTTGAAAGCATTGCTCCGGCCGGTACTCGTGTAAAAGTAACACCTCATCATGGAGGAAAGGCCTATGTAACACCCATAGACAGCCTTGGATATCGTGCTGCTGAAAAAGCCTATGAAACCACTTTTGGTAAAACTCCTATACCACAACGAAGCGGAGGAAGTATTCCAATTGTGGCCTTATTTGAAAAAGAACTAAAAAGCAAAACCATTCTTATGGGCTTTGGCCTTGACAGTGATGCCATACATTCTCCAAACGAGCATTATGGAATCTGGAACTATTTAAAAGGAATTGAGACCATCCCTCAATTTTACCATCATTTTACAGAGATGAGTAAATAATAAGGACTTACTTGTTTTAAAGACTAGAGCTTCTTTACATATTTAGTGATGATCACGATCTGCTGCCCGTCAACTTTTCCTTCAATATATTCAGCATTTTCGTGATCTAAAGAAATTCTGCGTACCGCCGTTCCTTGTTTTGCTACCATACTGGAGCCTTTCACTTTTAGGTCCTTTATAAGCACAACACTATCTCCTGCCTGTAGAACAGCTCCATTACTATCTCTGTGTACCGGCGCATCACTTGTATCCACCCCGTCTCCTTCTGCGGCCGCCCATTCTTGCATTTCTTCATCCAAATACATCATGTCCAACAAATCTTGTGGCCAACCCTCGGTTTTTAAACGTTGCAACATGCGCCAGGCCATTACCTGTACTGCAGGTACAGTGCTCCACATACTGTCGTTTAAACAACGCCAATGGTTAGGGTCCCTGGCATCCGCATCCTTAATTTGATTAGAACAGGTATTGCAGATCAATATACTGGCTTCAACTCCGGATCTTGGTGAAGAAGGAACTTCGTATACATTCAAATTTTCTTTACTACCACATAATTCGCACTTAGAATCACTTCGTTGTTGGAGTGTACGCTTTATACTCATGGACAATAAATTTTGCCGTAAAGGTAATTTAATCTGAAGTAAAGCCAAACGATTTCAAACTTTCCGAAAAAAAATTACTCTACATTTGTAGAATTAAAATTTTAATTCTATGTTTGTAGAACAAAATTTGAATACTGCCATGAAATTATCCAAAACCGAAGAAGAATTAATGAATCATCTGTGGAAGTTAAAAAAAGCTTTCATGAAAGACCTGATGGATGCCTATCCGGAACCTAAGCCTGCGTCTACAACCATCGCAACGCTTTTAAAACGAATGCAAGACAAGAAATTTGTGGATTATAAGCAGTCCGGACGTTCCAGGGAATATTTCCCTTTGGTAAAAAAGAAGGATTATTTTTCGAAACATGTTAATGGGCTCATCAAGAACTTCTTTAATGACAGTGCTTCTCAATTTGCATCTTTTTTTACGCAGGAAACCAACTTGACCAAAGAAGAATTGGAAAATTTAAAAGCTATTATCGATAGCGAAATTAAAAAGAAATAGTTATGGAAATCTATATTTTAAAATCCGGAGCATGTATTGCCGTTTTTTACCTTTTTTACATGCTATTTTTAGAAAAGACCACAATGCATACTTTCAAACGGTTTTATTTATTAGGAGCTTTGCTGGCCGGATTAGCGATTCCATTAATAACCTTTACTACATACATAGAGGCTTCAGACATGGTTAATTCAATCATCACTACAAGTGCTGCGGAAATGGACCTTTCTCAAACAAGTACTTTTTTGGAATATCTACCCAAGGTCTTGTGGAGTGTATATATCGCAGGCGCCCTGTTTTTCAGCTTTAGGTTTGGGAGAAATCTTACAGGGTTATTATCCAAGATCAAACAAAATCAGAAGTTAAGGCTTCATACTTTTATCAATGTTCTGCTAAAAGATTCCGTAAGTCCTCATACTTTTTTCAATTATATCTTTTTAAACAAACAAAAATTTGAAGCCCGGGAGATCCCGCAGGAAATATTGCTTCATGAACAAGCTCATGCAAGGCAAAAACACAGTATGGATATACTGTTCATTGAAATACTTCAAGTTGTGTTTTGGTTCAACCCATTTATATACCTTATTAAACATTCCATAAAATTAAATCACGAATTTCTGGCAGACAGAGCCGTCCTCAATAAAGGAGTTACTACTGCCAATTATCAAAATCTCTTACTGGCATTCTCATCAAATGTCAAAGAAAACAACCTGGCTAATGCCATTAATTATTCATTCATCAAAAAACGATTTACAGTTATGAAAACACAAACATCTAAAAAGGCCTTTTGGCTGCGAAGTTTATTATTGTTGCCTTTGTTGGCTTTTCTGCTTTTCAGTTTTAGTACAACTCAACAAATTGAAATTGAGAGCCCGACCGCAGAAGAAGTTCAAACAAGTGCATCACGGGAAGAAATGGCCGAGTATACCAAATTGGCAAAAAAGTATAATGCTCAAGAAGACGGGAATAGATACATCCTTGAAAAAGAGGTGGAACGCCTCAAATTCATTTATAAAAAAATGTCTTCAAAGCAGCGTGCAAATGCAGAGCCTTTTCCACACTTTCCACCTCCACCAAATCCTCCAACTCCTATTGTTGATATACCGGAAGAGGTAGTTGTAGAAGAAATCCCTCTGGAAGTAGTTGTTGATGAAATTCCCGTTAAAGAACCGGACCCTCAAAAAGTCCCTAATACTAAAAGGGTTCCGGACGTTGGTACTGCTCCAAAAGTAATCAAAGGGATAAACGATGTGGATAGCAATATCCCTCCGCCTCCACCTGTTCCGGAAGATCCTATAGATCACATTATTGGTATGGCAAAAAAGAATGCGACCTTTTACTACGAAGATGAAAAAATATCTTCAGACAAAGCGATCTCTATTATCAAAAAAAACAAGCGGTTGAATATTCAAACCAAAAGGATCAACTCTAAGAATCCGGTAGTAAAGATTTCTAAGTATGGAATAACAATAGACGACTAAAAGTTGTCAAAATCCAAAAGCTCCGATGTTTCGGAGCTTTTTTTATGTAACATTCTCTTACTATTTGCGTTATATAATCTCATCAATCGCTAAATCTTCCATTTATGTTACAACGCTTTTTTATTTTTTGTTCCGGGGCCGATACCGATATTCTAGAGGATTGCTCCGCAGGAGAACGCACTAAATATGCAGGGATCGGGGCTACAGTATTTTTTACGGCTGTAATGGCAACCATAGCTTCCGCCTATGCTCTTTATACGGTTTTTGATAACTATGCAACCG
The DNA here is from genome assembly GCA_028285705.1 of Altibacter sp. Classification (GTDB taxonomy): domain Bacteria; phylum Bacteroidota; class Bacteroidia; order Flavobacteriales; family Flavobacteriaceae; genus JANQOS01. The sequence continues at coordinate 17,901 of JANQOS010000167.1, forward strand.
CTATCTTCTTTGGGCTTATTTGGGGTATGCTTATTTTTAACCTGGATCGTTTTATTGTATCCACTATCAAAAAAAGGGACAATTTTTTTGCTGAATTTTTGCAGGCCACTCCACGGATCGCTTTAGCGGTAATAATTGCTATTGTAATTGCAAAACCTCTCGAATTAAAGATCTTTGAGAAAGAAATTAATCAGGTCCTGCTTGAAGAAAAAAATGAAATGACACTTGCCAATAAAGATCAATTGGCACTGCAATACACTCCAACAGTTGAGGCTTTAACTTCGGATATAGAATCTCTGAAAAAAGAGATAACCGATAAGGAAACTGAAGTTAATGCACTTTATGAAACTTATATCGCAGAAGCAGAAGGCCGAAAAGGAACGGAGATCATTGGAAAGGGTCCGGTATATCAGGAAAAGAGAGACAAGCATGATGCAGAACTGGCCGCATTACAGGAATTAAGAACTACCAATACCAATAAAATTGCTGCTATCGAAGCTCAAATTGCAACACTTGCTACCGAATATCAGGCAAAAGTTACCGAAACGCAACCGGTTATTGACGGTTTCGATGGGTTGATGGCCCGGGTGAATGCATTGAATAAATTGCCCTGGCTTCCTTCATTCTTTATTTTTCTACTATTTCTTGCCATTGAAACATCACCAATTATTGCAAAACTGTTATCTCCTAAAGGTGCGTACGATCTTAAGCTCGAAGAACAGGAAAGTGCTGTTTCATCCTGGGTTGTACAACAAAAAGGCCAACGCGACATCTTAGTAACTACAGATCGTGATGTAAATAATCGTGTGTATGCAGATATAGCCGAAGAACAAGAGTTATATGACTACAAACGCAAGAAAGCCCGTGAACTAATGCAGATGCAGGCAGATGCCTTCTATAAAAAGCAGAAAAGTATTTTATAGGTAGTTCAAACTAGCTTTTTTTACTAATATTGTTAGCCTATTAGTACAACTTCAATGGCTGGCAATACCACTTTGGAAAAGGTTTCGGAAATAGCTTTTACGCTATTCAACACTGAAGCACGTGTATCTCAACTTCCCGGAGATACAGATGAAAATTTTATGCTGGAAACTGTGAACGGGAAAAAATATATCTTGAAAATTTCGCTGCCTGAAGAAGACCCTGGCTACCTTGATTTTCAAAATGAGGTTCTAAAGCATATTGCTACCAAAAAAACTGGCCTTTCCCTGCCTCGCATTATCGCTAATACCGAGGGTGAGTTCTTAAGTACAATTACTTCAGAAGAAGGAAAAAAAAGAAAAGTACGCCTGCTAAGCTGGGTAGATGGCAGGTTATGGGCTAAAGTAAACCCAAAAAATAAAGCATTACGTACCGGTTTGGGTGAACAGAGCGGGAAACTGACTCTAGCATTACAAGATTTCGATCACCCAAAAGCACATCGTGAATTTGATTGGAACTTAGCAGATGCACATTGGACCTTTGAGCATTTAGATCGCTTTCAAGGAAAACAAAAGGAGATCGTCACCTATTTTCAGCAGCGGTTTTCAGAAATTGAGAATATCTATCAAGAGCTTCCAAAAAGTATAGTTCACAACGATATAAACGATTATAATATACTCGTTTCCGAAGATTTACAATGTCCAAAAGTAACAGGCATCATTGATTTTGGCGATGCCGTCTACACCCAAACCATAAATGATCTTGCTATCGTCCTGGCATATGCCATCATGGATGTCCCGGATCCGCTTCAAGCCGCAACTGAAATAATAAAAGGGTATAATAGTACTTTCCCTTTTTCCGATAAAGAACTTAGATGTCTGTATACCCTGGTTGGAATGCGTTTAATTACTTCGGTAACCAAATCTTCCATTCGTAAAGAAGAAGATCCTACAAATAAATATCATGTTATTAGCGAAAGGCCGGCGTGGCACTTATTGGAAAAATGGTTTGCTATTAATGAAGAATTCGCATATTTCAGTTTTAGAAATAGTTGTGGATATCATGCCCACCCCAATGAAGATACTTTTAAAAACTGGGCTGAAAAACAGCAACTCAATTTTTCAGATTTATTTCCTTCTGAAGAAAAAGAAGAAATTCAATTACTTGACCTGAAAGTTTCCAGTACATGGATGGGCAGCCAAACAGAGTTTAACGATCTGGAATTATTTCAGTTCAAAATCGATCAGCTTCAAAAAGTACATCCAAAAAAATTGATAGCCGGAGGATATTGCGAACCTCGTCCCTTATACACTTCAACTACATACGAAAGAGAAGGAAATAATGGCCCGGAAAGCCGGACAATCCATTTGGGCATTGATTTTTGGTTACCTGCCGGAACTCCCGTACACGCCTTATTTGACGGTGAAATATATACACCTGTCAATGATGCCGGGTATAAGGAATATGGAGGACTCATTATTTTGAAACACCGAGAGGACAACATCACCTTTTATACCCTTCATGGGCATCTTTCTGTGGAAAGTGCAGCTAAATTCAATGCCGGAGACCCTATAAAAAAAGGAGATCGCATCGGTTGTCTGGGAACCCCTAAAGAGAATGGTGAATGGGCGCCACATCTGCATTTTCAGATTATGTTGTCAATGCTGGATTATGCAAATGACTTCCCTGGAGTTGCTTATGTTAGTGAATTAGCTGTTTGGAGAAGTATATGCCCGGACCCTAATATACTTTTCAAAAATAAAACCTTAGTTACACAATATTCAAAGCCTAAAGAAGACCTTCTTAGTTTCAGAAAAAGGCACTTGGGAAAAAGTATGAGTTTATCGTATGATTCCCCACTACATATTGTTAGGGGCGAAGGAACTTATTTGCTAGATTCTTTTGGACAAAAATACCTGGATACAGTGAATAATGTAGCTCATGTAGGCCATGAGCATCCCAGGGTAGTTGCTGCCGGACAGCGACAAATGGCGCTGCTAAATACAAATACCCGTTATCTTCATGAAGAGATCATTACCTATACAGATGCTATACTGAAACAGCTTCCCAAAGAGCTTTCTGTATTGCATATAGTCAATTCAGGAAGTGAAGCTAATGAACTTGCCATTAGAATGGCAAAGGCGTTCACAGGAGAAAAAGATATGCTCGCTATTGAAGTGGGATATCACGGGAATACAAATGCTGTTATCGATGTAAGTTCTTATAAATTTGATGGCAAAGGCGGTAAAGGAAAACCTGAAACTACACATATCTTACCATTACCTGATCCATTCCGTGGGAAATACGAAGGGAGTGCCGACGGAACTAAATATGCCGCACATGCCAAAGAATTAATCGATTCTGTTAAAGCAAAAGGAAAAAACATTGCCGGATTTATTGGTGAAATGATGATAAGTTGTGGAGGCCAGATCGTACCACCTGCCAATTATTATAAGGAGGTATATAAACACGTTCGAAATTCCGGAGGTGTATGTATTGCCGATGAAGTGCAAACCGGCTTTGGGCGTATGGGAAAATCCTTTTGGGCATTTGAATTAT
>JANQOS010000173.1 GCA_028285705.1 Altibacter sp.
AATGGTACTATGAATACTTCTAATCTTGCAAGAGGAATCTATATGTTGAATTTAAATACCTCTGCTGGTAAGTTTATCCAAAAAGTTGTTAAGCAGTAAGATATTACTTCTTAAAATAGATAAAAAAAGCCTTGCAAATGCGAGGCTTTTTGCTTTTATATGGATGCAAATGACTTCAATACAGATATAGAAATTAGCAGTAAATATTTTGTAATAGGACCAGTTTTTGTCAAATGGTTTCATATATTTGGCTTATTACTAATTTAATATTACAATTAATTATGAAAAAAATAACTTTAATTGCTTTTTCTTTAGCAACAACATTTGCTTTTGCTCAGTTTACAGGGACTCCTTCTGGAGAGACTTCTTTGGAGGCTAGACAAGCAGTAATCTTAGACCAAACAGAAGATGGTGCTAATACTATTGTTTCATGCTCTAATACAGCTGAAACGGCAGTTGTTTTATGTGCTGATGATTTTACATTAACAGATGCAACTACTATTACATCTATTACAATCCGTGGTACCGTAAATAATGGTTTAGCGTCTAATATTACAGGATGGGATTTATATATCTTTAATGATGCTGCTGGAGTTCCAGGAGAAGATCCTTCTAATTCAGCGGGTGCACCACTAGCATTACAAAACATAAGTGGAGCTGGTATAACTGTAACTGATGATGGTGTTGATGCTGTAGATGTTCAGTTTGATGTTACTGCTCTTAACGGAGGAAATTTAGATTTAGCTGCTGGAACATATTGGGTATCTGCTGGTCCTATAATGACTATCGCTGATATTACTGATAATACTGCAACAGGTGAGAGATATAACTGGGATTCTTCTGGAGATGTTAATGGATCTGAGCCTCACTTAATTGATGTAAATGATAATTTTGGTGGAGGATTCACTGTATATACTCCTTTCTCTACTTTAGGTGTTACAGTTGGTGCTTTAGCTATGCTTATTGAAGGTGAGCCAGTATTAGGAGTTGGTGAAAATGCATTGTCACAAATTTCAATTTACCCTAACCCGGCTTCAGAGGTGTTAAACATTAGCACTCCTTCTACTCTTGAAATCAAGGGAGCTGTTCTTTACGATGTATTAGGTAAAGATACTGGAGTAAGACTGGTAAATGGTACTATGAATACTTCTAATCTTGCAAGAGGAATCTATATGTTGAATTTAAATACCTCTGCTGGTAAGTTTATTCAAAAAGTAGTTAAGCAGTAAGATATTGCTTCTTAAAAATAGAAAAAGCCTCGTATTTGCGAGGCTTTTTTTATTGTATAAAATAGTTTAAATACTATCCATTCATGGATATAAGGAACTCCTCATTGTTTCGGGTTTGTTTGAAGCGTTCATTGATAAATTCCATAGCTTCTACCGGATTCATATCTGCCAAATATTTACGCATTACCCACATACGTTGAATAGTGTTCTCATCTAATAACAGATCATCTCTACGCGTACTGGATGAAGTAAGGTCTATAGCAGGGAAAATTCTTCGGTTAGAGATTTTTCTGTCTAACTGAAGCTCCATGTTACCGGTTCCTTTAAATTCCTCAAAGATCACTTCGTCCATTTTAGAACCTGTTTCGGTAAGTGCCGTAGCAATAATACTTAAGGATCCTCCATTTTCAATATTTCGGGCCGCTCCAAAGAACCGCTTGGGCTTGTGTAAAGCATTGGCATCTACACCACCACTTAATATTTTTCCACTGGCTGGTTGTACAGTGTTATACGCTCTTGCCAGACGTGTGATCGAGTCTAAAAGAATAACTACATCATGACCACATTCTACCAATCGTTTTGCTTTGTCAATAACAAGATTAGCAACTCTTACATGTTCTGTAGCTTCTTTGTCGAAAGTAGAAGCTACTACTTCACCACTCACATTACGTTGCATATCTGTAACCTCTTCCGGTCTTTCATCGATCAAAAGGATTATTTGGTATACTTCCGGATGATTAGCAGCAATGGCATTCGCAATATCTTTTAATAACATTGTTTTACCTGTTTTAGGCTGCGAAACGATCATCCCACGCTGTCCTTTACCTATTGGGGCGAACAGATCTATGATACGTGTTGAAATAGTACTTTGTTTATCTGCTATATTAAACTTTTCCTGTGGGAAAAGAGGAGTTAAATGTTCAAAAGAAACACGGTCACGAACCACATTTGGGTTTAATCCGTTTATTTTGTTCACTTTTATTAACGGGAAGTATTTCTCACCTTCTTTTGGAGGGCGAACCTCCCCTAATACGGTATCTCCGGTTTTAAGTCCGAACAAACGTATTTGAGACTGTGACACATAGATATCATCCGGAGACGATAAATAGTTATAATCACTGGAACGCAGAAAACCGTAACCATCCTGCATAATGTCCAGAACACCTTCACTCTCAATAATACTGTCAAATTCAAAATCAGGCTCCTTATATCTGTTGCGGTTATCCTTGTTCCCGTTATTTCGGCTATCTTTTGGATTATTGTGCTGATTTCCGTCCTTTCGTTTATTTTCTTTTTGATGCTTTGGTTTTGCATCATTTCCGGCATTTACCTGCTCATTGTTAGTACGTTTGTCATCATTTTGTTTTTTTGGGTCTTGATTTTTTTGATGACCTTTTTGGTTTCTGTTATCGGTGCGATTGTCATTACGATGATCGTTTCGCTGTTGCCGTTTGCGGTTATCCCTTTGCTGAGGTTTCTTCTCTGGGGAGGGCTCCTTTATTTCGGGCTTGTTTTCCGGGGCATTTGCAGAAGTTTCTTCTGTAGCAATCACTTTTACTGCTTTTGGATTGGCAGCTTGATAATCAAGTATTTGATATACTAAGTCTAATTTTTTTAAGCTTCGGTATTTGGGAACACCTAATGTGTTAGCAAGTTCCTGAAGTTCAGGCAACTTTTTTGCTTTTAATTCTGAAATTTCAAACATTTAAAAAATGTATAAGTTTAAGTTGATACTATGTAATTCTTGTGTAGGTAATTAGTTGAAAATTTTGTCGAAGACATAAGTAACCGTTGTTGAAGTGGTTACGAATTGATACTGCAAGTATACAACAATAAATTAAATTTAGCATTTAAATTTTTTAAAAAGAAACACTATTTTTGCATTCTGTTACAACTAAATATCATGTTACAACGTATACAAACAGTATATCTTATCGTTTCTGCCCTTATAATGGGAGCGCTATATATATGGTTTCCAGCAGTACGGAATGAAGCAGGTGTTGCAGTAATTGAGAGAAGTGAGCCCTTAGTATTTGGGCTTATTTTTGTGTCAATTGCGTTGGTGGTTGTTTCTATTTTGAGCTTTAAAAAACGGCAATTACAATTTGTGCTGAACCGTTTAAATATCATATTAAACTTTGTATTACTGGGAGTTTTCGTATACAGGTCACTAAGCTTATCCGGAGAGACATTGGTCTCTGAGAAGGGTATTGGGGTGCTATTTCCCGTCATTTCTATCGTTTTTTTAGTGTTGGCCAATAAGGCCATCAAAAGGGACGAGGATCTCGTAAAATCTGTGGACCGACTACGCTAAACTACATCTTAGTATATTTTAGTGCAAAACCCTCAAAGAATGCCATCTTTGGGGGTTTTATCTTGTAAATTCAATCACTTCCAAATTTTGAATTTTCTCTCCATCTATCTCAAAACGTAGCATGGTTCGTACTGCTTGAAATCCATGTTTTCCAACAGCACCGGGATTCATGTGAAGCAACCCGGTTTTTTTGTCGTTCATTACTTTTAGAATATGCGAATGCCCGGTAATGAATAACTTAGGCGGATTGTTATATATATCTTCCCGGATCTTGGGATTATATTTTCCGGGATAACCGCCAATATGTGTTATCCAAATATCTACTGCTTCACATAGAAAGCGGTTGTGCAGGGGAAACTCGGCTCTCGCTTTGGCATCGTCGATATTTCCATATACGGCACGTAAAGGCTTTAGTTTTTTTATAGCATCTGTAACCCGTAAATCTCCAATATCCCCGGCGTGCCATACTTCATCGGCCCTTTGTACATGACTTAATATTTTATCGTCTATGTAGCTATGGGTATCACTAAGCAATAAGATTTTTTTCATTTATTTTATGAAAAGGATATACCATTTGTACATCTCAGTTTATGTATCTTTGACTTTGTCTCAAAAGTACAGATTCCTTGCGATATTTTATTGAAATAGCTTATAACGGAAAAAATTATCATGGCTGGCAAATACAGCCGGATGCTATAAGTGTACAAGAAGTTTTGGAGCGTGCGCTTTCTACATTATTTCGGAAAGAAATAAAAGTAACCGGAGCAGGAAGAACAGATACGGGAGTTCATGCAAAACAACTTTTCGCACATTTTGATGTTGAAGAAGTTGAAGATATTTCACAATTGGTTTTCAGGTTGAATTCCTTTCTTCCGAAGGATATTTCAGTAAAAGATATTTTTAAAGTTAAAGAAGAGGCTCATGCCCGTTTTGATGCGGTAGAGCGCGAGTATAAATATTTGATAACATTGCGAAAAGACCCCTTTTTGGAAAACTTTGCCTATTTGATCCACCAAAAACCAAAATTGACTTTAATGAATGAAGCTGCAAATACGTTATTGGACTATAACGATTTTCAATGCTTTTCACGTTCAAAAACCGATGTAAAAACGTATCATTGTAGTATCCAAAAAGCGGCTTGGACCGAAAAAGATTCGCAATTGACCTTTACCATTGCAGCAGACCGTTTTTTGCGAAATATGGTACGAGCTATTGTAGGAACCCTTTTGGATGTTGGCTATGAAAAGATCTCACTTGCAGAATTTCATGACATAATTAGAAGTAAAGACAGGAGTAGAGCAGGTGCTTCGGCTCCGGCTCATGGGTTATACCTTACTAAAGTGATATACCCTGAAACAATAAAACAGTAAATGGCAGATTCTGGTAAGGCATTCGATTTTAAATTATTTAGACGATTGTTAGCGTTTACGAACGCTTATCGGTGGATATTCTATTTTGTGGCTTTTGCGGCAATAGCCATGTCCGGCCTGGCAATATTAAGGCCCTATTTATTGAGAAGAACCATAGATGAATCTGTGGTTCCCAAAGATGGCGAAAGCCTAATTTACTTTATCTCTTTAATGGTTGTCGTACTGCTGTTAGAGGTGATCTTTCAATTTGCTTTTATATTCTATGCGAACTGGTTAGGACAAAGTGTGATCAAAGATATTCGTATAAAACTTTTCAAACTAATGACGAGTTTTAAAATGGAATATTTTGACAAAAGTGCGGTCGGGCGATTAACAACCCGTGCTGTAAACGATATCGAAACTATCTCATCTATTTTTAGCCAGGGGCTTTTCATGATCATAAGCGACCTCTTAAAAATGGTCGTCATTGCCGGATTCATGATCTACCAAAGTTGGCGATTGTCTTTGATTGTCTTTGCTATTTTACCTATTATCTTATATGCAACACGAGTGTTCCAACGTGCAATGAAGGTGGCCTTTGAGGAAGTTAGGAACCAGGTAGCTAATTTGAATTCTTTTGTACAAGAGCGTATTACAGGAATGAAAATCGTACAGATTTTTACACGCGAAGAAACCGAATTCAAGCAATTTAAAGAGATCAATGAAAAACATAAAAAGGCATGGGTGAAAACAGTCTGGTATAATTCAATATTTTTTCCAATTGCCGAGATGTCTTCGTCTGTGGCCATAGGATTGCTGGTATGGTACGGTGGTCTTAATGCAACAGAAGGAGGGGTAATTACCTTAGGGCTTATTGTTGCTTTTGTAGAATTGGCACAAATGCTTTTTAGGCCGCTTCGGCAAATTGCAGATAAATTTAATACACTACAAATGGGTATGGTTGCTGCCAATCGTGTCTTTGGAATATTAGACACCCAATCACATATTGCAGATAAAGGCCTCACAGAGTTACATCAAACGAACGGATCTATTGAGTTTAAGAACGTTCGTTTTGGGTATAATGAAGATGAGGAAGTAATCAGGGATATCTCTTTTAAAGTACAACCTGGGGAAACTGTTGCCATTGTTGGAGCAACAGGTGCTGGAAAATCAACCATTATCAATTTGCTCAATCGTTTTTATGAAATCAATAGCGGTGCAATATTTATAGATGGAATAGAAATTAAAGATTATAAACTTACTTCATTGCGAAGTCATATTGCGATCGTTTTGCAGGACGTATTCTTATTTGCAGATACTATTTTGAATAATATCACTTTACAGGACACAGATATTACTGAAGAAGAAGTAATTGTGGCCGCTAAAGAAATAGGTGTTCATAAATTTATAGAATCACTTCCGGGAGCATATCAATATAATGTAAAAGAGCGTGGTGCGATGCTATCTTCCGGACAGCGTCAATTAATAGCATTTTTGAGAGCGTATGTTAGTAAGCCCAGTATTTTAGTGTTGGATGAAGCAACTTCTTCGGTAGACACTTATTCTGAAGAGATGATACAAACAGCGACAGACAAGATCACCAAAGGAAGAACTTCCATAGTTATAGCACATCGACTGGCAACGGTTAAAAAAGCAGATAAAATCCTGGTGATGGATGCAGGTAAAATTGTAGAGATAGGAACCCACAAAGAATTGCTTAAGAAACAAGATGGCTACTACCGTAACCTTTATGAGGTCCAGTTCATGGCAGAGGAGATGATATAAGAAACCTCATTGGGTTTTTTAACATTTATAAACTCTTCAAGACCTACTGTATAGCGTACTATTATAGCAATTGCTATAGTGATCACAATAAAAAAGATACTTAATATCAATAAAAACAGAAGGGTTCTTAAAATGATGCCTTCCATACTCAAACCGTATAAGTGCTTTAAACAATATGCGGAATATAGGATTTGAAGCAGCATGAATATAAAAACCAAAACCCCTAAAGAGATACCAAAAAATGCAGCAATAATTGTTAACACACTGGTAGTGATAGAGATCTGTGAAAGGATATATGTGAAAATTACCAGGAGTTCGGTATAGTTAAAAGTTTTCTTCTTCAGGAAAACCAGCTTTGCTAAAAAGGCATAGAGAGGAACATAGAACATCATTACGATGGATTGATATTCATTAATAAAATCAAGGTTTCTTTTCGAAAACTCTTCAGTACCTTCTGCAGTAACTGCAGAAAGGTCCAAAACCTCGGGAAAGAACTTGTTCAATAAGAAAATTTGGAGCCCGGAAAATGTAAGTGCGATCGCAAAATAACTTATAACATTTACATATTTTTTCCTGGTGCCCCGGAGGTATCCGCCAATAACCTCTCCGGGTTTTGTAAAGAGGTTTATATAGGTTCTTAAAAACCTGTTGTCGTAATTTAAGAACTGTTCGCTGAAGTCATTGAGAACATTTTTAAGGGTTAACCTGTTCCTAATTACTTTTGCGCCACAATTGCTGCAAAAGTTATCATCTTCTTGAAGGGAAGTTTGACAGTTTTTACATTCCATTTTTTAATAGGTCAGGTCTTTCTCAAGTTGCAGATATAGTTCATCCTGACTTTCATACAAAACAAAATCTCCATCCTTCAAATAAGAAATTTGTCCGTTTTCTTCAGAGACGACCAAACATACAGCATCTGTTTTTTCGGTAATTCCAACAGCTGCTCTGTGGCGTAGTCCAAATCGCTGAGGGATACTTCGATCATTTGAAACAGGTAAAATTACTCGTGTTGCCGTAATGATATTTTCTTCAATGATGATAGCGCCGTCATGCAAAGGGCTATTCTTAAAAAAGATACTTTCAATAATGGGTTGATTTACCTCTACACGCATTTGGTCCCCGGAATTCTTCACAAAATCCAGGCTGTTATTGCGTTTCAATACAATAATGGCTCCCGTATGAGTGGCTCCCATTTTTTTGCATGCATCAAGAATTGCTTTAACGTTTGCCGTTGTACCGGCCTCATTGGAGAGGATTTTAAACTGTTTTAGAAGTTTGCGCCTTGCTCCAAAATTGGTCGACCCAAGCATTAATAAGAATTTGCGGATCTCTTGTTGAAAAACAACAATAAGGGCAAACATACCAACACCCAGGAAGCCGCCTAATATCTTACTGAAAAGTTCCATTTCCAGTAATTCGGTAAGTTTCCAGATAGCATAGATGATCACAATTCCAACAAAAATGTTAATGGCAACGGTCCCTTTAACGAGTCTGTATATGTAGTACATAAGGAAAGCGACAAGTACTACATCAATAACATCTATAATTTTAATTTCTGCAAAATCTAAAAGTTCCAAAGGATATCGGCTTTTTGTAAAAGTAGGTTAAAAATTTAAAAATTAAGAATTGCTTTTCAGGTTTTGGATCAAATTGACACATTCTACCGCTTCCCTCACATCGTGTACCCGTAAAATGGAAGCTCCTTTTAAAAGGGCTACGGTATGTAAGGCAGTAGTTCCGTTTAAAGCATTTTCCGGAGTAGTTTGGAGTGTTTTATAGATCATGGATTTACGTGAAATACCTACAAGGTAAGGTACATCAAGTGTATTGAAAAGCTCCAGGTTGTTCATTAATTCAAAACTTTGAGACCGGGTTTTGGCAAAACCAAAACCCGGATCTGCTACTATATCATTGATCCCGGCAGTACGCGCCTGTGCAATCCTTTTTGAGAAAAAACTAAGAATATCCCTGGTAATATTGTCATAACCGGTTAGTTGTGTCATTGTTTGCGGTGTACCTCGCATGTGCATTAAAATATAGGGTACCTGTAATACAGAAACGGTACGGAACATTTCCGGGTCCATACTTCCACCGGAAATATCATTGATGACCGCTGCTCCGGCATTTACTGCTTTTTGTGCGATAGTACTTCTAAAAGTGTCTATGGAAATTACAGCCTCAGGAAACTTTTTTATAATAGCTTCAATAGCGGGGAGTACGCGCTGCAATTCTTCATTTTCAGAAACAGCACCGGCACCGGGCCGCGAACTATAACCGCCCATATCAAGGAAGGATGCTCCTTCGGTAAGCATTGTTTCGGCTTGTTTCAGAATTTCTTTCTCGTTTGTGGTTCTTCCGCCGTCATAAAAAGAATCGGGGGTGACGTTAATAATCCCCATTATCTTTGGGACAGAAAGATCTATAAGTGTACCTTTACAATTGAGCGTTTGCAATTTTTAAAATTGATTTATTTAAGCGAAATTTACGCAAAATATTAGACACCAAAATGCCGGATACTTCAAAACAATACAATGACGTAATTGAAACATGCAAAGCATTGTTCACAAATAAAATGAAAGACTATGGAAGTGCCTGGCGCATACTTCGACTACCGTCTTTGACCGATCAGATCTTTATAAAGGCACAACGTATAAGAGGCCTTCAGCAAAATAAACAGCGTAAAGTAAATGAGGGGGAGGTAAGTGAATTTATCGGTATTATCAATTATTCTGTCATGGCATTGATCCAGTTGGAGAAAGGTGTGGTGGAGCAGCCGGATCTGTCGTTAGAAGAAGCTATTGATCTATACGATGAAAAGATTGCGATAACAAAACAACTCATGTTGGACAAAAACCATGATTATGGTGAAGCATGGAGGGATATGCGGGTGAGTTCATTGACAGATCTGATCCTTCAAAAGTTATTACGCGTAAAACAAATTGAAGATAATCAAGGTATTACTTTAGTAAGTGAAGGCATAGATGCAAACTATCAGGATATGATCAATTATGCAGTATTTGCCTTGATACATTTAAATCAAAAAGAATGAAAGTATTAGTTGGAATTTCAAGAATATTCGTGGGAATATTATTTATTATCAGTGGTTTAATAAAGCTGAATGACCCTGTTGGTTTTTCCTTTAAACTGAAAGATTATTTTGCGCCGGATGTCCTAAACCTGGATTTTTTAGTGCCCTACGCATTGCTCATTGCCATTTTTGTGGTTATCTATGAAGTGCTTCTGGGTATTATGGTCATTCTTGGGTATGCCAAAAAGTTTACACTTTGGAGCTTATTGTTAATGATCGTGTTTTTTACCTTCCTAACGTTCTATTCGGCATATTTCAATAAAGTAACAGATTGCGGTTGTTTTGGAGATGCATTGAAATTAACGCCCTGGGAATCCTTTACCAAGGATATAGTGCTGCTTGTACTGATCCTTATTTTGTTTTTCGGAAGGAAATATATTCAACCGTTTTTTGCACGTGGTACACAAAGTATTATTGTATTTGCAAGTTTTATAGGCTGCCTGGCCATTACATATTATGTGCTTCAGCATTTACCAATTATAGACTTTCGCCCATACAAGATTGGAGCTAATATAACTGAAGGAATGACTGTTCCCGAGGGCGCTCCTAAACCTATTTTTGAGTATAACTGGGAGTTCAATGTCAATGGTGAGAAAAAGATCATTACTACCAACGGAGACTATCCGCAACAAGAAGGAGAATTTGTTGGTGTTGAAACGAAAGAGATACAGGCAGGGTATGAGCCTCCTGTGCATGACTTCAGCATTGAACGTGACGGAGAAGACTATACAACTCAATTCTTAAATGAAGAAAGGCTTATAGTTATTGTTGTTTATAATCTTAGCAATTCTGAAAAAGAAGGCTTTGCTTCTGTACGCAAACTCACAAATGAAGCGCTTAAAAAAGGATATAAAGTAATAGGGTGGTCCGCTTCATCACAGGAAGTGATGGACCAAATGACCAAGGACTATGAATTAAATTTCAACTTCTATTTTTGTGATG
>JANQOS010000011.1 GCA_028285705.1 Altibacter sp.
TTCCCGAAATAGCCTTTAGTTCTTTCCAAAGTGTATTCAAACTAATTCGGTCTCCAAAAGCAACATTAAAAACTTCATTTACTGCTGAATCAGGTGCAAAAAAAGCGCGTATGTTAGCCTGCACTGCATTTTCTACATATGTGAAATCACGGGTTTGTTCTCCATCACCATTAATGGTAGGAGGAACCCCTTGTTTTAAAGCCTGCATAAACAACGGCAACACAGCCGCATAGGCACCATTAGGACTTTGCTTAGGGCCAAATACATTAAAGTAGCGTAAACCAATGGTTTGTGTATCATATGTTCTATAAAACACATCTGCATATAGTTCATTTACCAACTTTGTTACAGCATATGGAGAAATAGGTTTTCCTATTACATTTTCAACTTTAGGGAGGCTTTTACTATCGCCATAAGTAGAACTTGATGCTGCATAGATCATTCTGCGCACAGAATCACTTTCATTTTGTGCGATCAGCATATTTAGAAACCCGGTAACATTTACTTCATTCGAGGTAAAAGGGTCGTTTATGGAACGTGGAACCGATCCCAGTGCCGCCTGGTGCGATACATAATCAATTCCTTCCATTGCCTTTTTACATGTATTACCGTCACATATGTCACCTTCCATAAATTCAAAAGCAGCATGGTCTTCGAATTTCGATAAATTCTCTAAAGACCCTGTCGCCAAATTATCTAAGACACGTACTTTTTTAGCACCGTATTTCAATAAATAGCCAACAAGGTTAGATCCTATAAATCCGGCACCTCCTGTAACCAAAAAGTTAAGATTTGAAAGATCCTGTGTATGATAAGGGGTTTTAAACATTATAATCTGCCATCTATTTTTTCCTTTGGAAGGAAAGATTTAACATCAAATACTACAGATGTGTCTGCCGTAAAATTATCTACTTTAAAATTAGTAAATTCCGAGTGTGCTACAGTTAGAACAACAGCATCGTAATTAGTTTTAAGTTTTGAAACTTCAGAAATTAACTTGACTCCAAATTCATGTTCTACCTCATATGTATTTGCCCACGGATCATATACATCAACTTTGAGATTGTATTTCTTTAACTCTGAAATAACATCAATTACTTTACTGTTTCTAATATCCGGACAATTTTCTTTGAAAGTAATTCCCAAAACAAGTACGTTTCCGTTCTTAACTTTTGCCTCTTTTTGGATCATTAATTTCACAACTTCGTGAGCAACATAAGCTCCCATACCATCGTTCATTCGCCTACCGGCAAGAATGATCTCCGGATTATAGCCTTCTTCCTCTGCTTTCTGTGCCAAATAGTATGGGTCTACTCCTATACAGTGACCTCCAACCAGACCAGGTGTAAATTTTAAAAAATTCCATTTAGTACCTGCTGCTTCCAAAACAGCTTGTGTGTCGATATCCAATAAACGGAAGATCTTTGATAACTCGTTAACAAAGGCAATATTGATATCCCTTTGTGAATTCTCTATTACCTTAGCAGCTTCAGCAACTTTAATGGAAGGCGCCAGATGCGTTCCTGCAGTGATGACCGAAGCATATAAATTATCAATATATTCTGCTGCTTTGGGAGTAGAGCCTGAGGTTACTTTTAAAATTTTAGTGACTGTATGCTCTTTATCTCCCGGATTGATCCGTTCTGGGGAATACCCTGCGTAAAAGTCTCCGTTAAATTTCAAACCGGATCGAGCTTCCAGGATCGGGACACAAATATCTTCGGTCACTCCCGGATATACTGTAGATTCGTAAATAACGATATCCTCCTTTTTA
Organism: Altibacter sp.; assembly: GCA_028285705.1. GTDB lineage: Bacteria > Bacteroidota > Bacteroidia > Flavobacteriales > Flavobacteriaceae > JANQOS01. Next base: position 1,775 of record JANQOS010000011.1, read on the forward strand.
AGAACACTTCCAACAGTTTCACTGGCTTTTACAAGTGGAGTAAGCACGGGTTGGTTGTATTTATTTGTGGGTGTGGGGACAGTTACAATGTACACATTCGCTTCAGCCAATGCTGAGGGGTCCACTGTAATTTCAAGTCCAGATGTTTCTGAGGTTGCTAAAGAATCTTGTAAAAGTTCCGTAGAGATCTCAAGTGTATGGTCAATCCCACTATTAAGTTCTTCAACACGTTTTTTATTGATATCGAAACCAATAACTTTATATTTTGGAGCAAATGCAACGGCTAGTGGCAGGCCCACGTATCCTAGGCCAATAATGGCAATGGTAGGTTGTTCTTTCATGTTATTTTCCGCAATAGCGGCAATCTTTATTTTTTAAATATTGAAGCAAATAAATAGTATATATCTTTTCGTAAACTCCAGTTTCTAATATATTTTTTGTTCATCTCTACTTTATCCGGCCAAATTACCTGGTCATTATATTCTTTTGGATCTGGCTGTTGCAACAACAATGCATCCTCATTCTTGTATTTTAAAGTTGCAGGCCCTGTAATCCCCGGGCGTATAGACAAAATTATACGGTCATCTCCTTGCAACTTATCTGCATAACCGGGTACATCCGGCCTTGGCCCCACCCAACTCATATTACCTATCAACACATTGAATATTTGCGGCAATTCATCTAATTTGGTACTACGGATCCAGCTACCAAACTTGGTTTCACTTTGATGTATCTGCATGGCATCTTCATGATGTATTCCTTTTAAAGAACGTATTTTATACAGAGCAAAAGGTTTTCCGTATCTACCTATACGCTGTTGTACGAACAAACCATTTTTAGATGTACTAAAAGTCGCTATTATTAACAGCAAAAATAAGGGAATTATAGCAAATGGGAGTACAAGTATCGAAATAGATATATCAAAAATGCGTTTTAATGCAAGTTGTTGTCTTGTGAGCATATAATTTAAGATCGTCTTTCAAAATAGCGACCCTATCTTTTCTTCTTTCTAAAAAAACTTTTGAGTTTTTTAATTAATGTAGGTTTTCTATCATCTTCATGATAACCATTTCCGTAGTTACCGTAGCCATATCCGTAACCGTAACCATACCCGTAACCATAGCCGTATTTTGCTTTATCTTCAAAGAAGTTAAGGACAAAACTAATATTTGTTACCTCCCCTGTTTTATATTTCTCATTAATAAATGCAAACATGCCTTTCTTTGTATAGTTTTGACGTACCATGTAAATAGTGGCATCTGCAAATTTTGACAACTCCAAAGAATCTGAAACCAGCCCCAGTGGCGGCGAATCGAGTATAATGTACTCATACTCTTTTTTCAATTTTTCGATAAGTTCTTCCATGCGTTCACTCATCAATAATTCTGAAGGATTTGGAGGAATAGGCCCGGAAGTAATAATGTCCAGGTGTTCAACCTGGGTCTTTTGAATGACATCTTCCAGAGATGAATCGTCAATTAGATAATTCACAACCCCTTTGGAATTATCAATATTGAAATCTCCAAAGATCTTAGGCTTTCTAAGGTCAAGCCCAACCAATATCGTTTTCTTTTCACTCAACGCAAAAACCGAGGCAATATTTATTGAACAAAAAGTTTTCCCTTCACCACTAACCGAAGATGTTATTAGTACCGTTTTAGCACCGGATATTCCTTGTTTCTTATAAATGAACTGTAAGCTGGAACGCAAGGCCCTAAAAGATTCGGCAATGGCAGATTTAGGCTTATCAAGTACAGCAAGGTTATTGTTTAGATGGCTTTTACCTACTACACCAAGAATAGGGATCTTTGAAAGCCTTTCAATATCCTTAGCACCATGTATTTTAGTATCAAAAAATACACGAAGAAAAGTGATTACAAAAGGAATAATAAACCCAAAGAATCCAGCAAGTAAATAATTTAATTGCGTGTTTGGTCCAACTCTACCTCCACCCGTATCTTTGGCAGAATCTATTACCAGTACATCGCTTACGTTTGCAGCTTTTACCAAACCGGCTTCACTGCGTTTTGCCAGAAACAGATTATAGCTTGCATCACTAAGCTTGTATCTCCTTTCAATTTTTAAAAGCTCTTGCTGTTCTTTTGGGAGCTTTCGTATCTCCCCTTCATACCTACCAATATCTCTATTGATAGATATAAGTTCTTGTTGCTTCAATTTTTTTGAAGAGTCTATATTTTCAAGTAATACTCTTTTTACAGCATCAATTTGGCGGTCAATATCTGCAAAAACAGGCGCTCCTTCTTTATAGGAATATTGTAGTTTGTTACGCTGTTCTGCAAGCGCAACAATACGCCCAACACCGGAAACAATACTACTCTCTGAAATTCCTGCTACCGAAGGAGCCGGAACTTCTCTATAATCTGACCTACTTACCAGGTAATCTTCCAGAACATTATAGTAATTGACCTCCCTATTGACTCCCTCTTTACGTAAATCCAGTCCATTGAGCTTATCATTGATCTCTTTTCCCTCTACATTCAGGTCGAAAATGGAGTTTTCGTTTTTAAAATTATTAAGTTCGTCCTCAACGTCAATAAGCTCTTTGGATTTTACCGTAAGGCTGCTGTCTATAAACCGTATGGTCTTGGTGGCAAATAAATTCTTTCGCTCCAATGCATTATCACTTAATACATTAACCGAAGTATTAAGATAATCTACCAATTTTGCCTTATTACTGCCTATTAAAGCAAGTCTGAGTACTGAAGAGCCTTTGGACTCCGGTTGAACACTAATATTCAGAAAACGTTTTACACTACTGTCAAAATTTATAAAATTGATATAAAAAACCTTACCCGGAACCGCTTTTAAATCTGGATTGGGAGCAAATATGGCGCTAAAAAAAGGATGGTTAATTTTATCTCCAAATTTGTATTCTCTTTCAAACTCCTGTTCTTCTACAAAAAGCTTGCTTCGTTCTTTTGTTGAAAAATTTTGAAGGCTTACATTTCCTCCGGTAAAAGACGTGCTAAGGGAAAAAGTAACAGAATCTTTGAAGACAACACGAAATTCTTTTCCCAAAATTTGAGCTTTGGAAGTATCTACTTCTACAAAGAATGGAGTATGGCCATACGCATCCACTTTTTGGTATTCTCCATCTGTCTTGTAATCCAGATAGTATTGTAAACGTTCCACCACCTGTTCATTATGAGAACGGGATCTAAGTGTAATAATGGCTGTATTCACCTTATCTGTAGTACCTCCCCAATTAAAGGTTAGGCTGGTATTCGTTGTGAAAAAAGGGTTTTGATCGTCTTTTACAGAAATTGTATTCTCCATCCTGTAGACAGGCAGTTTCCGTACATTTTTATAATAGGCGATCCCAAAGGCTATTCCCAAAGAAATAATAAACAAAGGCCAATAACTTAGCAGTTTAAAAAGAAACCCTTTAAAATCAAAGGTCGAATGGACTTCATTTATTTCAAATTCTTCGTTCATCTATAATCTAATAAATAATAATATGGTAGTGGTCAATGCAGTTATCACGGTCAATATGGTAGTGAACGATTGTAATCCTGTAGTACCGGTACCAATGGACTTTTGAGGCAGTGGATTTATCAGGATCAGATCATTGGGTTGTATATAGTAATAAGGAGAATTCATAGCGTCTATGGTAGTTAGATCGATATGATGCACTTTTTGTCCTAAAGGATATTGCCTGATTATTACCACATTCTTACGGTCTCCTGTAACTCTAATATCTCCACTATTGGCAATTGCCTCCATAATGCTTACCTGGTCCCTGTATATGATCTGGGAGCCGGGAGAGCCAATTTCACCATTAATTGTATACCGTATTCCTGCCAATTTTACTGTAACAAATATGTTTGCCTCCGCTTTAAAATAATCTTTTAGCAGTCTTTTTTCTATGTCCTGTCGCACTTCCTCTACCGTAAGTCCCAAAACAGCTATTTCACCTAAACTGGGAATGCGAATATTTCCGTGTGGGTCCACTACAAAACCGTCATAATACAGTTTTTCTTCACCTGTTGCATTTGGATTGGCATCATTAATAGGATTAAATATTCCTACTGTTTCCTGATCCAGTGCTTTTACCCGAATACTAAGCAGGTCGTTTACCTGTAACCGATACGGCTCTTGCATTTTCCTTATAGGGATAATACTATCCACTTTGGCAGGGTCTTCCTGCAAATACGTAAGTTGCTCTGTCGAAATACATGAAGAAAAACAAACTGTAATGATTAAAAAGAGTATCAGTAAAGTAGATCTCATAAAAGGCAGGGTTGTTATTGAACAAATATAACGTAACCAAATTAATAATAAAACATATTTTACTCTAAGTGGTTAAAATCTCTTTATTTTGCAAAAAAAGTAAGTGTGAACTATCTGTCTGTTGAAAACATTTCAAAATCATATGGAGAACGTATTCTGTTTCAAAACATTTCCTTTGGAATCAATGCAGGGCAGAAGATAGGTTTTGTTGCTAAAAACGGAACCGGAAAAACATCCTTACTCAATATTCTTTCCGGTGATGACACTCCGGACGAAGGCGAAGTTGTATATCGTAAGAATTTAAAAGTTTCCTTTCTTTCTCAGGAACCCGGCCTTAGTGGTTCTCTTACGGTAGAGGAAACTATTTTTGCTTCGGACAATCCTATTCTGAAGATCATTTCAGATTATGAAAAAGCGATTGAGAGTCCTAACGATTCAGAAGCATACCAGGCAGCATTCGATAAAATGGATGCTCACAATGCATGGGATTTTGAAACTCGCTACAAACAGATCCTCTTTAAACTGAAACTGGAAGACCTTTCCCAAAAGGTTTCAAACCTTAGCGGAGGGCAAAAAAAACGCCTGGCGCTTGCCAATGCTCTTCTTACCCAACCGGATCTGCTTGTTATGGATGAACCTACCAACCATTTGGACCTGGAGATGATCGAATGGCTGGAAAACCTCTTTGCTAAAGAAAATATAACGCTGTTCATGGTAACTCATGACCGCTATTTTCTGGAGCGGGTATGTAATGAAATTGTAGAACTGGACGAAGGAAACTTATACAGCTATAAAGGGAACTATAGCTATTACCTGGAAAAAAGGGATGCGCGTATTGAGAACCAGGCCTCCGAAACTGCTAAGGCAAAACAACTCTATAAAAAAGAGCTGGAATGGATGCGCCGCCAACCCAAAGCACGAACCACTAAAAGTAAATCCAGGATCGATGATTTTCATGAAATAAAATCGAGAGCACACCAAAGGCGGAATGACCACGAAGTTCAGTTGGAACTAAATATGGAACGTTTAGGGACCAAAGTGGTCGAACTACATAACATTTCAATATCGTTTGATGAGAAACAACTGCTTAACAAATTTGACTATAATTTCCTAAGAGGCGAACGCGTAGGGATCATTGGCAAAAATGGAACCGGGAAATCTACCCTATTGAATATCATTACCGGAAATATAAAACCCGATTCCGGAAAAGTAGTTATTGGAGATACCGTAAAGTTTGGATATTATACCCAAAAGGGAATTCACATAAAAGAAGGCCAGAAAGTAATTGACGTCGTAAGGGAATTTGGAGATTATATTCCTTTAAAAAAAGGAAGGCAGATCTCTGCACAACAATTGTTGGAACGCTTTTTATTTGACCGGAAAAAACAATACGATTTTGTAGAAAAATTAAGTGGTGGAGAACGCAAACGCTTATATCTATGTACTGTACTTATTAAAAACCCTAACTTCTTAATTCTTGATGAACCTACTAACGATCTCGATATAGTAACATTAAATGTACTGGAAAACTTCTTATTAGATTTTCCAGGCTGTTTGGTAGTGGTTTCCCACGATCGCTATTTTATGGATAAGATTGTAGATCATTTGTTCGTGTTTCAAGGTGCAGGGAATATTGAGGACTTTCCCGGGAATTATTCCGATTATAGAGCTTATGAAGACAGTAATCTTGTCGAAAAACGCTCTGAAAGCTCTTCTGAAACCAAAACCAGGAATAACTGGAAGACCGATAGTGATAAAGCCAAGCTTAGTTACAATGAGCAAAAAGAATATCAAAAATTAGAAAAAGAAATAGTCAAACTGGAATCTGAAAAGGAAGCTCTTCAAAATAAATTTGCAACTGAAGACTGGAATGGTGAAGAAATTGATAAACAGTCCAGAAAACTACAAGAACTAATTGATACCATAGAAAGTAAAACCGAAAGATGGTTCGAGCTTTCTGCAAAACTGGAATCATGATCTATCAAATAAGGTCATATCTCAACTTCCTTAAAAGATCTACCAATCAACATGGAGTACATTCTCCTTTTGTATATGATCTGGTAACCCGGTGTTTTTACGATACAACAAATTACCATGAATACACCATATTGAAAGATTTCAGAAAAGAACTTCTCCATTCTTCCAAACACATTGAGGTAACAGATTTTGGGCAGGGTTCCCGGATCTTTAGATCCAACAAAAGAAAAGTAGCTGCCATCGCAAAAAACGCAGGAATCTCTCCTAAAAGGCAACTATTACTGTTTAGGTTGGCCAAATATCTAAGTACTCAAAAAGTATTGGAGTTAGGAACCTCATTAGGCCTGGCAACAGCGGCAATATCTTTAGCAAACCCTTCGTCGAAGGTCATAACTATTGAAGGCTGCCCAAATACTGCAGAGGTTGCAAGGCATTATTTTGATCTTTTTCAATTAGATAACATCCGGCAACACATCACTTCCTTCGAAAAATATTTTTCAGAAAATCCTTCAGAAGAATATGATTTGGTCTATATAGATGGGAACCATAATAAGGAAAGTACGCTTCAATACTTCAGAAGTTTGTTGAAAAATGCTACAAATGATTCTGTATTTATATTCGATGATATCTATTGGAGTAAAAAAATGACCGAAGCCTGGCAGGAAATTATTCGGCATCCAAAAGTAACTGTTAGTATTGATTCTTTTTATTGGGGGTTGGTATTTTTCAGAAAAGAACAGCAAAAAGAACATTTTACCATTCGTATGTAACATCATAGCTCCCCCTGCGTCTTATGGTAAAAATAGTATCTTGCAAAAGATTTAAAACCGACCGTTCCAGCTATGAGTTTAGTCATAAAAATTAGAAATATTATAAGAGATTTCCCTTTAGGACAAGAAGTAGTTAAAGTTTTAAAAGGTATCGACCTGGACATAGAACGTGGTGAATATGTCGCTTTAATGGGACCTTCGGGATCCGGAAAATCTACTTTAATGAACCTCCTGGGGTGTTTGGATACTCCAACAGCAGGAACGTACGAATTAAACGGAAGTGATGTAAGTAATATGAGCGATGATGAACTTGCAGAAATACGAAACAAAGAAATTGGTTTTGTATTTCAAACATTTAACCTCTTACCCCGTACCACAGCATTGGAGAATGTCGCCCTTCCTATGGTTTATGCAGGTGCTTCAAAATCTCAACGCATTAAACGTGCAGAAGAAGTGCTGGACAATGTAGGGTTATCCGATCGTATGGACCACAAACCCAATCAACTTTCCGGAGGACAACGCCAGCGGGTTGCTGTTGGAAGGGCCCTGGTCAATAAACCTTCTATTATTCTGGCAGATGAGCCAACGGGGAACCTTGACTCCAAAACCTCACTTGAAATCATGAACCTGTTTGACGACATCCATGCTGCCGGAAATACTGTTATCATTGTTACCCACGAAGAAGAAGTTGCGCAACATGCGCATAGAGTGATAAGGCTCCGTGACGGAATGGTAGAGAGTGATACTCGCCTAAAATAAGTATCTTTGAATATGGATTTCTTAGATTTTTCAAACCCGGTTATTCTGGTAGTTGGAGTAATTTTGTTATTGCTGTTGTTATATTTTTGGAACAGGCACAATACAAAGACAATGCGTAAGAGAAGATCTCGAAGTTTCCGTAGCAATTACTACCAAAAAAAGAAAGAAGCAGAAAATGAAAATTTACACTAAAACAGGTGATAAGGGTACTACAGCGCTCTTTGGAGGCACGAGAGTACCTAAACACCATATTCGTATTGAAAGTTATGGTACTGTGGATGAGCTCAACTCATACATTGGTTTAATTCGAGATCAGGAAATTGATGCCGCTTATAAAGATACCCTTATCCATATTCAGGACAGATTGTTCACCTTAGGAGCTATTTTGGCTACAGACCCCGAAAAGACCATTCTGAAAAGCGGAAAAGAACGATTAAATATCCCTAAGATCTCTGAAGCCGATATCACCCGTTTGGAAACAGAAATGGACCTCATGAACGAAGCATTGCCTCCTATGACACACTTCGTACTTCCCGGAGGCCACACAACGGTGTCATATTGTCACATAGCCCGTTGTGTTTGTAGGCGTGCCGAGCGTTTATCGACTCTTTTACACGAACAGGAACCTATTGATGAACAAGTTTTAATGTATTTAAATAGACTTTCTGACTATCTCTTTGTGCTGGCACGGAAATTGACTTATGACTTAAAAGCTGAAGAAATTAAATGGATTCCTGAAAAATTGTGATCTCTTCAGAAAATTAAATTTTAAAGTATTGTATTTCAGTATTTTACACACGTTCTTGAAAATATTGCAGAAATAATTACGATTTTCCTTGACTTTTTAATCTAAAAAATTATTTTTGCACAAAATTAATACCCTAAGTGTTATGTACTGGACATTAGAATTAGCATCTTATTTAAGTGATGCGCCCTGGCCGGCAACAAAGGACGAACTAATTGATTATGCTATTAGAACCGGAGCTCCTCTGGAAGTAGTGGAAAATCTTCAGGCAATTGAAGACGAAGGAGATTCTTACGATTCTATTGAAGAAATCTGGCCAGACTATCCCACAGATGAAGATTATTTGTGGAATGAGGATGAATATTAAAAAAATAAATAACAATTATAAAAGTCTCAATATGAGGCTTTTTTTTTGCTTAAAAAACAAGCCCTTAAAAACTCAAGATCCTTTTGGCAAAGTGGTTTTTTTACAGTTTTTTTGTATGGTAAAGAAAAGGTGTTTCACCTTTGTATTTTAAGCAATGCTTACAACAAAAGATCATGGGATTATTAGATAATGTTTTAAAAGTTTTTGTAGGAGATAAATCCAAAAAAGATATAGGTGATATTCAACCCTTTGTTGATGAAGTTAAAAAATATGAAGCAGCGCTGGAAAAGCTCTCCTTAGATGAACTTCGAGCCAAGTCCGACGCTTTCCGAACAAAAATAAAAGAAGACCAAAAGGAGATACAGCAGCAGATCGACCAACTGGAAAAAGATGCTGAGACCATGGAAGATATCGACCGGAAAGAAGATATCTACAACCAAATTGACGCTTTAAAAGATGAACGCTACGAAGTAGAAAAACGAACGCTCGATGAAATCCTTCCTGAAGCGTTTGCCGTGGTTAAAGAAACAGCCAAACGTTTTAGGGACAATGAAACCCTTACCGTAACTGCATCTCCGTTTGATCGTGAACTTTCAGGAAAAAAAGAATATGTTACTCTGGATGGTGAAAAAGCCATTTGGCAAAACTCCTGGGATGCAGCCGGTAAAGAGATCACATGGGATATGGTACATTACGATGTACAATTAATAGGTGGTGTTGCGCTTCACCAGGGTAAAGTAGCAGAAATGCAAACGGGAGAAGGTAAGACCCTAGTGGCTACGCTTCCGGTATATTTAAACGCATTAGCCGGAAACGGTGTACACCTGGTAACGGTAAATGATTATTTGGCAAAACGTGACAGTGCATGGATGGGCCCTCTTTTTGAATTTCACGGAATGAGTGTCGATTGTATTGACAATCACCGTCCAAACTCCGAAGAACGTAGAAAAGCATACAATTCAGACGTGACGTATGGAACCAATAACGAGTTTGGTTTTGACTATTTACGTGATAATATGTCGCACGCACCAACAGACCTGGTACAACGCCCTCACCATTACGCCATTGTAGATGAGGTGGATTCGGTATTGATCGATGATGCACGTACTCCTTTGATCATTTCCGGGCCGGTGCCGCAGGGAGACCGACACGAATTCAACGAATTGAAGCCAAAAATTCAAAATATTGTTGAAGTTCAAAGAAAATACCTGACCGGTGTTCTGGCAGAAGCAAAGAAGCTCATTAAAGAAGGAGATACCAAAGAAGGCGGTTTCCAGTTGTTACGTGTCTATCGAGGTTTACCAAAAAACAAAGCATTGATAAAGTTTTTGTCTGAAGAAGGTGTAAAGCAGATTCTTCAAAAAACGGAAAACTTTTATATGCAGGATAACAATCGCGAAATGCCAAAGGTAGATGCCGAGCTGTATTTTGTGATTGAAGAAAAGAACAATCAGATTGAACTAACAGACAAAGGAGTAGATTTTCTTTCGGGTAAAGATAATCCTGATTTCTTTGTGATGCCTGAGATTGGTGTAGAAATTGCAAAAATTGAAGAAAAAGGGTTAACACCAGAAGAAGAAGCCGAAGAAAAAGAAGAACTCTTCAGGGATTTTGGTGTAAAAAGCGAACGTATACATACACTTAACCAGCTACTTAAAGCATATACTTTGTTTGAAAAAGACACTCAGTATGTAGTAATGGATAACAAAGTAATGATCGTGGATGAATCAACCGGCCGTATTATGGATGGGCGTCGCTATAGTGATGGCTTACACCAGGCGATCGAGGCTAAGGAAAATGTGAAGATCGAAGCTGCAACTCAAACCTTCGCTACCATTACGCTTCAAAACTACTTTAGAATGTATCGTAAGCTTTCGGGAATGACAGGTACCGCTGTGACCGAAGCCGGCGAACTTTGGGAGATCTATAAACTGGATGTGGTGGAGATTCCTACTAACCGTCCTATTGCACGACATGACCGGGATGATAAAATATATAAAACAAAACGGGAAAAATACAATGCGGTTATTGACGAGGTAACCGAACTTTCAAATGCAGGGCGTCCGGTATTGATCGGTACTACTTCCGTAGAAATTAGTGAATTACTAAGCCGTATGCTGAGCATTAGAAATATTCAACACAATGTATTGAATGCTAAAATGCATAAGAAAGAAGCAGATATTGTAGCCGAAGCCGGAAAAAGCGGAATGGTAACCATTGCAACCAATATGGCGGGACGTGGTACGGATATTAAACTAAGCGATGAGGTAAAGACGGCAGGAGGTTTGGCCATTGTAGGTACAGAACGCCACGATTCTCGTCGTGTAGACAGACAGTTACGTGGTCGTAGTGGTCGTCAGGGAGATCCCGGAAGTTCACAGTTCTATGTTTCATTGGAAGATAATTTGATGCGCCTGTTTGGTAGTGAACGTATCGCTAAGATGATGGACCGCATGGGATTGAAGGAAGGGGAAGTGATTCAGCATTCCATGATTTCAAAATCCATTGAACGTGCCCAGAAAAAAGTAGAAGAAAATAACTTCGGAATTCGTAAGCGACTGCTTGAATATGACGATGTAATGAATGCGCAACGTGAAGTAGTATACAAACGTCGTTACCATGCACTTTTTGGAGAACGTTTACGTGTAGACATTGCAAATATGATCTACGACACTGCTGAAGTAATTGTTGAAGGCAATAAAGCAGCACAGGACTACAAGAACTTTGAGTTTGAGTTGATCCGTTATTTTTCTATGAGCTCTCCTGTTTCCAGTGAGGAATTTGAAAAAATGGATGTTCAGGAAATTGCAGGAAAAGTTTACAAATCTGCATATAGTCACTACCAGGACAAGATGATCCGCAGTGCCGAAACTGCTTTCCCGGTAATTAAGAATGTGTACGAAACACAAAAAGATAAATACAAGCGTATTTTAGTGCCCTTTACAGATGGAATTAAAA
>JANQOS010000021.1 GCA_028285705.1 Altibacter sp.
TATGGGAAAACCTGCCGGAAATGGGCATCCCCTTGCTTTGGTAGCCTGTACCCCACAGATAGCCGAAAAATTTGCAAACGGAATGGAATTCTTTAACACCTTTGGTGGTAATCCGGTTTCCTGTGCCATTGGCCGTACTGTTCTGGAAATTATTGAAGAGGAAAAACTGCAACAGAACGCCCTGGAAGTTGGGAGTTTTTTGAAAACTCAATTAGAAGAACTTCAAAGAATATTTCCAATTGTTGGTGATGTTCGCGGAGAAGGATTGTTTTTGGGCTTTGAATTAACCGATGTTGAAAAAAATCCTTTACCGGAACATGCTGCTTATCTTGCCAATAGAATGAAGGTTTTCAAGATCTTGATGAGTACCGATGGCCCCGATCATAATGTACTAAAAATTAAACCCCCAATGGTCTTTAGTATGGAGAATGCAAAAGAACTTATCTTTAGATTGAAAATGGTCTTTTCCGAAGATTTTATGAAACATTATTAATTATGAAAAAAATACTCTTATTATTCTGCCTTACCGTATCCATGGGCTGTCTGGCGCAAACTACAGAAACTGAAGATAAGGAAGCTATTCTCTCGGTAATGAAAATGCAGGAAGAAGCCTGGTCCAATAATGATCTGGAAGGTTTTATGCAAGGTTATTGGAAAAGTGATTCTTTAAAGTTCTATGGTAGAAATGGACTCACTAAAGGTTGGCAGCAAACTTTAGACAATTATAAAAAGGGATACCCTACAAAGGAACATTCCGGTACATTGACGTTTAAGGTCAATGATATTTCAAAAATAGACGATGGCAGTTATTGGGTGATGGGCGAGTATTTCCTGAAACGAAGTGTTGGGGATGCCAACGGTGTATTCCTGATTATCTTTAAAAAGATCAATGGCGAATGGAAGATCGTGGCAGATATGTCCTGCTAGTATATATTAAAAAACATGGAATATATCGTTAGAAAAGCTACATTAGACGACCTGCCAATTCTATTGAAATTTGAGCAGGGGCTCATAAATGCAGAGCGCCCAATGGATCCAACCATAAAAGACGGAAAGATTAGCTATTATGATATTTCCATCTTGATCAAAGAAGAGAACTCTGAAGTTTTCGTGGTGGAAATGAAGGGTGAGATCGTCGCTTCGGGTTATGCAAAGATCAAGGGCGACAGGCCTTATTTGAAACATAAAAAGCAAGGGTACCTTGGCTTTATGTTCGTTCCGGAAGAACACAGAGGAAAAGGGCTTAATAAGTTAATACTGGACGCATTGTTAAACTGGTGTAAAGCCAAAGGAATCTTTGAAATAAGGCTCGATGTTTATGATGTAAATATCCCGGCAATAAATGCCTACCGAAAAGCAGGTTTTGAAAAGCATATGATCAATATGCGTTTAAATATTGAAGATCTGGACCTCTAGTATTAGAATTTTCTATCCGGATGAAAAAGCCTTAGGTCCAGGGATCGTTTTTTATCCGAAATTATTTCAGAAACCAATTTACCGGTAGCAGGACCCAAACTCCACCCCATCATTGCATGACCGGTGGCAATGGTCAAATTCTTATACTTTTCAGTTTTACCAATGTACGGCAATCCATCAGGAGAACAAGGCCTTAAGCCACAAGCTGCAGCATCGATCTCCTTTTGCTCAACCTTAAAACCATTGTAATAATTTGAAGCAGCTCTTGCAATAGCTTGTACTCTCACCGGGTCTATTTCATGGTTAATACCCCCTATTTCCATGGTTCCTGCAAACCGTGTAAATCCGTTCATAGGTGTCACTGCTACTTTTGCTTCTACCAAAATGGCCGGTGTCCGTATTCCCGTATGCCTGGCTACATTTATACTATACCCCTTCCCTGCCTGAACTGCTATTTTAACACCTAGTTTTTTAGTTAATAACGGGCTCCAGGATCCGGCTGCCACTACAATTTCATCTGCGCTTAATGTTTGGTTTGAAGTTTTGACCTTGGTGATCTTTCCTTCTGAAACTAATAGATCATCTACAGATTCATTTGTATAAAATTTGACCCCCTTCTCCTTTAAATAGGAAAGCATTTCTGTCATAAACTCTCCGGGGGTCATATGCGCATCACTGTCATAATAAACAGCCCCTTTTATATTCAAATCCATAACAGGCTCGTATGCTTTCACTTCTTCTTTGGTAAGATGCTTTACATCTAATCCTTCAGCAATAGCACGTTGCCCTGTTCTCCATTCTTCTTCCCCTGCTTTTTCAGTTTGATAAAACATCAGTAATCCATTGCGTTCCAAGTGAAAATCAAATTCATTGGAAGCTTTTATTTCCTGATACAACTCTCTTCCCAAGAGGTTGATATCTATTATTGCCGGAATTACTTTATCTACTTTTGACGCTTTTGCCGATCTTTTAAACGCCCAGGACCATTCTAAAAACTCTCTATTTAATCTGGGTTTTACATAAAAAGGACTCGCCGGATTAAACATCCATTTAAGCCCTTTGGTTATCATTCCGGGAGCGGACAAAGGGATAAAATGACTTGGGGTAATGTATCCCGCATTTATAAAGGAAGCTCCCTGAGAGATGTCAGATTTATCAATAACCGTAACCTTATGGCCTTCTTTTTCAAGATAATATGCAGTGCATAAACCTATGACTCCGCCACCAATAATGATTACTTCTTTACTCATATCATATTACTTGAAATCCGTGTGCATAAGGATCATCTTCATCATCGATTATGATGGTGTTATATCCATAAACTTTTGCCCAGCCCTGTATACTTGGTACAATAGCTATTTTACCGTCTAATGTAGTTTCTTCCTCAACACAACCAATAAATTTGCTTCCAATAAAGCTTTCATGTACAAATTGTTCTCCTTTTTTTAATTTTCCCCGGGCATGTAATTGCGCCATTCTAGCAGAAGTTCCTGTTCCGCAGGGGCTTCTGTCTATAGCTTTATCTCCATAGAATACCGCATTGCGCCCTGATGATGTGGGGTCAATGGGATTTCCGGTCCAAAGCATATGAGTAACGTCCCTAATGGTAGTATTTTCAGGGTGAATGAATAGTTCAGGATACTTTTTGTTGATCTGGTCTCGAACTGCTTGCGAATATTGTATGATCTTACTTGCCGTAAAATTATGCACTCCAGAAAAGTTTTGTTGTGGATCTACAATGGCATAGTAGTTACCTCCGTAAGCAACGTCAAAAGTCAGTACTCCTAATTCCGGACAATCAACCGTTAGGCCTTCTGCAGCCAAAAAACTTTTCACATTGGTCAATTTCACCCAATCCACTTTTTTTCCGGTTTGTTTATATTCTATATGCACCAGACCGGCAGGAGTTTCCATATTGATCTTTCCGGGAATCTTTGGGACTACCAACCCTTCTTCAATTGCGATGGTAATGGTTCCTATAGTTCCATGGCCACACATTGGCAGGCAGCCTGAAGTTTCAATGAATAAAACAGCAAAATCGTTTTCAGGGTCATGCGGTGGAAACAGAATACTTCCACTCATCATATCATGCCCGCGGGGTTCAAACATCAACCCTTTTCTAATCCAATCATATTCTTTTAAAAAGTGTTGACGCTTTTCACTCATAGTTGCTCCCTTTAAAGTTGGAGCTCCTTCTTTGATAACTCTAACCGGGTTCCCACAGGTGTGTGCGTCAATACATTTAAAGATAGTTTTACTCATTTCTGTTTTTTTCAATAAAACTATACATACAGTTTTTTTAAAGCATGGACTGTGTTAAAAAAATTCACAGCCGTTTTTAAATTTTATCGATTGTTTGAACATTGTTCACTAACCTTGAGATTCCCAAGGGGTTTTCATTTTTTAGTTCGTCGGGCAATAATCCATTGGGCCAATCCTGGTAGGAAAAAGGTCGTACCCAACGTTTTATGGAATGTATTCCAACCGCAGTAAAGCGGCTATCTGTCGATGAGGGATAAGGCCCTCCGTGTACCATAGCCGGGCATACTTCAACACCAGTTGGAACTCCGTTGTAAATAATGCGTCCAACACGATTTTGCAATGCATCAACGATATTTTGATTATCGGCTGCTTCTCCATTATCGGCAATCAAGGTTCCGGTTAATTGTCCTTCCAGTTTTGAGATGATAGCTTCCAGTTGTTTTGTATCCTTACATTGTACCACCATAGAAAAAGGGCCGAAAACCTCCTGATGCAAAGTTGTATTCTTTAAAAAAGTTTCTCCTTCAACAGTAGTAATAGCCTGCCTTGCATAATTTGTTCTCACATCTGAGCCATAATCTGCCAATACCGTTAAGCCATCCTGAGAGATAGCCTTTTGTTTGTTGGCCTCGTAAGCTCCTATAATATTTGGGTGCAACATACAAGAAGGTTCAATAGTTAGTATCTCATTGGATAACACTTCTATGAAATATGTTAATGCTTCTCCCTTAATTCCCAATAATAGTCCCGGATTGGTACAGAATTGGCCTGTTCCCAACGTAATGGATCCGGCATAGGTCTTTGCAATACTCTCTCCTCTGTTTTTTAGTGCTTCCGGTAATATGACCACAGGGTTTATACTTCCCATTTCAGCAAATACAGGGATGGGCTCTTCTCGTTGCGCCGCCAGATCGTATAGCGCTCTGCCTCCACGAATACTTCCTGTAAAACCAACTGCTTTCACACCTGCATGTACAACCAACTGCTGACCTACTTCAATTCCGCTACTGTTCAAATTTGAAAATACCCCATTTGGCATCCCGGTCCTTTTTGCTGCTTTTATGATAGCTGAAGCAACTAACTCTCCTGTTCCGGCATGCATAGGATGAGACTTCACAATTACGGGACACCCTGCTGCAAACGCTGCTGCCGTATCACCTCCGGCTGTTGAATATGCCAATGGAAAATTACTGGCTCCAAAGACCACAACAGGCCCAAGTGGCACCAATAGCTTGCGAAGGTCCGGTTTAGGGATGGGTTTACGCTCCGGGAGTGCAGTATCTATAGTAGCTTCTACCCAAGACCCTTCTTCAACCAGGTCGGCAAAAGAACGTAATTGTCCTACCGTTCTTCCTCTTTCCCCTCTGGCTCTCCCTTCCGGTAATCCGGTTTCGGAACAATACATTTGTACCAATACGTCATCCAGTGCCAAAATCTCATCGGCAATAGCGTTCAGAAAAGCTGCTTTTTTCTGTCCGGAAATTTTACTGAATACCTTATAGGCATTTGATGCCAACTTCACAGCTTCATTGATTTCCTCTTCCGTAGCCTCTGTATAAGTCTTCTCGTTCTCTAAATTTAACTGCGGATTAAATGTTCTATATTCTTTACTACCTTTGGCAGACAATGTATTTCCTATATAGTTCTTTCCTGTAATCATAAGTTCTTGATCCTTTGCAGGTGTGTTTCCACATCTACAGGTTTGTAAATTCTTTTTTCCGAAACCGGATATTTTTCCAATAAATGCTTCGGCCTAACCGGCCTTTGCGTAAAATCACCCCCGCAATTGGGGCAAACATTTTCCAATACATTTTCAACACAATCCCTACAAAATGTACATTCAAAAGTACAGATCATTGCGTCTGCCGTATCCACAGGTAAGTCTTTATTGCAATGCTCGCATGAAGGCCTGATCTCTAACATTATAAATTTTTGTAATCCGGTAATTGAGGCCTGGTTTTCAATCCCTCTTCAATCACATATAAAACATGTTTACGTTCTTCACCAACTAATGGTAATCTTGGAGGGCGTACATTTTCCGTACCAATACCGGTAGCAACCTCTGCCAGTTTAATATTCTGCACTAATTTAGGGTTAATATCCAACTCTAACAAAGGTAAAAACCAACGGTAGATACGTAACGCTTCTTCTATTTTGCCTGCTTTTTGCAGTTCATAAATAGCTACGGTCTCAGCCGGAAAAGCATCTACCAGTCCGGCTATCCAGCCATCGGCACCCATCAATAAACTCTCTAATGCCAAAGTATCAACTCCGGTCATAATACGCAACCTATCTCCAAAACGATTTTTAATTCGGGTAACATTCGATATATCCCGGGTGGACTCCTTGACCGCTTGAATGGTATCACATTTCAACAACTCTTCAAACATATCGAGAGTTACTTCGATCTTATAATCTACGGGGTTGTTATAGACCATTAAAGGAAGTGATGTATTATTGGCAACTGCCTTAAAATACTCGACAACTTCACGATCTCCGGCCTTATAACGCATAGGAGGTAACATCATCAGGCCATTTGCTCCGTCTTCTTCTGCTTTATGAGCAGCTTCTATGGCTCCCTTTGTAGTTTGTTCGGCTATATTGATCAGCACCGGAACTTTTCCATTGACAAAAGATGCAGTTTCACGCGTGAGTATTCTTTTCTCCGAATCACTTAATGTACTCGCTTCCCCCAAAGTCCCTCCAAGTACTATTCCATGAACTCCGGCATCTAATTGTGCCTCTAGGTTTACTTTGAACATTTCCAGGTCCAGTTCATCATTATCTGTGAACTTGGTAGTTACCGCAGGCATAACGCCTTTCCATTTGATCTCCATACTATTTTGATTTTGGAGGTAAAATTACACCGAAAAGCATATATTCAGTTAATGCTTATTTATCCTAAACCTGTACTATATTATCCTATTTTAACATTTATTTTCTATTTTTGAATAGTATTATCCTATTTATGAAAGTACTTCCTTTTACTATTCCAAAATCAAAACGAGACACTTTAATTCTTCAGGAGGATAAAGATGTTTCATTTTATGAATTGTTACATCAACATGAAGAGTTTCAGATAAGCTATATTCTTAGTGGTGAAGGAGCATTGATCGTAGGGGATACCATAAGCCTTTATGAACCGGGAGATGTGATCGTATTAGGAGGAAACCTGCCTCATGTCTTTACGAGCGATACTTTAAAAAGTGAAGAATCTCATATGTTGTCCGTTTTTTTTACGAAAGCGTCCTTTGGCCATGATTTCTTTAAAATAGAAGAGCTTAAATCATTGCGGTCCTTTTTCAAAAAAGCAGAAAACGGATTCAAAATAACCTCAAAAAAGCTGGTTGTTTTTACTCAGTTTCAGAAATTATTCAAAGAATCCAAACTGGATCGTTTCATTGTATTTTTTCAGCTTCTAAAGGTGTTGAACCAAGCTAAGTTCGAGTACCTGTCTTCTTTTATTTCAGAAAAAAAGTATAGTGATAATGAAGGGCAGCGCATGAGCGCAGTATTTGAATACACCATAAATAATTTTCGGAAAGAAATTCCCTTGGCAACAATTGCACAACAAGCTGCCATGACCAAAAATGCTTTTTGCAAATATTTTAAAAAGCGTACCAACAAAACCTACGTTACTTTTTTAAATGAGCTTCGTATCGAAGAAGCCTGTAAGTTAATGCAAACTAAGACAGACCTTTCGATTACAGAAATTGCCGAGACGTCCGGTTTTCAGAATATTTCCAACTTCAACAGAAGATTTAAAAGCAGTAAAGGGAAAACACCTCGTGAGTACCGAAAACAATTTGTCTTATAGGCTTTGTAATTCGGCTTGTAATTTTTTTGTTAGACTACTCACTACCAAATCGTAGGAGTGGTCAATTAGTTCTAATAAAACCTGTCGTGGAATATTATTTTCGATCTCAACGGTATTCCAGTGTTTTTTGTTCATATGGTAACCGGGATAGATGAGTCCGTCATATTCTTCGCGAAGCTCGATAGCGCGTTCGGGGTCACATTTTAAATTCACCTGGGTAGGAATCCGTTCTAAGCCACAAATTGTGAATATCTTTCCCATTACTTTAAATACAAGAGTCTTTTCATCAAAAGGAAAAGATTCGGTAACTCCTTTTTTGGAAAGACAATAATCACGATATTCTTCTACATTCATCGTTGTGCTTCACTTTATTTTATAGCCTATGGCCGGTTTATCATCGAAATAAATTAGTAGGTCCCTAACACCTAATTGTAGCGGCACACTAAATCTTATTCTATTCTCAGATCTTTCTATATTCTCTATTGCTTTTTTTTCATCTCCATAGGAATAGCTTACACTTTTCGGGTCACTATTATTGATGACAAAAGCAACCGAATCGAAATATTCTTCAGAGCGGATAATTCCGTTCAAGGGTAATTCCAGGTCTTCCATCCTCAAAGTTTCTGCAATGATCAATGGCATTGATGAAAATACCTCCCTGTCGATTATTCTATCTATAAATGCATCTTCGAACATATCGGGATAATGTGTTTTAAAAAACAGTTCCGGCGGGGTTTTATAATAGAAATAGGTAGGTTCTTTTATAAATTTTCCATTGTACTTGCCTGCTCCCCAGGTAAGGTCAAACAAATAGGGTTTTTCATCTATATAGACAACGTTCCACATATGGTTTTTGGCAAAGGGCCTTCCTATATCGTTGAAGTTTGTCTTTGTGTCTCCGCGTACCAGATAATTATTGATGCCTTGTAATTCACAAAGTTTTTCGAAAAGCATTGCATAGCCTTCGCAAACGGCAACTCCTTTTTGAAGCGTTCGTTTAATAACCTTTTTTCGGGTGTTTTCTTCTTTTTTATTGCGTTCCCTGTAATTTTTAAATTTGAAGTCAAATTGCTTGTATTCATCCGGTTCATAGGCAATATTTTGGATGATCCAGCTATACATTGCACGGACTTTTTCTTCTTCGGTTTCGAAATCACGTGTTATGAGCCTTGATAATTCTTCGGGGGAATCGAACGTTTTAGGATACAATAGAATAGTAGCATCGATACGTTCATAATCCTGGGAAAAAGCCAACGAAGTTATCAGCCAAAACAAAACAAATACTATGACCTTATATGACTTCATTGTTTTTCTGAAATTGTATTTTTTGTGTTCTGCGGAATCTCCAGGGCCGAATAATCCAATTTCCAATTAATGGTCTCTACTAATTTTTCCATTAGTTTAATGGTTTCCAGAGCTTGATTAGAAGCTTCCTGGAGTAAACCACTTCCGGGAATTTTATCTACAATATGTTGTTTGGCTTCCTTATTGATTTCTGTAAGGTCCGAAGCTGTAAAAGGGTTTGCCCATCCCTCTTTTTTATCATAGTATTTAAAATCGGTTTCGACCGTAAGAACTTCTGGTTGTGGGAAGTTTGTCAATTTAATAGTTCTGGCCTTAGTATTGGCTTCCATTTTTATTCTTGTAAGATCAAAACCAATATGTGCCTTTGCCTCAATTAAGACAAGAGCTTTCTTCTTTCCAAGGATTAAGTTGAACCACTTGTCCTTTACATTTTCGTAATGGTAGATCTCAGAAAAATCGCCTTCTACCGTTATAAATTTACATACACTCCGTATCCTTTCCATTAAAATAACAGACTGTGTAGTTATCTTTTCTTTCTTCCTGCCTCCGGAAAACCTGGCAAAAAGAAAATAGGCGACGATCGCTCCAACTGCTAAACCTATAAAGAGTAATTCCATATTATTTTTTTCCTGTTTTTCCCAAGGATGCTTTTCATTTAAATAAACTTATATAATACCGGTTTGCTGGGAGACGCATCATTATGAAAAGGTGCTATCTGGAGGTTTAACAGATACGACCCGTCTTTTATGGTATTGGGTACGTAGATAAACTCTGTAATGGTAGCATCTAATCGAGGAGCTTTTGGAAAATTCCAAAAAGCTTTATGCGCCAATAACTGTCCGTCGTCCTTTTCCTTGTCTACCGAGGGAAGATCGATCAACAAATGTTTTATCCCTGCTTTTTTTATATACCGAGCTGCCTTTTTATGCAAATACGGCCAATTGGTATTTGAATATTTCCGGGACCTTTTTGAGGATGTATTGGGTAATGTACGTATGATCAATGCCTGAGGTGATCTGCCTTTTAGCATTGATTTGATTTGTTGCGCTGAAATAATTTGATCCTCCCCAATGGTCTCAGGAACTACCGAGATCACTTCGGCTAAAAAGAAGAACTCTCTTAAAACTTCATTTACAGAATGAAATTCTTCCGAGATATGTCCTACACACTCTGTGTGTGTCCCGTGAGCATGTGGGTTAAAGAACACATTGTTAAAATTTACAGAAGCCCCTTCACTCACCTTTCCTACCCAACTGTCTAATTCTACCGGTTCAATCTTTGGAGCATCCAGGTACCAGGCCAACGGATTCTCTTCGGAAGCCTCCAGGGGAATAGATATATCCATGGGTTCAGAAAGATCTACAGTAAATAATTGTTCTTCTATTTTAAAGGTAGCCTTCAAATTTTCTAGTTAATTGCCTCTAAATTTAGTAAAAACAAGTTTGAGGCTATTCCATCACCTAAAAACTTTCCTTTTTTGGTGAGGTGTATCCTATCCTTTTCAAGGATCAAAAGTTGATCTTTTACATGTTGTTGTGCTTGTTGTAGTAAGTATTTTCGGTATGTTTCCCCAAACTTATTTTTAACTTCCTGAAGCGAAACCCCCCATTTGGTACGTAAACGAGTCATTATATACTCATTATACTTGTCTTTTTTAGAAAGTGTTTCACGTTCCAGGGGAAGTTCTTCCATTTCAATGCTCTTTATATACTTTGTGTTGTTATTTACATTCCAACTTCGTATATCTCCATTGTAACTATGTGCCGATGGCCCGATCCCCAAATAAGACTTTCCTTCCCAATAGGCAGTATTGTTTTGAGAATAGTAACCTTCTTTTCCAAAATTGGAGAATTCGTAATTATCATATCCATATTTTTCGGTTTCTGAAAGCAATGTCTCATAATGTTCTTGTGCCACTTCATCCTCAACCGGGGCAACTATCCCTCTTTTAATGAATGATTCCAATGCTGTTTTTGGCTCTACCGTTAAAGCATAACACGATAGGTGTGGGACATTCAAAGAAATTACCGTTTCAAGATTCTTTAGCCAACGGTCTTTAGTCATCCCCGGGATACCATAAATAAGGTCAACGCTAACATTATCAAAACGAGAAATTGCATTTTTAATACTCTCCAAAGCTTCTGTTGCATTGTGAGCGCGATTCATCAGTTTTAGGTCTTCTTCATAAAAGGATTGAACTCCAATACTTAAACGGTTTACCGGGCTTTTAGATAGCTCATTGATCTTTTTTTCAGACAGGTCATCCGGATTGGCTTCGAGTGTAATTTCTGGATCTTCCGAAACTGTATAATTAGCGTAAATAGTAGTGAAGATTTGCTGTAATTCTTCTGCAGTCAATAAACTGGGTGTTCCGCCTCCAAAATAAATAGTTTGAATTTTTTCATTGTGTTCCTCCTTACGAAGTACTATTTCTTTACAAATAGCATCTACCAGTTGCTTTTTCTTCTTTAAGGTAGTCGAAAAATGAAAGTCACAGTAGTGACAAGCTTGTTTACAAAATGGGATATGGATATAGATTCCGGACATTAATATCTTAGAGTTTACAGAATATCACTTACTTTTTTATGCGTCCTTCATTCTGTTTTACGAAAGCAGACCAACCTGTATAACTTTTTCCTGCCTGAATTTTATCTCCGTTGTAAAAATGGCATACAGCCGCAGCCAGTCCATCGGTGCTGTCCAGGTTTTTAGGCAGTTCTTTTAGTTCCAGTAAACTTTGCAGCATTTTGGCCACTTGTTCTTTACTTGCATTTCCATTACCGGTGATCGCCATTTTAATTTTTTTCGGGGAATACTCGGTAATGGGAACCTGGCGTGAAAGTCCTGCCGCCATTGCTACCCCCTGCGCTCTTCCTAATTTGAGCATGGACTGGACATTCTTACCAAAGAAAGGCGCTTCAATGGCAATTTCATCCGGTTTATGGGTATCGATAAGCTCAACGGTACGTTCAAAAATAAGTTTCAGTTTCAGATAATGATCGTCATATTTGGTGAGTATCAATTCATTCAGTTGTATAAACTGCATCTTCTTTTTGACAACTTTTATAAGTCCAAAGCCCATAATAGTAGTCCCGGGGTCAATACCTAAGATTATTTTTTCAGAATTCATTTCTCAACACACAGCACTTATTAAACGGAACAAATCAAAAAGTAGTAAATTCGTTTTCGATGATAGCCCTGTCTCACAAAACTAAACAATATCTGTTGGTTACCCTAAAGGTTTTAATACTGGGGATCACTTTTTGGTATATCTATTCAAAATTGACCCATGTAGACTCGTTACCTCTTGACACCTTTATAGCATCATTACAATATAAAAGCTTATGGCCCTTGTTTTTGTTTTTAGGACTGGCAGCAGCGAATTGGTCCTTTGAAATTTTAAAATGGAAGACAGTTATTGCTCCCGTTAAAAAAATATCTTTTAGAGAAGCTGCCCAGCAAAGTTTAGCAGCACTTACAGCTTCTTTGGTAACTCCAAACCGAATTGGAGATTATGGTGCCAAAGCATATTTCTATCCTTCCGAAAAAAGAAAGCAAGTACTCTTACTTAACTTCCTGGGGAATGTAGCGCAAATGACATGTACTATTTTCTTTGGTGTTATAGGACTGTCCATTGTAATAGTAAGCTATAGTTTATCCTTTTCGGTTTTTAAAATAGCAGGTTTTATTATAATATTGGGCTTCCTTGTTATAATTGGGTATCTTTTTAAAGAAAAGGAACTACTTATAAAAGGCCTATCAGTTAAAAATATCATGAGCTATGTGAAAGGGCTTCCGGCTGTATTAAAACGGAAGGTATTTGTTTATTCTGCAATACGGTATTTATGCTTTAGTTATTTGTTTTTAAAGCTCCTTCGGTTTTTTGAAGCCGATATTGCTCTGTCACAGGCTTATCCACTGGTATTTACCATGTATCTTTTGGTATCTGTTATCCCAACAGTGTTTATTTTTGATGTTGTCGTACGGGGAGGTGTTGCGGTTTGGTTATTTTCATTGGCCGGAATTCCGGAACTTACAGTCCTTTGTGCTGTTTTGGCCATGTGGCTCCTCAATTTTGTATTCCCTTCGGTACTTGGCAGCTTTTACATGATGACCTACAAACCTATTAGATCATGATCCTTGCTGTTATCGTTATCGGGCTTATATATTTTATTTCCATTGGGATCTTACTTATTGGTAATTTGCAATTGCCTGAATTTTCTTCGGAAGAAAAAACACCGAAAAACCGTTTTTCCATTATCATACCTTTTCGGAACGAAGCACAGCACCTTCCGAAATTGTTAGCATCAATTCAAAAACTGGAGTATCCTTTTACATTATTTGAAATAATTTTTGTGGATGATGACTCTGAAGATGCTTCGGCCAATAGTATACAAGAAGCACTTGTATCCTATCCAAAGCCTTTAAATTATAGCGTGATCTCAAATATTCGTGTTACCGGATCCCCAAAAAAAGATGCGATCACTACGGCTGTAAACATTGCAAAACACGATTGGATACTTACCACTGACGCAGATTGCCAATTACCTCAAAAATGGCTTGCTACTTACGACGCATTTATTCAAGAAAACGACCCTAAGTTAGTTGCGGGGCCGGTAGATCTTGAAGTAGATATTACCTTCCTCCAACACTATCAGCAATTGGACTCATGGAGCCTGCAGAGTGTAACAAGAGGTAGTTTTGGGTTAGCTGATCCGTTACTTTGCAATGGTGCCAACCTGGCTTACAAAAAAGATGCTTATAAAGCTGTGAACGGATTTGCGGGTAATGACCATATAGCCAGTGGGGATGATATTTTTATGTTAGAAAAAATGAAGAAGGCCTTCCCAAACGAGATGTATTATTTGAAGTCCGAAGAAGCCATTGTTACAACACGGCCCCAGAAAAACTGGACTTCGGTTGTAAGGCAACGTATTCGATGGGCCTCAAAGACATCTCAACAAAAGACTTTGACCTCTAAAGTGCTTGGAGTCATTATATTTACATCAAACTTGCTTGTTATAGCAGGAGTTGCACTATGCTTTATTCAGAAAGAATTGCTCCCTTTTTACATCTCTTTTTTGGTAGGGAAAGTTCTAATAGATACTATTTTTCTCTTTAGAAGTGCCATTTTTTTCAAAAAGACCCTACACCCTTTTTACACACTTTTAAGTTCATTTCTATATCCATTTATAACCCTGTGCGTAGTTTTTGGTAGCTTTAGCGGAAGTTATCGCTGGAAAGGGCGATTTTATAAAAAAAGGATAAATTGAATTAATTTTTTACCTTTAACCGTATTAAATCATGCCCTTATGAAATACCTACACTCCATTTGTATCATTTTTACACTATTGTGTATCTCCTCTATTCAGGCACAACAACAGTATACTGTTGACGGCCAGACGTATACTCTTAAAACTGAAGTTGAAGGGACGTTAACATTGCTTTGGAATACCGTTAACGGAGAATATCGCTACTTTTCAAAAAAAGACAATACTATTGTAGAACTTAAGAACACAGATCTTAATGGAAAATATCAGGAGGAATATAAAGATGTCCTTAAGCTTTTAACTTCCGATGCTCCCGTATCTACCGATAAGGTAAAGTTAACGCTGGCCAGTTTGCGTGATTTTTTTGTCACTTATAACCAAAAAGTGGACCCTAATTTCTCTTATGAAAACCCAACTGTTCAATTAAAGACCAGACTAGGGGTATTTGCAGGAGTCTCTAACAATGCGTATTTCTATAACCCGGATAATAGTTTTTTACCTGCTCTTGGAATTGATTTTGAAATAATAGATGACGTTCGATTAAAGCGGCATGCCGTTGTTTTTCAATTTAAGCAATTGATCGAAAGTTCAGATTATGATTTTTCTTCTTCGCAGGTTTCTTTTAATTATCGTTTTAAATTCATTAAATCTGAAAAGTTCGATGCATTCATTAATGCTAAGGCGGCAACTTTTACCAGTGTATCACGAAACCAGGAGTTGATAGTAAATGATGAAGTTACCAAATTTACATCCGGTAGTGAATTTCAAGTACCCGGGGCATTTGGAATTGGTTTTGATTATGCCATAGGAAATGGGTACATCACTTTTGCTTACCATGATATTGTCGCTATAACTATTGATGACAATGGCGAATTTCCCGTAGACCTTACACTTGGGTATAAGTTAAATTTATAGGTCCCCTGTTTTTATTACAATAGGAAGGGTAAATTGTGTTTTTATGGGAATACCTCTTTTGTAAGCGGGTGCTACTACTTCAATAGAATCGATACTCTCCGATATCCATTCTTCCAATAATGGAAATTCTGTTCGTAATAAGCTATCCATTTGAATCTTCAATACGGAAAGGTCCGCTTCTTTGGTAACAGAAAATTTCAATTTAACTGTATCATTCAAAGGCCGGGCTGCACTTACTTTCTTAGTATTTATAAACTCATGTATTCGAGAGGACAGGGTATTTTCAAAACATGATTTCTGCGCTAATTTTTCAGAATAGGCCTCACATTGAGCAAAAGCAGGATATTGGTCCACATCTTTCCAGTCAATACTCTTTAATTCTTCTTCATAGAAAGTTTCGGTAGAAATTTTTTCAGTCTCAAAAAACTGGCATGAGGAAGCCAGGCATAAAAGAAGAAATATTACAATACCGTTTTTCATGAATGTTTTATAATGTTGAAAATTACAATTTTTACCGCTAAAAACGATACTCTCTTAAAAATCAAAAAACATATCATATCAACTTAAGCCGGAAGTTTTAAAATAGTATTACTTTGACAAATGAAATGTAACGTATTTGTATTTTATAAGTCTTATTGATCACACATGGACATTGCATTACTCATTCTTGGTTTTATTTTAATGCTGATTGGAATATTGGGGAGTATTTTACCAGTTATCCCGGGAACACCTATTAGTTGGTTAGGGTTGATCGTTTTACATCTGGCTCCTTCTATTCCTTTTGACTGGTTCTTCATTATCATCACGGGAATTGTAGCCATTGGTATTTACATTATGGATTATATCATCCCTGCGATAGGCACAAAAAAATTTGGAGGAAGTAAAGCAGGTGCCTGGGGTACTATGATCGGCCTTGTTATAGGGATCATTGCTCCCATACCATTTGGAATACTTATAGGGCCTTTTGTTGGGGCTCTTGTTGGAGAATTAGCCTTTAATAAAACTGAAGGGCCACAGGCTTTTAAAGCTGCCATAGGGTCATTCATAGGGTTTCTCACCTCTACTTTTATCAAACTAGTTGCAACCGTAGTGTTTTTGGGCTTGTTTATGTACAAGGTTTGGGACAATTGGAGCCTGCTATTCTAGATCCA
Organism: Altibacter sp.; assembly: GCA_028285705.1. Classification (GTDB taxonomy): domain Bacteria; phylum Bacteroidota; class Bacteroidia; order Flavobacteriales; family Flavobacteriaceae; genus JANQOS01. Next base: position 16,137 of record JANQOS010000021.1, read on the forward strand.
AACCGTTTTTTCTTCAATTGTAGTTTTTCTTTGACCTTCGGGTAATTCACCATCGTACTTTCCCATGTATAAAAAACCCAAACATCTTTCTCCTTCTTCCATTTCAAAAAAGTCATTCATATAGCTAACAATACCGGGAGAACCCCAATAAGCACCAATTTTCATCTCATGTGCCGTAAGCCACATATTTTGTACTGCCATTGCAGTAGATGCGATCTCTTCCCATTCCGGAATGCTTTCTCCGGGGTCGCGTTGCATACAAATAGCAATAATACAAGCTGCTTTTACCGGATTGGTTTGGTATTTTTTGAATTTAAATTCTGAAAAGTTCTCTGCTTTGTTTTTATAGGTTTCTGCTAAGAAATTTGCCAGCCTTTCCTGGGATTCACCTTGTATCACCTTGAACCTCCACGGCTCTGTACGTCTATGCGTAGGAGCCCAATTAGCGGCTTCCAATATAGTTTCAATTTCTTCTTTGGTGATATTTTCTTCATTGTACTGAGCAGGAAAGACTGCTCTTCGGGTTTTTATAATTTCAGAAATCATAATTCTTTTTTTGGAGTTGAAAGATAAATAAAGTGTCCAAACAAAAAAAGTACTTTACCATGGGGCAAGGCTTTCTAGTTTTTCACCTTTATCCAGCTGTCAATTGGCTAAAAGTTTACTTAAAAAGTCCATTGATAATATCTTTTAAGTCGTTATATTTGTAAAGGTATAACGATTTAAAAATGATCTCTGTAGAAGAAGCATTAGCTATCATTGAAGATAGTATTACACCAACAAACAATTTTGAGCATCTGGAAGTTTCGAAAGCAATTGGACGTACATTGTTTGAAGATGTGATCTCACCTATTAACATGCCTCCTTTTCGTCAATCGGCAATGGATGGTTATGCGGTTTGCCTTAGTAATGACCTAACCTATAAAATAATTGATGAAGTTAAAGCCGGAGATGGCCATCACCCGGTCCTTAAAAAGGGAGAAGCCGTTAGAATTTTTACGGGTGCTCCTGTTCCGGATTCTGCAAATGCTATTATCATACAAGAGAAGGCACATATAGAATCCCAAGTGTTAACTGCTACAGTCGAGCCTTCACTTCACGAAAATATCAGACCACTTGGAGAACAAACTCTAAAAGGCCAAACAGCCCTAAAAAGGGGAACATTGTTAACCCCTGCTGCTATTGGATATATAACATCTCTTGGTATTACAGAAGTTATTGTATACCGCAAACCTTCTATTGCCATAGTGGTCACCGGAAATGAATTAGCCGAAGCCGGTAACGACCTAACCTATGGGCAGATCTATGAAAGTAATGCAATCATGTTATCCTCCGCACTCAAAAACTTACACTATCAAAACATATCTCATTTTAAGGTAGAAGACAACTATAAGAATACCATAGAAACACTGGAAAAAGCTTTTGCGTCTAACGATATTGTATTGGTTTCCGGTGGAATTTCAGTAGGTGACTATGATTTTGTTGGAAAAGCACTTCAGGAATTAGAAGTAAAACAAGTGTTCTATAAAGTGAAGCAAAAACCCGGAAAACCTCTTTTCTTTGGAAAGAAAGAGAATAAAATTGTTTTTGCATTACCGGGAAATCCGGCCGCAGCATTGAGTAGTTTTTATATCTATGTTTACCCGGCATTGCAAAAATTGTCCGGGAACTTAAACTTTTCATTGACCAGAACAAAGGCGCGATCTACATCAAGCTATGCTAAAAAGGGAGACAGGGCCCAGTTTTTAAAAGCGATCTATACTAGTGGTAAAGTTGAAATTCTGGAAGGGCAAAGCTCTTCCATGTTACATACGTTTGCATTGGCCAATGCTCTTGTATATATTCCTGAATCTAAAAATTCCGTTGAAAGAAATGATGAGGTAGAAGTAATACTTCTCCCAATAAATTAGAACAAAATGAAGTACAAAATTAAAAGTAGAATTTGGATCGAAGCAGATGGAAATATCTTGCTAGGTGAGGGCCGGGTTAGTCTATTAAAAGCTATTGATGAAACCGGTTCTTTATCTAAAGCCGCCAAATCCCTGGGAATGTCTTATAAAAAAGCATGGTCATTGATCGATGCTGTAAATTCCAGGGCAGAAAAACCTGTTATTACCACAAGTATAGGTGGTAAAAGTGGCGGTGGCACAGAATTAACCTCTTACGGGAAATCACTGGTTGCCGCTTTTGAAACCATAAATGAAAATTGCTGGAAATTTTTAGATAAGGAAATATCCAAAACAGACCTATAATGTTCTTTGAAATAGAAGATATCTGGTTATTCTTAGCTATTCTTCCAATAGTCGCTTTCTTATATGCAAGTGTAGGCCATGGAGGGGCAAGTGGTTATTTGGCACTAATGGCGCTGTTCTCTTTTACTCCTGAAACCATGAAGCCTACAGCTTTATTGTTAAATTTATTTGTGGCTGGGATCGCTTTCTATCATTACTACAGGGCGGGCCATTTTAATAAAAAGTTGTTTTTATCATTTGCAATTGCTTCAATTCCTTTAGCATTTTTGGGAGGAATGATAGCAGTAGATGCTTCTATCTATAAAAAGATATTAGGAATCCTATTGATCTTCGCCATTCTCAAAATGCTAAATGTATTTGGAAAGGAAAGTGTATCGATAAAGAATGTGAAAATATGGCAAGGGTTGATTGTTGGTGGAATCATTGGGTTCTTTTCAGGGCTTATAGGAATTGGAGGAGGAATCATTCTAACACCGGTTATTTTGTTGCTACATTGGGGAAAAATGAAAGAAGCGGCAGCAGTTTCTGCGTTATTTATATGGGTAAATTCTGCTTCGGGCTTAGTTGGTCAATTCACCAGCGGAGCAACCATTTCATCTCAATCCTTTGTTCTGGTTGCAATAGCCTTGATAGGAGGGTTTTTTGGAAGTTATTATGGAAGTAAGAAATTCAATAATAAATTATTAAGGTACTTGCTGGCATTTGTTTTAGCGATTGCTTCATTAAAATTATTTTTTGCTTAAATGACAGATAAAAAGGACATAACAGGAATCATCTTAGCCGGAGGAAAAAGTTCCAGAATGGGATCTGATAAAGGATTTATTAGCTTGAACGGTATTCCTTTCATATCATTGATAATTAAAACTGTAAAACCCTTTGTAAATGATATCATTATTGTAAGCAATAATCCGGATTACGATATTTTTAATTTGAAAAGAGTAGAAGATATTATAAAAGACGCCGGGCCATTAGCGGGTTTGTATTCAGCGTTATATCATTCTGAAACTGAAAAGAACTTAGTATTGAGTTGCGATGTTCCTTTGATTAATAGTGCCGTTCTAAACAAATTGATCGAAGCCTTCGATCCGGAAAAAGATGTCGTCCAATTACAAAGCCGGGGAAAAACAATGCCGCTCATAGCCATTTATAAAAAACATTGTATGCTTCAGTGTTTACATTTATTGCAGGAAGGAGAAAGGCGACTAAGAAAAGCTGTAATGCAATTAAATACGAAGACCGTTGTACTTGATCCGGATCTGGAGCAATATGTAAGAAATATAAATACAAAAAGTCAATTAACATCATTAAGGAATGATCTTGCACATTAAATATTTTGGATTGCTGGCTGAAGTTACAGGATGCAATGAAGAGACCCTCGAATTTTCAAAAAATTCTGTTTCGGACGTATTGAGCATCCTATTTGAGAAGTACCCGGACCTGAAGGAAAAGGATTTCCAAGTAGCACAAAACAATGAGATCGTTTCAAAAGAAATGGTGATATCTGAAGGTGAAATTGCATTATTGCCTCCATTTTCAGGAGGATAAAAAATGAGTAGATATAATAGACATATTGTATTATCTGAAGTCGGCCAAAAAGGGCAGGACAAACTTTCGAACTCTAAAGTATTGGTTGTTGGTGCCGGAGGATTAGGTTGTCCCGTACTGCAATATCTTACGGCAGCCGGAATTGGAACCATTGGAATCATTGATTTTGATGTGGTTGAAGAATCTAATTTACAGCGCCAGATACTATTTGGCACATCATCTTTAGGTGAAAATAAAGCTTTAGCTGCCAAAAACAGATTAACCGATCTCAATCCAACGATCCTCATTGAAGCTTACCCCCAAAAACTGACCTCCGGTAATGCATTAACGCTTTTCAAAAATTACGACATCATAGTGGACGGCACAGATAATTTTGCAACTCGTTATTTGATCAATGATGCTGCAATACTGGTAAATAAGCCTGTGGTATATGGCGCGATCTATAAGTTTGAAGGGCAGGTTTCTGTGTTTAACTATCAAAAAGGTCCAAGTTATAGATGCCTGTTCCCTACTCCCCCAAAACAAGGTTCTGTAGCAAACTGTTCTGATGTTGGTGTTCTTGGGGTTTTACCGGGGATCATCGGAAGTATGCAGGCTAATGAGGTCATTAAGATCATTTTAGGTTTTGAAGATGTATTATCCGGAAAACTCTTTTGTTATAATGCCAAAACAATACAAACTACTATGCTGAAGATTACCAGGTCCACTTCCGAATATGATAAAGTATTGGCTTCAAAAGATAACTTTCACGATCAAAACAATGAAGATTTTTGCTTGACGCAGGTCAGTGAGATCTCCGCAGAAAAAGCGTTGATGAAAGAGAACATTCAGTTCATAGATGTAAGGGAACACAATGAACAACCTCAACCGGATTTGCCTAATTGTAAACAAATTCCTTTAGGAGAAATTGAAGAACAATTAAATGAAATTGAGGCCGATGACAGTAAGGTCATTTTTTGTCAATCCGGAATACGAAGCAAAACCGCTGTAGAAATATTACAAAAAAATAACATTGTTGATTGCTATAGCCTAAAAGGAGGAGTTTTAGCATTAATAGAACAATTAAAATTAAAATAGTATGAATAAAAGAAAATCCAAAAATGTATTTATAAATGGTGCTATTTCATCTGAGTTCATTGGGCAATCCATAGCAAAACACCAGTCCAAAACAACCATCGGGGCTCATAACATCTTTTTAGGACAAGTTAGGGCAGATGAGATTGATGGCAAAAAGGTTTCGGCAATAGAATATACTGCTCATGAGGACATGGCCAGTATTAAATTTCACGAAATAAGAGAAGAGACATTTTCAAAATTCGATCTAACCTGTATGCATATTTACCATAGCCTGGGGAGTGTAAAAGCTGGGGAGATCTGTTTATTTGTATTTGTATCGTCCCCCAGACGGAAAGAAGTCTTCTCGGCTTTGGAATATGTAGTTGAAGAAATTAAAGCAAAAATTCCTGTTTTTGGAAAAGAGATCTTTGAGGACGAATCACATCAATGGAAGGTTAATTCTTAGTAATATGCTAAAACGTTGATTTGTGAAATCGTTTAACTGAAAAATAAAAATGTATTATAAAATTCTCAAAATAAACAACTGAGCATCTAAACAAATAAACGAGAAATGGTAGACATCACACATAAAAGCAACACATTAAGAATAGCAACAGCGCAGGCTATCATCAAGGTGAGCAAACCTGAGACCATTACCGCCATTGAAAATAATACGGTCCCAAAAGGAAATGTATTTGCCATGAGTAAAGCGGCCGGGTTGTTAGGTGTTAAAAAAACTCCGGACCTGCTTCCGGATTGTCATCCGCTTCCTATTGAGTACACGGGAATTGAATATGAAATAAACGGATTGGAAATCACCATACTTTGTACTATAAAGACCATTTATAAGACCGGTGTCGAAGTTGAAGCAATGCATGGAGCGAGCGTGGTTGCTTTAAATATGTATGATATGTTGAAGCCTATTGATAAAGGTGTAGAAATTCATCATATAAAACTACTGAGTAAAAAAGGCGGAAAATCAGATTTTAGAGATCGCTTTAGAAAGAATCTTACAGCAGCTGTTATCGTTTGTTCAGATACTATTTCGGCAGGGCAAAAAGAAGATAAAGCCGGAAAAGCAATTATTGAAAAATTGGAGGCTTGCAATGTTTCGATCGCTGATTATTGTATCATTCCGGATGAAAAAGATATCATTCAGAAGAAAGCAAAAAAGTATGAGGGTGAAGGAGTGGATCTAATTATATATACCGGAGGAACAGGATTATCCAAAAGAGATGTCACACCTGAAGCACTTAGTAGTTTAATTGACAGAAACATCCCGGGGATAGAAGAAGCCATTAGAAGCTATGGCCAGGACCGTACGCCCTATGCCATGCTTTCACGAAGTGTAGCCGGTACCATAAACAATTCTTTGGTTCTGGCATTACCGGGTTCTACAAACGG
>JANQOS010000033.1 GCA_028285705.1 Altibacter sp.
GACCTGGATAGAACGTGAATTTGAATCTTCTTTTCCAACAAAATACGATTCAAAATCACATACACTAGGCGCCTATTTAAACCACAACTTTACAAAGAAAATTAGCGTATTGTTAGGTGTAAACTTTAACTCCAGTAGCTTTAATTCGTTTACCATACCATTTGGTGAAAATGATTTTGTTGAAGCTGTGAACGAAGACACCGCCAAGTTTAATTATGTAGACCCTTATATAAACCTTGTTTATATCTCGGATTTTGGTTTGAATATAAATGCCGGAGCGCGAATGAATATTCACAGTGTATATGATTCACACCTTGTGTATAATATAAACCCTTCGTATGTATTTGATTTTGGAAAGAATACTTTAAAGGTTTTGGGCTCTTATAGTACAGCTTATATTACTCCGTCATTATTTCAATTATATGACCCGCTATACGGAAACGAAGCATTGCAACCTGAAGAAAACACAACTATTGAAGGAGGTTTGGCTTTTTCTTTAGAAGACAACTTCAGTATAAGTGCTCTTTATTTTACCAGAAATGAAGAAAATTTTGTGGACTTTGTTACAGTAGATCCCGACCTGTTTGTTTTTCAATATCAAAACATTTCAGATACATTCGACGCCAGTGGAGTAGAGGTGGAAATTTCAAAAAAGTTTGGAAAGAAAGTAAATGTTACTGCTAATTATACAAATACCCAGGCCGATGAAAGATTTACCATGCGTATTCCGGAACATAAAGCGAATGCGTCCATAGGATATCAAATCAATTCGAAGTCATTTGTAGGAGTTAACTATCAATACAATAGCGAACGTGAAGACTCCTTTTTTAACCCCGAAACCTTTGAAAGTGAGGCTATAACTCTTGATAGTTATGGGCTGCTGGATATCTCTGCTTCTACAAAGATTCTAAAAAGCCTTACTCTATTTGCAAGCGTGAATAATCTACTAAATGAAGAGTATGAAGAGTTATATCGCTATCAAACTCGCGGAAGAAATATAAGGGGAGGATTTACTTTAGAATTCTAATTACGATTAATTACACTTGCATCTTAAAAAGAACAGTTAATTATTTAGATGCCTTAATAACAATGATTGGGGATGATACTTTTTGGTTTCGTTAAAGTTAACGGTCATCCCCTAATTTTTAGGTTTTTAATAAGAAAAACCTATTGATCTGATATCATCAATTGATACGATAAGGAAGACGCTTTGCTTTCTGAAATCTCTTCCAGTACCTTGAAATTACTTCGCAGAGGAACAGGTGCGGGAATAATATCATTTAAGGCTGCGGCCAGTAAGGGCTCGTTTGCATCCCCTAACACACCAAGGTTGCTGTAATCTTCATTTAGTTCTATATTCGGGACAAGCCCATCCACAAAATCCGTATTCCCTGCTGCATTTGCTGTTTTAAATACCAGTGGTAGCATTGCATATTTATGACCGGGATTGGCCTGACTTCTACTAAAACCGGGAGCAGGTGCATCGTATAGCAAGAAGGAAGCCTGAAATTTGCCTGTAGTTGTTCCTCCAACTTGTATTACCTGAATATATGGATTTAATCCGTTGATGACCAATTCACTGGATGAGGCTGACCTACCCGTAGTCAGAATATATACTCTGGTTAAATTCAGGCTGTTAATAGCTTCACCCGTACTTAAAGTTGTATTGAAGACTCCCGGGCTTGCATATTCATCTTGTCTGTCTTCATTCCATATTTCTGAATAAAAAAGATCACCTGCAAATTGTCCGGTGATCATGCTGGACAGATCCTGCGCCGTACGTACAGAACCACCACCATTATACCGTAGGTCCAAAACGAGGTCGGTAATTCCGTCGGCCTTAAACTGCCCGAAAGCCGCATTTAATTCCTGATTGAAATTTGCAGTAAAAGCATTGTACATTAAATAGCCGATCTTTTGTCCGCTTACCGTCAAGGTCTTTGCAATATGAATAGGGTTTTCGGTTACCTCTGCTTTGGAAAGTGTAACAGACTCTCCCGTAGGGGTTACCGTTTGCCCATCGTAAGTTGCAAGCCCAATGGTATAACTATTTGGAGCAAAAAGCTCATTGAAATTATTTTCTGTGATTTGCTGGCCATCAATAGTATTAAATATCACTCCACGCTGTAATCCTTCCGAAGCTGCACTCGTATTAGGTATTACGTAGCGTACATACCCAAAAACATTTCCACTTCCGTCCGGATAAAGTACCACACCGTATTCCATCCCGTTATTAAGAGTAATGCCATTTAATTCATTTTCCAGTTGAATATAATTATCTACCAATATACTGAAACGGTCCTGGGACGATATTAGAAAATCAAATAAGGTCTCGGGAGAAGCAAACGTATTTAAAAAAGTATCCAGGTCACTTTGGTTTGCGAATGCATCGTTGGCAAGCTCCGGAGTATCTGCTTTGTATAGATAAAAGAAATTGAGGGCACGGTATATAAAATTTTGAATATCAACCGTAGATGCAACCTGAATGTTATCATCCCTATCTTCAAAACAAGAAGTGAATGTAATAGAAACGGCTAAAAGTAGTAAGAGAAGGTTCTTTTTCATAATATTTTTTAAACGAAACATAACTTGTAAACCCCTAAAGTATATACATTATTGTAAAACATCAACTAAATTGTAACAAAATTTTAAGTGCCTCGTCGTAATTAAAGAACGGCATAGCAATTGCAAGTTCACTAACCACCAGACTAATGAAACAAAAGGAGTTCTTAACAACCGTTTTACCTTTTAAAGATAAGCTGTATAGGCTTGCTAAGAGGCTCCTTGTATCCAGTGAAGAAGCTGAAGATGCCGTTCAGGAAGTTTTTTTGAAATTATGGAATGGGAAACAAAAAATTAAGAACTATAAGAATCCCGAAGCATTTGCCATTACAATGACAAAGAATTACTGTTTGGACCGCCTAAAATCGAAACAAGCAGGTAATTTGAAAATTGTACATAGCAATTATCAGAATTCTGAGAATATTGAGAAAGCTGTTGAGGCAAATGATGGAGTTAGTTTGGTTTTTAAGATCATGGAAACCCTCCCGGAACAGCAAAGAATGATCCTTCAGCTTCGGGATGTTGAGCAATTTGAGTTCGCTGAAATTGCCGAGATGCTGGAAAGTAATGAAACAGCGGTCCGTGTAGCATTGTCACGCGCCCGAAAAACAGTAAGAGAACAATTAATAAAACAATACAATTATGGAGTTAGCTAATATAGAAACCCTATTGGAGGCTTATTTTGAGGGTAACACCACACTTAATGAAGAAGCTACCCTTCGTAAGTATTTTACAGGGAACGAAGTAGCGCCACACCTGGTAGTGTACCAGCCGCTTTTTGTGGGCCTGGAACGCGCAGGTGAAGAGGTTTCAAAACAGGAAGTTGTGTTACCACAAGCATCATTTCAGTTAAATAAATGGTGGTATGGTATAGCTGCAATGTTAGTGGTTGGCGTTACCGTTGGAAGTTTTATGTTCTCACAGCCTCAATTGACGCAAGAAGAAAAAGAGGCGGTAGCTGCTTTCGAAAAAGCAAAAGAGACTATGCTATTACTTTCTGAAAACCTTAATAAAGGCACTTCCAGTATTGCGCATTTAAATGAATTTTCTAAAGGAACTTCAACAATTTCACATATCGATCAATTTACAAACAGTAAAAACAAAATTTTAAAATAATCTTAAACACAGACACATGAAAAAGTTAGCAATTTTATTAGCAATCATATTCGCACCAATGGTTATATCTGCCCAAACCTTTGACTCTTTTGAAGACGAAAAAGATGTAAGCTCGGTGATAGTTACCAAAAATATGTTCAAATTATTGAGCAAAATAGATTTGGAGTCGGATGACCCGGAAGCTCAGGAATATATGGAACTGGTAAACAATCTTGATAATATCAAGGTGTATACTACGGAAAACCCTGAGGTTGCTCAGCGAATGAATAGCGCCGTGACGAATTATGTTGGAAAATCCAAAGACCTAAGCGAATTAATGCGTGTTAAGGACGATGGTAAGAACATAAAGTTTTACTCTAAAGAAGGGAAAAATGAAAACTTTGTGAGTGAACTATTAATGCATCTTAAAGGAGATGTGGATGGTAAGAAAATGACCGTAATTATGAGCATTACCGGAAACATTGACCTAAAGAAGATATCTAAACTTACACACGACCTTAAGGTGCCCGGTAGTGAGCAATTAAAGAATATTGAAAAGAAAAAATCATAACTATGGTACTCTTAAAATATATTACAGCCTTAGCTATTGCCGCTCTTGCATTATACGGGTGTAGTAATGAGCAATCATTGCAACGGTATTTAGTGGACAAGCAGGATGATAACAACTTTGTAAAAGTTGACCTTGCAACAAGTTTGTTACAAAGTGAAAGTGCAGACTTTTCAAAAGAAGAAATGGATGTCCTAAACACAGTGAAGAAAATAAATGTGGTAGCCTATCCAATAAAAGAAGGTAATACAGCCGAATATGAAGCTGAAAAGATAAAAGTGAAAGAGATCATTGGACAAGAAAAATATAAAACACTCATGAAAATGGGCTCCAATACCAAAGGAGCTACCTTAAAGTATTTAGGTGAAGAAGATGCTATTGATGAGTTGATCGTATTTGCCAGTGATAGTGAAAGAGGTTTTGCAGTATTTCGTTTATTGGGAGATAATATGCGTCCGGATGAGATACTCAAGCTAATGAATTCCATTGACCGGGGCGATATTGACGCTTCTAAGCTGAAGAGCATAGGCGACCTCTTTGATCTGGGCCAGTAGTTTTTAATTAATGATCTTTAAAAACAAAAAAGACTCCAAAATGGAGTCTTTTTTGTTTTCCGGAAATATCAATAGCTATATTCCCGTATAGTTTGAAGGGGTTATCTGCCGCATTTCATCTTTTATTGCTTCCGAAACGTCCAGTGTCTCAATGAAATCTGCAATAGATTTTTGCGTAATGGCTGCATTTGTACGGGTTAACCCTTTAAGAGCCTCATAGGCGTTTGGATATGCTTCTCTACGCAAGATAGTCTGTATGGCTTCAGCAACTACCGCCCAGTTATTTTCAAGGTCTTCGGCAAATTTGGATTCATTAAGCAATAATTTATTCAATCCTTTTAGTGTAGATTGAAATGCAATGAATGTATGTCCTATAGGGACTCCAATGTTCCGTAGCACAGTACTGTCTGTTAGGTCGCGTTGCAAACGGCTTATAGGAAGTTTTGCAGACAGATGTTCGAATAACGCATTGGCAATTCCCAGGTTTCCTTCACTGTTTTCAAAATCGATAGGATTTACTTTATGCGGCATCGCAGAAGAACCTATTTCTCCTTTTTTGATCTTCTGTTTAAAATAATCCATGGAAACATACGTCCAGATATCACGATCTAGATCGATCAAAATTGTATTGATACGTTTTAAGCTATCAAATAGAGCAGCCATATGGTCATAATGCTCGATCTGTGTAGTTGGGAAAGAATGGTGCAGCCCTAATTTTTCTTGTACAAACTGTGTCCCAAATGCTTTCCAGTCTATAGCAGGATATGCAACCTTATGCGCATTGAAATTTCCGCTTGCACCTCCAAATTTGGCAGCACTTTTAATATCATTTAACAGGTCAAATTGCTCTTCCAGTCGCACAACAAAAACCTCTATTTCTTTTCCCAGGCGAGTTGGGGAAGCCGGTTGTCCATGTGTTCGGGCTAACATAGGTACATCTGCCCACTCAGTAGCCAGTTCTTTCAATTTGTCCTTTACTGCAAATAGTTGTGGTACATATACTTCATTGATAGCATCTTTGAGTGAAAGGGGAATGGCTGTATTATTAATGTCCTGAGATGTGAGGCCAAAATGTATGAACTCTTTGTATTGTTGAAGGCCCAACACATCAAATTTTTCTTTGATAAAGTATTCGACTGCTTTTACATCGTGATTGGTTACCTTTTCAATATCCTTTATATGAAGAGCATCCTGTACGGAAAACTCCAAATACAAATTCCTTAGAGCAGAAAACTGATTCTTATCAAAATCTACTAACTGGGGCAATGGAAGCTCTGTCAAAGCAATAAAATACTCGATCTCCACCTGAACACGATACCGTATGAGAGCCTCTTCGGAAAAGAAAGGAATGAGCGATGCAGTTTTGGATGCATATCTGCCGTCTATAGGTGAAATTGCCTGTAATGCGTTGGTTGCCATACTAGAAATTTTGAAAGTGCAAAGATACTATTTATCGCAAGAAGAATAAAGTATAGTATTCGAAGATTTATTCTTTTATTTTACCCAGTATCTTTTTGCCTCTGGATTTGTAACCGGCACTTCCGGAAGGGATATTTCGTTCCAATATCTGGGCCAACTCCTCATGGATCCAATCAAATTCTGTCCCTAAATAATACAAACAAAGCATGGCGCGGGCCTGACACGCAATTTTTTGATCTGTAATGAGCCAGTCAAAAGAACACTCGATCATAATCTCCTTATGAGTAGCATTTAATGTCTTAAGCAACAACGGATCCTTTTTCTTGTAATAACGGATACAGATCATTTCGCAGATATGTGATAAAGGCCTTACAGATTGATGTTTATATGCATCAGGCAAATTTTTGAAGAAAAAATCGAAATGAGGATAGAGTAATTCCAAATTTTCAAGGCATACAAATTCCAACGACCAATTGGCTTTATAAGAAATATCTTCATCGTTCTTAAAGCAATACTTCAATAATTCCGGAATACTTTCCGGATGTTCCAGGATCCATACTGCAGCCCCGTATCTATTCTCCCGGTAAGCTTTGTCATAGTTTATTTTCTGAAATAGCACTGATTCCATATTAAATAGTCTTTAAGGCAGTAATCGCTTTTGGAACACCTGTGGTTGCTTTTTCTGCAAAAACAGTGATCCTTTCCGAAGAAGATATTGACGGATTGGGATCCACGAAATAAACAGGAGCATGCAGCGGAGCATATTGTATCAAACCGGCTGCAGGATAGACCTGCATCGATGTACCTACGATCATAACAACATCGATTTCCGAAATCAATTGAATGGCCGTATCCATCATGGGAACTGCTTCTCCAAACCAAACTATATGCGGACGTAATTGATGTTTGTATTCACAAAGGTCTCCTACATTGAGGTCATTTCTCCAATCCATAATAAGGCTTTCGTCAAACGTACTGCGTACCTTTAATAGCTCTCCATGCAGATGGACCACATGGTTGCTTCCGGCACGCTCATGCAGGTCGTCCACATTCTGGGTAATAATAACAACCTCATGTTCTTTTTCAAGCTCGGACAAAGCAATATGTGCCACATTGGGTTCTACCTGCAGTAATTGCCTTCGGCGCTGGTTGTAAAAATCCAGTACCAACCCGGGATCATTTGCAAACCCCTGAGGAGAAGCCACTTTCATTACATCATGCCCTTCCCACAGACCATTGCTGTCACGAAAGGTCTTAAGCCCGCTTTCGGCACTCATTCCTGCTCCGGTAAGAACTGCGATCTTCATTATAAGTAATTTTTTATCTTCGTTTTAAAATTACTTATTTCCATTGGATTTACAACTTTTTGAATATTTACAAACATTACTTACCGAGCGTCGCAAAGACCTTTTCAAAAAAGTATTAGCTCAGCGAACACGGCATTTTACTGTTGTGACCGAAGATGTTTACCAGCTGCATAATACGAGCGCCGTAATGCGTACCTGCGATATTTTTGGTATACAGGACCTGCATGTTGTGGAAGAACTGGAAAGTAAAAGAATAGACAAAGAAATAGCCATGGGGGCACAAAAATGGGTCAATTTATATCGTTACGATACCATTAAAGACTGTATTTCTGAAATGAAAAAGAAAGGCTACCAGGTCATTGCAACTACGCCACATAATGATTCTTCTTTATTACAGGACTTTGATGTTACAAAAAAGAGCGCTTTTTTCTTCGGAAAAGAAAATGACGGATTGAGTGATGTGGTCATGCAACAAGCAGACGCCTTTTTAAAGATTCCAATGTATGGTTTTACCGAAAGTTTGAATATTTCGGTCTCCGCTGCGATCATTCTTCAACATGTGGTCACCAAGTTAAAAGAAACCAAAGTGAATTGGCAACTTTCTGAAGCCGAAAAACTGGAAATAGAAATGATTTGGACCCAAAAGACCATTAAAAGCTCTACAGAGATCATCGAACGTTATTACAAAGAGAAAAATTTGTAGATTTATAAATCTAATTTAAACCTTACCAATTATGATATTTCTTTATATCCTATTAGCAATTTTGGCCCTATTAATTATTTTGGTACTTGTGGCTCCAAAAAAGTACAACGTACATAGAAGCATTACCATAAATAAATCCGTACCGGAAGTATATCAATACCTCTCACATATTAAAAATCAGGATCATTGGTCACCATGGAAGCAAAGAGATCCGAATATGAAACAAACCTTTACAGGAGAAGACGGAACCGTAGGATTTGTTTCACGTTGGGAAAGCGACCACAAACAGGTAGGCCATGGAGAGCAAGAGATTATGGGCATGGAGGCAAATAAAAGAATAGATACCGCTTTGCGATTTCTAAAGCCATGGAAAAGTGAAAGTAGTGCTTATATGGAGACCCATGAAGCAGATGGAGGAGGTACCAAGGTCGTTTGGGGTTTTTATGGTACACATAAGGTTCCAATGAATGTAATGATGATGTTTTTTAACATGGATAAAGCAGTTGGAAAGGATTTTGAGGAAGGATTGGACGCGTTAAAAAAAGTATTGGAAAACTAATTAACATTTAGCAATATGAAACAAAATATGGTAGCTTGGATCGAGATTCCTGTGAATGACATGAACCGGGCCAAAAAGTTTTACGAAGAAGTATTCGCAATAGAAGTTACGGTGCAGGATTTTCAGGGCATACTAATGGGCTGGTTTCCCAATGAAGAAGGAGCACCGGGAGCATCAGGATCATTGGTGCAGCAGGAAAGCTACATACCCAGCGAAGAAGGAACATTGGTATACTTTAGTTCTGAAAATGTACAAATCGAATTGGACAGAGTAACTAATGCCGGAGGAAGTATTCTACAGGAAAAAACAATGATATCACCCGAACACGGATACATGGCTGTACTAAAAGATACCGAAGGGAACAAGATTGCACTGTATTCTATGAAGTAAGAATTTAAGTAAGTATGCAACTTGTCTTTGCGACCCATAATCAAAATAAACTCAAAGAAGTAAAGGCTGTGTTACCGACTCATTTGGAGTTGCTTAGCCTAACGGATATTGGCTGTTATGAAGATATTCCCGAAACAGCAAATACGATTGAAGGCAATGCCGTATTAAAAGCTACCTATGTAAAAGAGCATTACGGGTATGATTGTTTTGCAGATGATACGGGACTGGAAGTAATAGCCCTGAACAATGAACCCGGAGTGTATAGTGCGCGCTATGCCGGGCCGGAAAACAATGCGGAAGCCAATATCAATAAGCTGCTTTTAAACCTCGAAGGAAAAGAAGACCGAACTGCCCGTTTTAAAACTACGATCGCCCTAACCTCAAATGGTGTCACCAATTTGTTTACAGGTATTTGTGATGGCGAGATCACCGAAACACTTAGAGGTGAAAAGGGATTTGGATATGACCCGGTCTTTCAACCCGAAGGGTTTGTAGAAACATTTGCGGAAATGACACTCCATCAAAAAAATCAAATTGGGCATCGTGGGAAAGCGATACGCAAATTGATAGGGTTCCTTTCGAAATGAGCATAGCTTTCGTTAATTCATAAAAAACTCCCAAAACAATCGCTAACTGAATATAAAGAGTATCTTTGCCGCTGGAAAATCCTCAGGGTGAGGTAGTACTGCAAGAAGTGATAAGGTTTATTTGTCGTGTTTGCTTCAGGAAGTACAAATAAACTTTTAGAAAATCATATGTCTACATTTAAATCGTTAGGCCTAGACGAGAATTTACTTCAGGCCATTACCGATATGGGTTTTGAAACCCCTTCGGAAGTACAGGAAAAAGCAATTCCAATTCTTTTACAGGAAGAAACCGATATTGTTTCCCTCGCACAAACCGGTACCGGAAAAACCGCTGCATTCGGATTCCCGATGTTACAAAAGATCAATCCGGACAGCCGTACCACTCAGGGTTTGATCCTGTCTCCCACACGTGAACTGTGTATGCAGATCACAAATGAATTGGTGAATTACGGAAAATATGTGAAGGGTTTGAATGTAGTGGCCATATATGGTGGTGCAAGCATTACGGACCAGGCCAAACAGATTAAAAAAGGAGCGCAGATCATTGTTGCCACCCCGGGAAGAATGAAAGATATGATCGGCCGTAGAATGATCGATATCTCTAAAATAGAATATTGTGTCCTTGATGAGGCCGATGAGATGCTTAATATGGGTTTCTATGAAGATATCACCGAAATACTTTCACATTCTCCCGAAGATAAAAGCACTTGGTTGTTTAGTGCCACTATGCCAAAAGAAGTAGCTTCGATCGCCAAAAAATTTATGCACAAGCCTATTGAGATCACTGTAGGTTCTAAAAATGTGAGTACAGATAGTGTATCTCACGAATTCTACCTGGTGAACGCCCGTGACCGATATTTGGCGTTAAAACGACTGGCAGACGCAAATCCGGATATCTTTTCAGTAGTATTTTGCCGCACAAAAAGAGATACTCAAAAAGTTGCCGAACAACTCATTACAGATGGTTATAGTGCAGGAGCCTTACATGGAGACCTGAGCCAGAATCAGCGGGATATTGTAATGAAATCCTTCAGAAACCGCCAGGTACAAATGTTGGTAGCAACGGACGTAGCTGCCCGTGGGATCGATGTGGACGATATTACACACGTTATCAATTACCAGTTGCCTGATGAAATTGAAACCTATACACACCGTAGTGGCCGAACGGGACGTGCAGGAAAGAGCGGAGTTTCCATGGTGATCGTTTCCAAAAGCGAAGTACGAAAGATAGGAGCGATAGAGAAGAAGATCCAGAAGAAATTTGAAAAGAAGGACATTCCGGGTGGAATGGAGATCTGTGAAGTACAATTATTTCATTTAGCGAATAGTATTAAGAATACGGAGATCAATCACGAGATCGATATGTATCTGCCAACCATAAATGAAGTACTTACTGATTTCAGCAAGGAAGAATTGATCAAAAAAGTGTTTTCGGTCGAGTTTACCCGTTTCTATAATTATTACAAGAATGCAAAGGACCTGAACGCTTCCGCCGGAAGTGGAGATTATTCGGAAAACGATTCCAAAGACACTGTACGTTATTTTATAAACATAGGAGGGAAGGATGATTTTGACTGGATGAGCTTAAAAGACTTCTTACGGGATCTCTTAGAATTAGGAAAAGACGATGTCTATAAAGTTGATGTTAAAGACAGCTTTTCGTTCTTTAATACAGATACCAAACACCAGGAACTGGTACTGGGTGTTTTCAATGACTTTAAACTTGACGGAAGAAATATCTCTGTAGAGATATCCAAGGACAGAGGTGGCCGAGGTAGAGGTGGTGGAAGAGGAAGAGACCGCAGCCGTGGCAGAGGTCGTGGAGGTTTTAAAGGTAAAAGCGGAGGAAGAGACAAAGGAGGTTTCAAAAAGCGTAGCAGCGGATCCGGAGATGACCGCCCAAAATTTGCAGGCAAAAGCCGAAGAAGAAGCGAAAGACCCCAAAATAGTGGAACAGGAGGAAAACGTCGTCGTAGGAATTAAATAAATTTTAGATCAGGTTAAACTTTGGCATGAAATTAACGTCTATATTATGTATTTTTATGCCATATAAGCTGCTATGAAAAACCTACTGTTATTTTTACTACTGATCGTTTCGGTGACCGCCTGGTCACAAGAATCTCTTGTACAACCTCCCCTAATCAAAGGAAAAGTACTCAATGATGCTAATGATGTTCCCTTAGAAAATGTGAACATTGTGAACTTGAACAGTGTTGTTGGGGCTACAACCGATAAAGAAGGAGATTTTGAGATTCGTGCCGTTGTGAACGATACACTCTATTTTAGTTACCTGGGTTTTAAATCGATAAGAGTACGGGTAACCAATGACTGGATGAAATTTGGAGAGATCAAGATCAAAATGACCGAGTTGGGCATTGCTTTGGAAGAAGTAGTTGTGCGCCCGGTACAATTGACCGGTTATGTTGAAGTAGATGCAAAAACGATCCCTATTTATGATAATTACCGCTACAGGATCAGCGGTCTCAATACAGGTTACGAAGGAGGGAACCAACAACCGGGTGCTGTGAATAAAGTACTAAGTGCTATTTTCAATCCGGCAGATTTTCTCTACAATGTCTTTGGCAAACGACCCAAACAGATGCGGAAACTGCGTAAGATGAAAAATGATGATGAGATCAGGAACCTGCTGCAAAGTAAGTTCGACCGGGAAACCCTCATGGCAGTATTGCAATTGGAACGTGTGGATATAGATGAGATCCTCAATAAATGTAATTACTCAAAAGATTTTATAAATACTGCGAACGACCTGCAAATACTGGATGCTATCAGTGAATGTTATGAAGAGTACCGGGTATTGAACAGGGATAAAGGCAAGGGTTAATTTTCTATGCTCCAACAGCTGGTACATTACAGCTTACATTTAATGCTTCCGGGTCTTATTGCCTGGGTTTTCTTTCGGCAACACTGGAAAAGAGCATGGCTCATTATGCTGGCTACCATGCTGGTAGATGTGGACCACTTATTGGCAGAGCCTGTATTTTCCCTCAATCGTTGTAGCATCAATTTTCATCCTTTGCACACTTATGTAGCAATAGTAGCATATAGTGTACTATTCTTCTTTAAAAAGACCCGTATCATTGCTTTGGGATTACTATTACATATGCTTACCGACGGGATCGATTGTTGGTGGATGAGATGAAGTTAGTTTTATAAGTGCCTGTTAACAACTTCCAGGAAAAACAGGAAAAACACTGTTGATTTTTAATTGGGCAACCAATAATTTCGTATTCTATTAAAAATTAGTGGATTATGAAATATGTGTTGTTAGTTTTTATGCTTTTCTGTAATGTGATCGTAACATTTTCACAGCAAGACTCCGTCTCACAAGAAAAATTGGACCTCATGCTTCTTGAGCAAGAGGTAAAGAATCTTCGTGATGACCTCGAAAGAACAGAAGCACATTTAAATGAAATGCGTGAAGAAAAAATTACGCAGTATGAATTGATGTATGAAAAGATGGACAACAGATTAACAAATTTTCTATGGCTAATATCTACTTTGGTTACGGCTGTTGTCATTATTCTTTCTTTTATTGGCTGGAAAGCGATAAAAAAATCCATTCAGGCCTATTTTGAAGGACAGGCAAAGAAACTTACAGCCGCTAAGATCAATACTATCATAACAGAAGATTGGTTGAAGAAGCAGGTAGAAGAAAAAGCGAAAGAACCAATAGAAACAGCTGTTGAGTTATTGCAGAATAATTTCAAAGAGGCAAGCCAAAAGATGCTTGAAGATGAAAAAGATAAAATGCAAATACATAGAGAGCGGGCAAAAGAACTGGTTGCAAGTATGGAAAAGCAACGAGACGAATTGGAGAAACTGGGGATTGCTCAAAAAGTAGATGAATTGAACCTTGAAGAAAAGAAAAAAGTGAAAGAGTATGAAGAAAGTCTGGAACGCTCAAAAGATGAAAAAGATTTTACAGCAGATGATTGGTTCTGGAAAGGAAGAGCCGATAGTGAAGAAGAGGATTTTGAAGGAGCCATTCAATCTTATACCCGTGCGATATCTCTTGATGCTTCAAATCAATATTATTGGTCAAACCGTGCCTATGCAAAAAATGAACTAAGAAAATATAAAGATGCTATTAAAGATTTAGACGAAGCTATCCGCCTTGATCCAAATGATTCAATATCATTTAATAATCGTGGCTTTGCTAAAAGTGAATTAGAAAAATATGAAGAAGCGATTAAAGATCTAGATGAGGCTATTCGCCTTAATGCAAAAGAACCATTGGCATTTAATAACCGAGGTTATGCGAATAGTAACTTGGGATTTTACAATAAAGCTATTGAAGATTTTAATAAGGCTATTGAATTGAAGCCAGATTTTTCAAACTTATATGCCCACCGAGGATATGCTTATCTTATGATTAATAACCTTGAGCAAGCAGAAAAAGACAATGAAAAGGCTTTTGAAATTCAACCGGACTATAACAGAGCCTACTATAATAAAGGCTTAATAAAACACAAACAGGGCCATAAAAAAGAAGCCTGTGAGGCGTGGAAAAAGGCATTAGAGTTAGGATTTGAGGAAGCACAGAAAAAATTAGATGAATTCTGTGTTTAATTACCAGTAAAGATACAACTTTTTAAAATTTGACGTTACAAAAATACGCATGACACAAATTCACGATCCTGCATTTGATTATGATGCATTTGGGCAGCAATATTCCGGGTATCGCCAAACCGACCCCAGAATTGCAGCATATATTTTCAGGGAACTTGAAGGTATGGAGACGATACTCAATGTTGGAGCGGGAGCAGGCTCCTATGAACCGAAAGATAAGTATGTGACTGCGGTAGAGCCTTCCGCAGAAATGCGAAAGCAGCGATTACTGCTAAACAAAGTACCGGCTATTAATGCTACAGCGGCGTCACTTCCATTTGACGATCATTCTTTTGATGCTTCC